>NZ_JAGPXW010000017.1:0-147023 GCF_018070365.1 Micromonospora sp. D93 | reverse complement strand
CACCCACCCCTCCCCCGCCGACCACTCCCCCACCGTCCGGTGACTGCCGCGTCGCGTACACGGTCAACGCCTGGAACAGCGGTCTCACCGCGTCGGTCTCGCTGACCAACACCAGCAGCACGCCGGTCAACGGCTGGGCCCTGACGTTCACGCTGCCCGGTGGGCAGACCATCACCAGTGGCTGGAACGCCAGCTACTCCCCGTCCAGTGGAGCGGTCACCGCCCGCAACGTCTCCTACAACGCGACGATCGCGCCGAACACGTCGGTCGACATCGGCTTCCAGGCAACCCACACGGGCAGCACCGGCCGACCGTCAGCGTTCACCCTCAACGGCACCGCCTGCACGGTCGCCTGATCCCACCCGCGCGGTGCCGGGCCCCGGTGGCCCGGCACCGCCCCGGCATCCGCTCGTCGCGGACGTCCTTGGTCACGGCGCCAGCAGGCTGTGGACCGGAGCACACGCGCGGCAGGGCCAGACGCGCACCGTACCGTCGTCGTGGGTCGAGACGAGCCGCTCGCCGTCAGGGCTGAAGTCGACGGTCTCCACGGAAGCACCGAAGCCCTCGAACGTCACGGACTGCGCGGCCTCCGACGCGCGCCACAGCCGAGCGGTGCCGTCCTTGCCGGAACTGACCACCCATTGCCCGTCCGGGCTGAACGACACGTGCCAGACCGGACCCTCGTGTCCCCGCAGCGTCATCGGAGCGATGGCGTTCGTGACGGAGTGGATCTGCACTGTGCCGTCGAAACCGGCGCTGGCGACGCGTTGTCCGTCCGGGCTGAAAGCCACGGCCCAGACCAGTCCCTCGTGACCGGGGAGGAGCAGAGGTGCCGCCGTACCGAGGGCGTCCCAGATCCGTAGGGTGCCCTCCGCGCCAGCCGTGGCGACCTTCCTGCCGTCCGGACTGAAGGCGGCGTACCGGATCTCTTCGGCGACTCGGTGGACCACCGGGGCACTCTGGCCGGTGAGGTCCCAGATTCGCAGGCTCCTGTCGTTGCTGACGCTGGCCAGGCGACGGCCGTCAGGGCTGAAGTCGGCGGTCCACGCCTGCTTCTCGTGCCCGCGAAGCACCACCGGGTCATGTCTGCCGGCGAGGTCCCAGACTCGCACGCTGCCGTCGCGGCCGCCGGTAGCCACACTCGTCCCGTCCGGGCTCACCGTGAGACCGTAGACGTCGCCGTCGTGGCGGCCCAGCACCCGAGGCACGGCCGGTGTGGCCAGGTTCCAGACCTGTACCGTGCCGTCCTCGCCGCCGCTGACCACCCGCTGCCCGTCCGGGGTGAACGCGGCAGACCAGGTCGCCTTCGTGTGGCCCCGCAGAATCAGACGATCGCTGCCCGGGTCCCAGATCCGTAGCGTGCCATCATCGGCCGCGCTCACCAACCGGGATCCATCCGGACTGAACGCCAACGCCCAGACCCGGTTGGTGTGGCCGCGCAGCACCAACGGGTCACCGGCGCCGTTGGCGTTCCAGATCCGTACGGTCAGATCGTCACTGGTGGTCGCGATCCACCGCTCGTCCGGGCTCAGAGCGAGCCCTTCCACAGTGCCCTCATGCCCCCGCAGCACCACCGGAGCCGCCGGCCCGGTCAGCGGCCACACCCACGCCGTACCGTCGGCGCTGGAGCAGGCCAGGCGGGTGCCGTCCTGGCTGAACACCAATGTCCTGGTGGCCTCTCGTGGCCCGGTGAGGATCGTTCTGGTGGATCGCGTGGCCAGATCCCAGAGCCGTACCGTCGCGTCGTGGCCGCTGCTGGCCAACCGGCGCCCGTCCGGGCTGAAGGCCACACCGACCGCGACCTTCGTGTGCCCACGCAGCACCACCGGTCGGTCGACGCCGCGGGCATCCCAGACCCGGACCGTGGTGTCCTCGCCGGCACTGGCGACCAACCGTCCGTCGGGGCTGAAGGCCACTCCCCAGACCGGGCCCTCGTGCCCGCGCAGGACGATGGGCCCAGCGCTTCCATCGACCTGCCAGATCCGGACGGTGCCGTCCGAGCCGGCGGTGACCAGTCGCTTCCCGTCCGGGCTGAACATCGGACTCCAGACCTGCCCCTCGGACGCGCCGGTGAGAGCCCGGCCCGGTCCGGAGACGCCGTGCGCGGCCCAGGTCCACACCCGCACCTCGCCATCCGTCCCGGTGGCGGCCACCCGCCTTCCGTCCGGACTGAATGCCACGCCCAGGGCCTTCTTGCTGCTCATCGGCACAACCGCCTGCAGTCGGTCGTCGACAGCGGCCTGGCGGAGCACCATCTCCGCACCGACAGTCGGACGTGTGGTCAGAGCGCGTCTGGCGAGGCGCTGCGCCTGTTGCGGATCGATCTGCAGTTGGTTACTCGCCTCGACCGTCAGCTGCCGGGAGACAGCGAGGTCTCGTTCGGCGGCCGCTCGGTTCGCCTGCACCAGTGCCACCGCCGCGAGGACGCTCACCACGACAACGGTTGCTGCGAGCCCGGTCAATGCCACGCTGGTCCGCCGTCGTCGGGCCGTTCGGCGCCGGGCTTCTCGGGCGCGGCTGGTAGCCAGAAAGTCCCGTTCCAGGTCGCTGAGGTCCATCACCTGGTGGGCTCCCCAGAGCGCCAACTGGACCCCCCGGTACAGGAATCCGTCCACCCGGTCGTGCCGGTGCCACTCGGCGGCGGCCTCCGTCAGCCTGCGGTGAGAGCGCAACAGCTCCCGGTCCTCGGTCAGCCAGCGACGCAGCCGGGGCCACTCCTGGATCAGGGCCTCGTGGGTCACCATGACGCCCTTCTCGTCCGCCGTGACCAGCCGCGCGGCCGTCAACCTACCCAGCACCCCGGCTGCGGCCAACGGGTCGGCGCCACCCACCAACTCGGCGACTGGGGCCCGCCGTCGAGTGTCCTCGGTGCCGTCACCGAGGGCCGTCAGGCGCAGGAAGACGTACCGTGCCAGCCCTCGCTGCCCCTCGTCGAACTGCGCGTACACCCCTTCGGCGGTACGGGTGATGGCGCCGTTCACGCCACCCGACTCGCGGTAGTGGGCCAGTGTGATCCGCTTGCCCTGCCGCAGACGCGACGTCTCCAGAAGCGCGTGGGACAGCAGCGGTAGCGCACTCGTCTGACCGCCAACGTCCGCCACTGCCATCTCCACCAACGCCGGATCCACCAGCAACCCGGCGCGCTCGGCGGGGCCGGTGATCGTCCGCCGTAGGTCCTCGTCGTCCATCGGGCCGATCAACAACTGGTGCTCATGGAGAGCGGCCACCAGGGCCGGGTAGGCCGCGCACCGTCCATAGAAGTCGGCCCGCACTCCCAGCACCACGCGCACCCTGGAAACCTCCGCCGCGGCGAGCAGCGCGGCAATGAACCCCGACCGCTCCTCCTCGTCCCGGCAGAGCGTGAAGAGCTCCTCGAACTGGTCCACCACGATGAGCACGTTCGCGACCGATGGACGGGAATCGAGAATGTGCTCGATCGTCGCGCGGATGTTCGCCGGATCATCGGCCAACTGGCGCTGGACCGCGTCACGAGCCAGGTCCTGCTCATTCACGAGTTGGAACGCGAGCTCTTCGATTGGATGTTCGCCGGGCGTCATCAGCACCGTGGCCCAGGCCGGCTGACCCTTGACGGGATTCTCGGCCACTGTCGCTAACAGACCCGCCCGGAGCAGGGACGACTTGCCCGAGCCGGACGGGGCGAAAACCGCGACGAATCGTAGGCGGGTGAGCATTTCACACAGCTGGGCCACCATGCGCTCGCGTCCGAAGAACCATTCTGCGTCCTCCGGCTGGAACGCCGCCATTCCCCAGTACGGCCCGCGGCTGACCCCCGTCGTCTCGGCGGACGTCACGCTCGCGATCAGGCTGTGCCACCGTTCGGTCCATTCGGCCTGATCGCCGTCACAGGCGGCCACGTACGCCAGTGTCACCTGAAGGCTCGGCACGGTGTCGCCGCTGGCCGCCTTGGCCAGGGTGGTCACCGAGAAGTGCGCGCGCCTGGCCAGTTGGCGGTACGTCGGCGCGCCCGCCTTCGTTCGCAGCTGGCGCAGGTCGAGCGCGAACCGCTCCAGCTCGCCTGCCTGCGGGTCGAGCGGCCGCTCAGGTCGTCCCACGTTGTCCCCCGTCACAGAGTTGTTTGTCAGCCTGGCGACATGATTGGCAAACAATCCATTGGCGACTATATCTAGTTCCGTGGACGCCGATCGACGAGTGTCGGGTAGCAGCCACAGCATGGCTAGACGTGCGGCCACGTTCGACAGCCCAACACGATCGGCGGGACGAAGGATGGGTGATAGGGACGCATGACACACGCCAGAAGCGGCATCGACGCAATCACTCGCAGCACTGATGACCGCCCTGGGATCGGGGGGTGTCATGCGATCCCTGAATAAGCGAGGGGGTATTCGATAACGAGTTCCTATCGAGGCGCCGTCGATCTGCCGGCCAGCGCAAGGAGCAAGACCAGCCTCGTCCGCGTCGACTGTTAGTACCAGCGCCGTTCAGTTAGGCGTGGGCGGAGCTAGTCAAAGGGTGTGTTGATCAGGAAGCGAGATGCGGGGTTTCAATATCGAGGTTTGTCACTCCAAGTCGACCTGAACCAGGAACCTCGCTCGGAGCGAAGAACCTCGCGGTGCACTCAACAACAACAATCTACGGGGAAAGGAATGACAATGATTCAGCGATCGGTGCGCGCCATCGCCTTAGCAATCGCAGCCTCGGCAGCTGTGGTCCTGTTCAACCCGAGCGCCGCCCTTGCCAGCTTCACGAACAGGATGATCATCAACGTCAACAGCGGCATCTGCATGGCCGTGGCGGGCGGGAGCACGTCCAACAATGCTGGAATTGTCCAATACACCTGCGATGGACTCGACCGAAGCCGGTGGACTAGCATCAGTTCGACCGTTACCGGCTACGTGCGGATCCAGAACCTCAACAGCGGAAAATGCCTGTCGCCCGCCGGCGGCAGTCCCGTCTTAGGGGTCAGAATCGTGCAATACAACTGCGATTCCGACGTCTCGAGACTCTGGAAGATCGTGCCCAGCGGATCGTATTACAAGCTCCAGAACGGCCACAGCCTACTATGCATCACCGTCGATGGCGGGAGCGGCAGCCGCAATGCCCCGGTCGTCCAGTACGCCTGCGACAACCACAATGCCCGCAAGTGGGAAACGTGGTGAATGGAACCAACACTAGTACCAACCTCCTCAGCGTCCGACCGCGTTAATCCTCTGCTGGCCCTAACTGAACGGCATTGCTGCTAGTACGGGGCGGCGACGGGACCCGTCGCCGCCCCTCAGCCTGCGGAGGCGCTCAGGAGGCGGTGCAGGAAGGCGCCACCGGCCTCACTGCTCCACGGCGCGGTAGAGCCGGCTCACGGTCTCGGCCACGCAGACGGGCTTGCCGCCGCTGTCGCTGTCCACTGTGACAGTCACGACCAACTGCACACCGCCGCTCACCGGCGACACGTCGGCGATGGTGGCGGTGGCGCGCACGGCGGCGCCGACCCGGAGCGGCGCGGGGAAACGCACCCGGTTCAGCCCGTAGTTGACCCCCATCGTCACCCCCTCGACCCGGTAGAGCCCGCCCGCCAACGCGGGCAACAGCGACAGGGTGAGGTACCCGTGCGCGATCGTCCCGCCGAACGGCCCCGCCGCGGCACGGACCGGGTCGAGGTGGATCCACTGGTGGTCGTCGGTGGCGTCGGCGAAGAGGTCGACGCGGCTCTGCTCGATGCGCTGCCACGGGCCGGGTCCGAGGCTCTCGCCGGTGGCGGCGGCCAACTCCTCGAACGAGGTGAACACTCTCATGCCAGGTCTCCCTACAGCTAGAAGGCGTTGACGCCGGTGAGCGCGCGTCCGATGAGGAGTTGCTGGATCTGACTGGTGCCCTCGTAGAGCGTGGCCACCCGGGCGTCGCGCAGGTACTTGCCGACCGGGTACTCGTCGATGTAGCCGTACCCACCGAACACCTGGACCGCGTTGTTGGCCGCGCGGACGGCGGCCTCGCTGGCGAAGAGCTTGGCCATCGACGCCTCGGTGGCGAACGGCTGGTCGCGGTCGATCAGGTCGGCCACCTGCCACACCAGCAGCCGGGCGGCGGCGGTGTCCACCGCGATGGCGGCGAGCAGTTGTTGGACGAGCTGGTGCCCGGCGATCGGCTTGCCGAACTGGGTCCGCTGCCCGGCGTAGCCGACCGCCGCGTCGAGGCAGCCCTGGGCGATGCCGACACACCCGGCGGCCACCGACATCCGGCCCTTGGCGAGGGTGGCCAGGGCCAGCCGGAACCCGGCGCCCTCGGCGCCGAGGCGGGCCGTGTCGGGCACGCGTACCTCGTCGAAGCCCAGCTCGCCGGTGGCCTGGCCGCGCAGGCCGAGCTTGCCGTGGATCTCCCGGCGGGTCAGCCCCGGGCTGTCGGTGGGCACCAGGAACGCGCTGATTCCTCGGTGCCCGGGGCCGCCGGTGCGGCCGAAGACCAGCGCGACGTCGGCGGTGGTGCCGTTGGTGATGAACGTCTTCGTGCCGGTGAGCAGCCAGTCGGTGCCGTCGCGGACCGCACGTGTGCGCAGTGCCGCCGCGTCGGAGCCGCTGTCCGGCTCGGTCAGCGCGAAGCAACCGAGCGCGCTGCCGGCGCAGAGCTTCGGTAGCCACTCGGCCCGCTGTTCCGCGCTCCCGTGCGCGGCGATCGACTTGGCGACCAGGCCGAGGGAGACCGAGACGATGCCGCGCACCGCGGAGTCGCCCCGGCCGAGCTCTTCCAGGACCAGGCAGTACGCGAGGTGGTCACCGCCGGAACCCCCGTCGGCCTCGGCGATGGTCAGTCCCAGGAAGCCCAGGTCCCCGAGCGTGCCGACGATGGCGGGGTCGACCGATTCGCGGCGATCCCAGGCGGCCGCGTGCGGCAGCAGCTCACGGTCGGCGAACTCGGCGGCCAGCTGGCGGACCGCCGTCTGCTCGGCGGAGAGGGTGAGGTCCATGACGCTCAAACTAGCGGTGATAGTTTAACGCGTCCAGGCCGGACGGTCACCGGTCCGAGGCCAGACCGACCTGCCGTTCGGCGGTGAACGCGCGGGCCAGCTCGGTACGCGAACGGATGCCCAGCCGGTGGAACACGTTGCGCAGGTGGTGGTCGACAGTACGGGTGGAGAGGAACATCCGGGCCGCGATCTCCCGGTTGGTGGCGCCCTCGGCGACCAGCTCGGCGATCCGCAGTTGCTGGCCGGTCAGCAGCCGCGCAGCGGGCAGGTCCGGCGGACCGATCGACTCGCCGGCCGCCCGCAGCTCCGTGGTGGCCTGCTCGGCCCAGCACTCCACCCCGAGCAGGCTGAACATCTCGCGGGCCTGGTGCAGGTGAGTCCGCGCGTCGCGAGGGCGTCGACTGCGGCGCAGCTCCTGACCGAAGAGCAGTTCCGTGCGGGCCCGCTCGAACGTGCCGGCCTCCGTCGGGTGCAGGCGCAGCGCCGCCTGGAAATGCCGTTCCGCCTCGGCACCGCCCCGAGGGGCGAGCAGCGCGTGGCACCGCGCGGAGAGGGCTCGGCGCAGCGGGCTCGCGGTGCTGCTGGCCCACCTGTCGTATGCGGCGAGCGCGGCCGTCGCCGCCGGTCGGTGCGCCAGGTGCGCCGCGGCCTCCACCAGGTACGGGGTGGCCATCACCTGCACGAGGACCTGACCTCGACCGGTGCCGAGCCGGGCCAGCGACGCCAGCCGGTCGGCGGCCTCGGCGTGCCGGCCGTCGACCAGGTCGAGCACCGCCAGGGCCCACGCGGCGAGCGCGTGCGGACGGCTGCCCGGCGTCGGCGACTCGCCGATCTCGCGGATCCGCCGCAGGCTGGTGTCCCGGTCGGCCCGGATCGCGGCGAGGACGGCGAGCATGCCCAGATGGACGTTGGCGCAGTTGACCTGGCCGCTGGCACGGGCGACGCGCAGCCCGTCGCGGGAGGTTTCCGCCGCCGTCTCGTGCCGACCCAGCCAGTACTCGGCGACCGCCCGCAGCTCCAATGCCCGCGACAGCATGGACACCTCGCCCCGTTCCCGGGCCAGCTCGACGGCGCGCTCGGCGAGCCGGTGGGCCGCGCCGTCCACGGCCACCAGCAGTCCGGCCGCCGCGGCACAGCTGAGCGCGGTGGGGGTCAACGCCCAACCGGTCAGCCGGCCGCCCAGCACCACGGCGCGGCGCAGCGCGGGCCCGGCTCGCTCGTGGTCGCCCCGCAGGGTCGCCGCCACCCCGGCGATCAGGCAGCCCATGACCTCCAGGGCCGGAGGGTCGTTCGGACGCCGCAACGCCAGCGCCCGGCGGCCGACCTCGGCGTACCGGTACTGGTCGCCGGCGAAGCAGACCGCCTCGCCGGCCCGCACCAGCCCGGTCAACGCCAGGGCGCGGTCGGTGCCGTCCACCGCCGCGGCGGCGGCCAGCAGCGTGGCTGACGCGCTCGACGCGGCACCGCAGCGCAGCTCCAGCTCACCGCGGAGCAGGTCGGCGCGCGCTCGGACGGTCGGGTCGGCGCAGACCATGCGGAGGCGGTCGAGCAGCAGCCGGGCCGCGTCGGGTTGTCCGCCGGCCCAGGCGTAGCGGGCAGCGGTCAACAGGCGGGCGGTTGTCAGCTTCGGATGATCGCTCAGCTCGGCGGCCCACCGCAGGGCCACCGAGGCCGCGGCCCACCCGTCCGATCCGCCGACCGCCGCCTGTTCCAGCTCGGCGGCGAGCACCGGATCGGCACCCGCCGTCGCGGCGGCGAGGTGCATCGCCCGGCGGAGCCGCTGCCCGTCCGCGACCAGCACCTCGGCGAGCAGGCGGTGGGCCGCGCGGCGCTCCGCGAGCGGCGCGCTGGCCGCGATCATCGCGCGCACCAGCGGCTGCGGAAAGGTGACACCTCGTTGGTCGACGCGGACCAGGCCGGCGACCTCCGCCGGAGCGAGCGCCTCGACCTCGGCGCCGGCGGCCGCGGCGGCCCGGATCACTGTGACCGGCTCGCCGTCCTCGTCGAGCGCGGCGAGCAGCAGCACCCGTCGGGTCTCCGCTGGCAGGCGGTCCAGCCGGGCGCGGTACGCGCGACCCAGCGCTCCATCCGCCGGTGGCGCGGCGGGCAGCGACTCCTCCCCCCGCCACTGCCCCGCGCTGAGCGCCTCGGCGAGGTCCACCAGGGCCTGCGGGTTGCCGCCGCCGATCATGGCCAACGCGGTCAGGGCCGACGCGGCGGGCCGCTCGGGGAGCCGGTCGACGCCCTCGCGCCCGGTCAGCCGACGGAGGCGGTCGGTGAGGACGGCGCTGCTCTCCTGCTCGGTCAGCGCGCGCAGTCGGTGTGCCGGTATCCCGTCGAGGTTGGCGGTGATGTCGGCGGTGAGCAGGACGGCGAGCGGCAGGTGCCGCAGTCGGCGGGCCACGAACGCCAGCACCTGGGCGGTCTGCGGGTCACCTCGGTCGACGTCGTCCATGGTGGCGAGCAACGGCCGGTCCCGGGCGGCGGCGGCGAGCAGCCCGAGCACCGCCATCGACAGCGTCAGTTGCCGGTCGGCGGGGCAGCTCTCCCCGGCCAGCGCTCGCCGCAGCAGCTGGCGCTGCTCGTTGGGCAGGGCTGCGGCCCGGTCGAGCACGGGGTCGACCAGACGTTGCAGGCCGGCGTACGGAAGGGCGGCCTCCTCGGCGAGGCCGCTGCCGGCGAGCACGGTGCAGCCCTCGGCGTGCCGATGGGCGTAGCCGACAAGCGCCGTCCGGCCCGATCCGGGCTCTCCGCGCACCAGTAGGGCACCGCCGGCGTTGGTCATGCCGTCGAGCAGGCTCTGGACAGCCCGGCACTCGTCGTCCCGGCCACGCAGTACGGTTAGTTGCACTCTTGATGCAGTAACCATGTCTGCCAGTGTTACCCATCGGAAACCGAATGGAAAGAGGGGGCGATATCGGGCCGGGCCGGCCGGACTCAGTCGGGCGCGACCTCGGCCAGCAGGGCGCCCACGGTCCGGGCCATCACCGCGCGGGCCTGGTCCACGCCCAGACCGAGCCCGTAGCGCAACATCGACCAGGCCTGCCACGTGCTCGCCGCCACCAGGGCGTTGAGCAACTGCTCCCGCCCAGGATCAGCCTCGGCCAGCTCGACGGCGAAGAGCTCGTCGACCTCGTCACGGACCCGCTCGATGTGCTTGAGACGGTTGCGGTGCAGTTGCTCGGAGACCGGCTCACGCATCTGGGCGGCCCGCGCCGACGGTGCGATGAGCTGGAGCAGCCGAGCCCGCTGCCGGCAGTACGCGTCGACCCGCTTCGCCAACGGCAGCCCGGGTGAGATCGGCCGGTGGGCGGCGTCCTGCTGGCGGAGCACCTCCGCGCCGCTCGCCTCGAAGAGCGTCTCCATGTCCTTGAAGTTGGTCCAGAGGGTGCGCAGCGAGATGCCGGCCCGTTCGGCGATGCGTTCCCCGGTCGGGCGGAGGTCGCCTTCGGAGATGAGTGCGAGGTGTGCCTCGACGATGGCCGCCCGGGTCCGTTCGGCGCGGGCGGTGCGCCCGTCGACCCGGCCCACCACATCGACCCCGTCCATCCGCCCCCGCCCCTTCACCGTCATGGCGTCCCCCGACGCACCGCCGAGTCTAGACAGGCGCTGATCAGCGTTCCCGGACGCTCCGCCGACGCCGCCATCCGGTCCGGCCGGTCAGCGAGGAGCCGCCGTCGCAGGGGATCGGCCAGGTGGTGTCGTCGGGTGACAGGACGGGCCGAATATGCAGTCACGGTGCAGATAGTATGAGCGCTGATCGGTGTCGGTCAACGCCTCGGACGATTGGTCGGCAGGCCGCGCCGACAGCACACGCGCAGCCGTCCGACCGGGCGGGGTCAGGGGGGACCTCGCGCGGTCGGACGTCGGGGGACGGGACCTCAGGAGGCGGTCGGCACCCCGTTCGCCGGCGGCGCGGCCGGGGTGGCGGTGTACTCGTTGACCGACCCGTCCGCCTCGTCGGTCTCGTACGCCGGCCCGAAGTAGCTCTGCACTCCCCCGGTCACCCGGCTCAACCGCTGGCCGCCGTACCCGGAGTGGTCAGTGGCGGAGAAGCGCAGCGGCACCAGCCCGGGGCCCTGGAAGCCGCCCTTCTGCACGGCGTCCAGCACCTTCTCCCGGGTGACGTCCTTGCCGGCGGCGAGCAGCGTCTGCACGAAGAGGTAGCCGACCGACATGCCGTAGACGGTGTTGCCGTCGAACGGCGCGTCCCCGTTGTGCTCCTTGTTGACCTTCGTGAAGAGCTGGATCCACGGGTTCGCGGTGTCGTTCTGCATCGGCAGGTAGTTCGTGCCGACCATGCCCTCCAGCAGCGGCGCGGCGGCGCCGAGCTGCTTGGCCAGCGTCGGGTGGTCGGCGCCGACGTTGGAGACCAGCCACTGCGGCTTGAAGCCCAGCCGCGCCGCGGTGCCGACGGAGAGCGCGGTGAAGCCGGGCACCGTGGCGAGCACGACGACCTGGCAGCCGGCCGCCTTGAACGCGCCGATCTGCGGCGCCACGTTGGTGTTGCTGGTGACGTACGTCTGCTTGGCCGCGACGGCACCGGCGCCGAGCACCTTCTCCACGCCGGCCAGGCTGTCCCGGCCGAAGTCGTCGTCCTGACCGAGGAAGCAGACCTTCTGCCCAGCCAGGTTCGCCTTCGCGTAGTTGGCGAGGATCTTGCCCTCGACCGTGTAGTCCGGGTTGAACCCGAACGTGCCCGGATACTTGTCCGGTTGGTCCCAGCTGCGGCTGCCGGAGGCGACGAAGAGGTCGGGCACCCGGTTGCTCTTGAGGAAGTCCAGCACCCCGGTGTGCGTCGGCGTGCCCAGACCGTTGAGGACGGCGAAGACCTTGTCCTGCAGCACGAGCTGACGGACCACCTGCTGGGTGTTCGCCGGGTTGTAGCCGTCGTCCATGATCTTGTAGGTGATCTTCCGGCCGTGCACCCCGCCGTTGGCGTTGACGTAGTCGAAGTACGCCTTCGTCGCCGGTGCGATCTTGGAGTAGCCGGCCGAGGCCGGCCCGGTCAGCGGCATGTGGGTGCCGACGACGATCTCGGTGTCGGTGACGCCCGGCACCGACGCCCCGCCGGAGCCGGGGCCGTCGTCGCCGCTACAGCCGGCGGCGGTGATGAGCAGGGCAAGGGTGCTGGCGATCGCGAGGCCGCGTTGCGCTTTACGGTGCATGGGAACACCGACCTTTCTCGGTCCGGTTGTCTGTGGGAACGGTGTGGTGGTGGGGCGCCCGGCCGAGGCCGGACCGAGGACAGCTCAGGAACGCCGGGTCGGCCGCCTGGCCAGCAACGCCCGGCCGAGACGCGACAGCAGACCCTGCACACCGCCGGGGGCGGCGATCATGACGACGATCAGGGTGAGTCCGAAGATCGCCAGGGGGAGGTTGCCCTCCAGCCGCTGCGCCACCGCCGGCGAGAGCGTGAGCGTGTCGGTCAGCGAGTGGGTGAGATCGGGCAGGGCGACCAGCAGGACGGCCCCCCACAACGCGCCGGTCAGTCGACCCAGGCCACCGATCACCACGGCCATCAGCAGGAACAGCGACAGGGTCAGCGAGAACGCCCCGGGTGACACGCTCTGCGCGAGCACCGCCAGCAACGCGCCGCCGAGCCCGGCGGTGGCGGCGCTGACCACGAACGCGAGGACCTGGGTGCGGGCCACGTGGATGCCCGCGAGGCGAGCCGCCACCTCGTCGTCGCGGACCGCCCGGAAGGTGCGCCCGTACCGGCTGCGGATCAGGTTCGCCAACAGCAGCAACGCGAGCAGGGTGGCCGCGCCGGTGACCCAGAGCTGCCACCGCTCGTACGGGAAGTACGGGCCGAGCGACAGCGGCGGCGGCTCCACCGGCACCGACAACCCCTGCTCGCCGTTGAACACGCCGTCGAAGGTGACGGCCAGCGCCGGCACCACCACGGCCACCGCGAGGGTCACCCCGGCCAGGTAGGGACCGCGCAGCCGGGCCGCCGCCACACCGACCACCGCGCCGACCGCGACAGTGCTGACGATCGCCACGCCCAGCGAGAGCGGCAACAGCCAACCGCCGGTCATCCCCCGGTCGGCGAACGCGGTCTGGCACAGTGCCACGGTGTACGCCCCGGTCGCCATCAACGCGCCGTGCCCGAGCGACAGTTGACCGTTGAGCCCGGTGAGGACGGTCAGCCCGGCGGTCGCGCAGAGGTAGGCGGCCACGGTGGCGAGCTGGAAGTTGCGGAACGGCTCGATGGCGTAGCTGACCGCCACCAGCAGCAACCCGGCGGCCAACACCACGGCGAGGTGACGCAGCAGTGTGGAGCCGCGTCGCCGGTCGACAGGTCGGCCGCCCGGGTCGTCGAGCCGGTGTCTCGGCGGCAGGGCCGCCCTCGTGGCGCTCACACCCGCCTCGCCGCGACCGGGGCGAACAGCCCACCGGGCCGGACCAGCAGCACCGCCAGCAGCAGGACCAGCACCGCGAGCGGGGTGAGGTCACTGCCGGCGTAGCCGCTCACGTAGGAGAGCAGCAGCCCCACCACCAGACCGCCGACCACCGCCCCCGGTGGACTGTCCAACCCGCCGACCACCGCCGCCGTGAACGCCGAGACGAACACCAGGTCCATCGCGTGCGGGTGCAGGCCCAACTCGGTCGGCAGGACCAGCATGGCGGCCAGCGCGCCCACCCCGGAGGCGAGCGCCCAGCCGAGGGTCAGCATGCCACCGACGTTGACCCCGAGCAGCCGGGAGACCTCCGGAGCGAAGGCCGCCGCCCGCATCCGCAACCCCACCGGGGTACGCGCGAACATCCAGGCCAGGCCGCTGACCACCACCCCGATCGTGGCGAAGACGAACAGGTCGTACGGGGACAGCACGGCGACCCCGCCCACGGTCAGAGCGGACCGGCTGAACGGAGCCTCGGCGGGGCGGAACTCGCTGCCGTACACCATGCCCAACACGGCCTGGATCAGCAGCACCAGCCCGAGCGCGACGATCACCGGGTTGAGCGGTGAGGCGTGGTCGACGTGCCGCATCACCACGCGGTCCACAAGCGCGCCGAGCAGCAGACCGGCGACGATCGCGACCACGAAGCCCAGCCAGTACGAGCCGGTCGCGGTGCTGACCGTGTAGGCGACGTACGCGGCGGCGACGGCCATCGCCCCCTGGGCGAAGTTGACGACCCGCGCCGCCCGCCAGATGAGCACCAGGGCCAGCGCGAACGCGGCGTACACCGCGCCCCGGGACAGGCCGTCGACGGTGAGGAAGACGAAGCGGTCCAACAGTCCTCCCTCCGGGGGACGAGGTGGTGGTCAGAAACCGAGGTACGCGTGGCGCAGGTCGACGTCGTCGCGCAGCCGCGCCGCCGGGGCGGCGATCACCACCCGACCGAGGGACATCACGACGCCCTGGTCGGCGACGGCGAGCGCGCTGCGCACGTTCTGCTCGACCAGCAGGACGGTCAGGCCGGTGCGGTCACGCAGTTGGCGCAGCAGCGCCATGGTCCGGGCGACCACCCGTGGCGCCAGGCCGAGCGACGGCTCGTCCAGCAGCAGCAGACGGGGGCGGCCGACCAGGGCCCGACCGAGCGCGAGCATCTGCCGCTCACCGCCGGAGAGCTGGTGACCGAGGTGGCGGCGGCGTCGGGCCAGGGGCTCGAAGAGCTGGTAGACCTCGTCGAGCGCCCGCCGGGCGTCGGCCCGGTCGCGCCGCCACAACCCGCCCAGCCGCAGGTTCTCGTCGACAGTCAGCTCGCTGATCACGCCCCGCCCCTCCGGGACGTGCGCCATGCCGCGGCGGACGAGCTGCTCCACAGGCGTACCCCGGAGGTCCTCCCCGGACAGGAGGACCTGGCCGGCGGCCGGGCGGATCATGCCGGAGAGCGCACGCAGGAGGGTGGTCTTGCCGGCGCCGTTGGCGCCGACGACCGCGGCGATCGTGCCGGCCGGGACGGTGAGGTCGATGGCCCGCAGCACGGGCGCGGCGCCGTAACCGGCGACCAGCCCGCGCACGACGAGCAGGTCGGTCGCGGTCATGGGGACACCTCTTCCTCGACTGTGGCACCGAGGTACGCGTCGGTGACCGCGGGGTCGTCGCGGATCTCGTCCGGGGTTCCGGCGGCGATGACCCGGCCGAAGTCGAGCACCACGATCTCGTCGCAGACGGCCATCACCAGGTCCATGTGGTGCTCGACCAGGAGCACGGCGCAGCTGTCGGTGTCCCGCCGGGGCAGTTGCCGGACCAGCTCCGCCAGGGCGGCGATGTCGTCGGCGCCGAGGCCACCGGCCGGCTCGTCGAGCAGCAGCAGCCGGGGCCGGGCGGCGAGCGCGCGGGCCAGGGCGACCCGCTGGCGTACGGCGAAGGGCAGGGTGGTCGGCGCGGCCTCGGCGTGCTCGGCGATGCCCAACTCGTCGAGGATGGCCAGGGCGTCCCCGCGGAGCCGGCGCTCGTCGCGGTCGCTGGCCGGCAGCCCGAGCAGCGCCGGGACGAAGCCCGCACGCGCGGTGTGCGAAGCGCCGGTCATCACGTTCTCCAGCACGGTGAGCCCGGCGAAGAGCCCGGTGCCCTGCAGGGTCCGGGCGATGCCGAGCCGGGTCAGCCGGTGCGGCCGTGGCCGCAGCGGCCGGCCGTCGAGGGTGAGCGAACCCGTCTCCGGCGCGACGAAGCCGCAGATCACGTTGAACAGCGTGGTCTTGCCGGCGCCGTTGGGCCCGATGACGCCCACCACCCGGTTGGGTGGCACCCGCAGGGAGACGTCGTCGAGGGCGGTGAGGCCGCCGAAACGGACGCCGATGTGGTGCAGTTCGAGGCCGCGCTCCATCACCCATCCCTCTGTCGTGGCGGGTGTTTATTTACACTCGCAGTGTACGTTTCTCGGGTATGGCGTCAAGACCTTCAATGCCCCTTCACGCACGCGGACGGGGCGGCCGCCAGCGGCGACCGCCCCGTGACCGCCGTCAGGCGCTGGGACAGGTGTTGCGGTACTCCTCGATCTGCGAGCCGCTCGGGCCGGGGCAGAGGAACTGCTCGTAGCGGGTGTCGTCGTCGACGAACCGCTTCAACCAGGCCACCATCTGCCGCGCGGTCGGCGTGTTGGTGGTCTGCGGGAAGAAGTGGCTCGCCCCGTTCAGCTCCAGGTACGCCTTCTCGGCGGACGCCGGGATGCTGTTGTAGAAGGGCACCGAGTGCGAGGAGACCGGGGCGACGCTGTCGCTCTCCCCGCCGACGATCAGCGTGGGCACCCGCAGTTCGGACCAGCTCTTGTCCAGGTTCCACGGCGCGAGCGGCACCGCGGCCTGCAACGACGGCCGCGACGAGGCCGCCTCCAGGCTGCCCCCGCCACCCATTGAGTGACCGGCCACCGCGAGTCGACTGCTGTCGATCCGGGTCCGCACCGAGCTGCGCTCGGTGAGGTAGTCCAGCGCGGCGAGGAGCTGCCGACCCCGACTGGCCGGCTGATCCAGCCGACTGTTCGTCTCGATGCCGATCACCACGAAGCCGTGCGAGGCGATGCGCGGTCCGAGCCAGCTGATGCTGGACCAGGCGGCGGTGTAACCGGGCGAGATGGCGATGGCGCCGAAGGTGCCCTCGCTGGTGCTGGTCGGGTAGTAGATGACGCCGCCGCCGAAGCCGGTGACGCTCAGCGAGGAGACGCTCTGCGAGGACGTGGAGAACGGGCCGCGGCTGGCCTCCAGGATCGCTGTGGTCGGGGCGGGGCCCCGCTCGTACGGGCTCGCGGCCTGAGCGGCGCCGGACGATCCGGCCAGGACGCCGCCGGCGGCCAGGACGGCGGCCAGCGCGAGCCGGGTGGCACGGGCTGCGACGGAACGGGGACGGGTGGTGGTTGGTGAGGACACGTCGGGCACTCCCTAAAGTCGAGGGATATCGACGTGTGTCAGTTTTGGCTGTTCCGCCGATCCCGGCATCGGCGAAATCACCAGTCCCCGGGCAGGATGCCGAGCCGAGTTGCGTTTCGACCCTCTGACCAGGGGTAGCAGGGCAGGCGCCGTCCCGCACACGCGCCATGGAGAGGTTCATTCAGTGGATTCCAACAAGCCCGCCGAGGCGGTCAAGAACGCCGTGAAGACCGCCTCAGGAAAGATCGCCGACGCCCTCACCCCGGATGTCCCCGGTGCGCCGGGGAGCGCGCCACCGCCGGTTGAGGAGCCGACCACGCCGCACGACCCGCTGCCGCCGAAGCCGGAACAGGGGGCACCGCAGACGCGTACGCCGACCGGCGCGGAGACCGGCGCGCCAACGATCGCGAACGGTCAGCAGGGGGCCTACCTCACGACCGCGAACGGGGCGCGGCTGCGCGACACCGACCACTCGCTCAAGGCCGGCCCGCGCGGCCCGGTGCTCCTGCAGGACCACCACCTACGCGAGAAGATCACGCACTTCGACCACGAACGCATTCCGGAGCGCGTGGTGCACGCCCGGGGCGCCGGCGCGCACGGTGTGTTCACCGCGTACGGCACCGCCGAGGAGGTCACCAGGGCCGGCTTCCTCAAGAAGGGGCGCGAGACCGACGTCTTCGTCAGGTTCTCCACGGTGCTCGGTTCGCGGGGTTCGGCCGACACGGTCCGCGACACCCGTGGCTTCGCCACGAAGTTCTACACCGACGAGGGCACCTTCGACCTGGTCGGCAACAACATGCCGGTCTTCTTCATCCAGGACGCGATCAAGTTCCCGGACATCATCCACGCCGGCAAGCCGCACCCCGACCGGGAGATCCCGCAGGCGCAGAGCGCCCACGACACCTTCTGGGACTTCGTGTCGCTGCACACCGAGGCGCAGCACCACACCATCTGGAACATGTCCGACCGAGGCATTCCGCGTTCGTACCGGACGATGGAGGGCTTCGGCGTGCACACCTTCCGCCTCGTCAACGAGGCCGGGGAGACGGTGCTGGCCAAGTTCCACTGGAAGCCGAAGCTGGGCGTGCACTCGCTGACCTGGGAAGAAGCCCAGCTGCTCGGCGGCATGGACCCGGACTTCCACCGCCGCGACCTCTACGACGCCATCGAGGCCGGCGCGTACCCGGAGTGGGAGCTGGGCATCCAGGTCTTCCCGGACACTCCCGAGGAGACCTTCGCCGGCATCGACCTGCTGGACCCGACGAAGATCGTGCCGGAGGAGCTGGCCGAGGTGCAGCCGATCGGAAAGCTGGTGCTCAACCGCACCCCGACGAACTTCTTCGCCGAGACCGAGCAGGTCGCCTTCCACCTCGGCCACCTGCCCCCGGGCATCGACGTCACGAACGACCCGCTGCTGCAGGGCCGGCTCTTCTCGTACGTCGACACGCAGCTCACCCGACTGGGCGGGCCCAACTTCACGCAGATCCCGATCAACCGCCCGCACGCCGCCGTGAACGACATGCTGCGCGACGGCTTCCACCAGCACGCCGTGCACGCGGGCGTGGCGCCGTACCGGCCGAACTCGCTCGACGGCGGCAACCCGTTCCCCGCCGGGGACGCCGAGCACGCCTTCGTCGACGTGCCGGTCACTGTCGCGCAGGCACCGAAGGTACGCGCGAACCCGGCCTCGTTCGACGACCACTACAGCCAGGTCCGGCTGTTCTGGCTGAGCATGTCGCCGGTCGAGAAGGAGCACATCATCCGGGCGTACACCTTCGAGCTGGGCAAGTGCTACCACCAGGCGATCAAGGAGCGTCAGCTGCAGAGCCTGGCCAACATCGACCCGGTGCTGTGCGAGCAGGTCGCCACCGGCCTGGGCCTGCCCGCGCCGCAGCCGACCACGCCCCTCGTCGACGTCACGCCCAGCCCGGCGCTGTCACAGGTCGGTCGGGAGTGGCCGAGTGACGGCCGCGTCGTCGGGATCGTCGTCGACCCCGACGGCGACCTGGACGGTGTCGACGAGGTCCGCCGGGCCGTGTTCGACGCCGGCATGGTGCCGCTGCTGATCGCCCCGCACGGCGGCATGGTGGGCGACCTGCCGGTGCAGCGCACCTTCGCCACCGGCCGGTCGGTCGAGTTCGACGCGATCCTGCTGACCGGAGCGCCGGCACCCGCACCGGATGCCCTGCCCGCCCGCGACGCCAAGGCGGGCAGTCCGGCCCCGGCAACCGTGGACCCCCGCGTGCTGCTGCTCGTCGAGGAGTCCTGGCGGCACGCCAAGGCGATCGGCGCCTGGGGCGCCGGCGTCACAGTGCTGGAGCAGGCCGGTGTGGCCGGCACCCCGGGCGTCGTGGCGGCGGGCTCCGGCGCCGAGGCGCTGACGGCGGTGCAGCAGTTGATGGCCGCGCACCGGGTCTGGGAACGGTTCCCCGCCTCCGTCGCCTGACCCGACCACGTACGAGGGCCGTCCTCCGTAGCACCAGGAGGGCGGCCCTCGTGGTGCTCGCGGTGGGATCAGCCGATGTCGGCCAACCGGGGCAGCACCTCGTCGCCGAGCCGCTGGGCGAACTCGACCGGGTGCCGATCCGGCGTCACCTGGACCTCGCTGACACCGAGCGCGGCGTACTCGGACACCTCGGCGAGGAACGCGTCGATGTCGTCCAGCGGAGGCTGGGCGGCGACCACCGTCTTCTCGATGGTGTCGTAGTCGCGGCCCTCGGCGGCGCAGTGCCCACGCAGCACGTCCAGCTTGCGCGCGACGTCGTCGATGCCGCCGCGGCCGAACAGGTTGCAGGCGTCGGCGTACCGGGCCACCAGCAACAGGGTCTTCTTCTCGCCACCGCCGCCGATCATGATGGGCGGGTGCGGGCGGCTCAACGGCTGCGGCGAGTTGATGGTCTCGGCGAGCTGGTAGTGCTTGCCGTTGAACGGGCCGTCGTCGGCGCTCCACATCTGGAGGCAGATGCGCAGCGTCTCCTCCAACCGCTCGAACCGCTCGGCCACCGGGACGACCGGCACACCCAGCCCGAGCTGCTCCCGCTCGTACCAGGAGGCGCCGATGCCGAGGCGGGCCCGACCGCCGGAGAGCACGTCGAGGGTCGTCACGGTCTTGGCGAGCAACCCCGGGTACCGGTACATCACACCGGTGACCAGCACGCCCAGCGTCATCCGCTGAGTCTTCGCCGCGACGTAGCCCAGCGTGGTGTAAGCCTCCAGCATCGGCTCCTCGGCCGCGAACACCGCGTCCATCTGGAAGAAGTGGTCCATCACCGTGAACGACGCGACGCCGGCCTGCTCGGCGCTGGTCGCCGTCTGCGCCAGGGTCGGTGCGATCCCGGTCGGGTCGGCCGGGGTCGAGTAGTTCCAGTAGTGCAGCCCGAGCTTCATGTTCGGCACCTCCGCAACGAGCCTAGTGCCGCCAGGCGTCCGCCGGGGGCGGCTCGGCACCGCCTCCGACGCGGGTCCGGCAATGTCCATTACGCGTTCATGACAATTCGTGGCTCGCGTGCGGATATCCGGCTGGCAGCTTCTGGTGAGTGATCCAACTGCTGTCTCGCACCAAGTCCCGGACCGCCGACGTGGAGTCCGACGCGACGCGCGTCCGATTCCGTCACCGGGCCGGGACCACCCCCGTCGTGGGACGACCACAGCGGGCCGAGTGGGCTGACGCCGCGAAGGGCGTCTGCATCATCCTCGTCGTCCTGTGGCATGTCGTCGTGAAGGACTACCTCCAGATCGACTGGCACATCGGCGTACCGGTGCCGGGCTTCTGGGGAACGCTGGGTGAGCAGTTCCTCCCGCTACGGATGCCGCTGTTCTTCACCATCTCGGGTGTCTTCGCGGCGAACGCGGCGCAGCGACCGTGGCGGGTGGTCGCACGCAGCCGGATCGCCGGGTTCCTCTACCTGTACGCCGTCTGGCTGCTGATCCACACCGCGGTCCTCGCCGCCGCGCCGCAGCTGCCGACCGACCGTGCCACCTCGGCCCTCGGCCTGCTGGAGCAGCTCACCATCACGCCGTCCAACCTCTGGTACCTGTACGCCCTGGCGCTGTACTTCACGATCGCCAAGGCGACCCGTCGGGTGCCCCGGGCGCTGATCCTGGTCCCCGCCGCCGCGCTGTCCGCCGTCGCCGCCGCCGGCCTGCTCGACACCCCGGGCAACCGCGCCGGTCTCTACCAGAACCTGGTCTTCTTCCTCGCCGGCCTGTACCTGCGGCCGCAGATCCAGCGGTGGACGGCCACCGCCGGCCGCCGTCGGCTGGTGCTGACCTCGGGCGCCTATGTCCTGGCGCTCGCCGCGATGGCGGTGACCGGCGCCCAGCAGTGGTTCGGGGCTTGGCCGTTGGTCTCCGTGCTGGCAGTGATCTTCGGCATAACCGCCGCTGCCCGACTGTCGCGGTGGTCGGTGCTCAGCGAACCGCTGGCTAGGCTCGGCCGCATCACCCTGCCGATCTACGTCATCCACATGCCGGTCCTGGCCCTGCTGCACCGGCTGTTGCTCGTACCGGTTTCCGGGCTGGGTGGGTCCGTTCAGAACCTGATCGTGCTCGGTTATCCGATTCTGCTGACCGCGTTGGTGATCGGCCTGAGCCTGGCCGTCCACCGCGGGCTGCTGGCGGTTCGCGCGGGCTGGCTGTTCGCGCTCCCCGGCCCGCGCCGGGTGGAGGCGGCCGGATGAGCGCCCTCGCCGAAGCCCTGGTCGACCTGGACGCGATCGCCAGCAACGTGCGGACGATCGCGGCGGTCACCGGCACCGGACTGATGGCGGTGGTGAAGGCCGACGGGTTCGGCCACGGCGCGGTGCAGGTGGCCCGGGCCACGCTGCGCGCCGGCGCCACCTGGCTGGGGGTGACCTCGACGACCGAGGCGCTGGCCCTGCGCGACGCGGGTGTGACCGCGCCCACGTTGAGCTGGCTGCACGGCCCGGACGACGACTTCGGTATGTTGATCAAAGGTGGCGTCGACGTCGGCGTGTCCACGACGACGCACCTGCACGCCGTCGCCGACGCGGCCCGTCTGCTCGGCGTACCGGCGATGGTGCAGCTCAAGGCGGACACCGGGTTGTCCCGCAACGGGGCCGCCGGGGACGACTGGCCCGAGTTGGTCGGTTGGGCCCGCAAGTACGAACGGGAGGGCGGGATCCGGGTGCGCGGGGTGTGGTCCCATCTCGCCGACGCCGACCTGCCGGGCGCACCCGCGCTCACCCGGCAGGTGGCGACCTTCGAGGAGGCGCTGCGGACCGCTCGGTCGGCTGGTCTGGACCCCGAACTGGTCCACCTGGCCAACTCCGCAGCCGCGCTCTCCGCACCACGGACCCGCTTCGACCTCTGCCGGATCGGGATCGCCCTCTACGGCGTGGACCCGTTCGGCGCGAGCGGTCCGGGCGACTTCGGGCTGCGTGCCGCGATGACCCTGCGAACGAGCGTGGTGAACATCAAGCGGGTGCCGGCCGGCACGGGCGTCTCGTACGGGCCCGAGCACGTGACCGGCACACCGACCACGCTGGCGCTGCTGCCGCTCGGCTACGCAGACGGGTTGCCCCGGGCCGCGAGTGGTAACGCCTCGGTGTGGCTCGCCGGTCGGCGGTGCCCGATCGTCGGGCGCATCGCCATGGACCAGTGCGTGGTCGACGCCGGGGATCTTCCCGTGACGATCGGCGACCCGGTCGTGGTGTTCGGCCCGGCCGAGGGTGACAAGCACCCTCCGACGGTCGTCGAGTGGGCCCGTTGGGCCGACACCAACCCACACGAGATCTTGACCGGCATCGGGGCCCGGGTGGCCCGCGAGCACCTCCACGGAAGGGCACGGAACTCATGAGAACCCGACTGGCAGTGCTGTACGGCGGGCAGAGCGGCGAGCACGAGGTGTCCTGCCGCTCGGCGGCAAGCATCCTCGCCCACCTCGACCGTGAGCGGTACCAGGTCACCGAGGTGCTCATCGACCGCGACGGCGGGTGGCACGTCGGCGGCCGACCGACGCCCCTGCCTGCGGCGTTGCGCGTGCTGCGCGCCCAGGATGTGGTGTTCCCGGCCCTGCACGGCCCGTACGGCGAGGACGGCACCGTGTCGTCGCTGCTGGAATGGCTCGGCGTGCCGTACGTCGGCAACGGCGTCTTCGCCAGCGCCGCCGGCATGGACAAGGGAGTCACCAAGCGGCTCCTCGCCGCGGAGGGACTGCGGGTCAGCCCGGGGGTGACCCTGCGTACCGGCGAGGACCTGTCGCCCGAGGACCAGCGTCGGCTGGAGCTGCCGGTCTTCGTGAAGCCG
Organism: Micromonospora sp. D93; assembly: GCF_018070365.1. Lineage (NCBI taxonomy): Bacteria > Bacillati > Actinomycetota > Actinomycetes > Micromonosporales > Micromonosporaceae > Micromonospora > Micromonospora sp. D93. Next base: position 124,008 of record NZ_JAGPXW010000017.1, on the reverse strand, counting down.
GCCCGTGCCGGGTCGAGCCTCGGCGTGGTCCGGGTGGACGACTGGGCGGGGGTTCCCGCCGCGCTGGAGCAGGCCCGCCAGGTCGACCCCAAGGTGCTCGTCGAGCAGGGGGCGCGGGGGCGCGAGATCGACGTGGCCGTCCTCCAGCACCCGGACGGTCGGGTGCAGGCCGGCCCGCCGCTGGAGATCCGGGTGACCGGCGCCGGCTTCTTCGACTACGACGCGAAGTACGACGGCGGGGCGATCTTCCAGATTCCCGCCCCGCTCGACGCGGCGACCACCGAGGTGCTTCAGGACCGTGCGATCCGCGCCTTCCAGGCCCTCGACTGCCGCGGGCTGCTGCGGGTCGACTTCTTCCTGCCCACCGAGGGGTCGACCGAGCCCATCGTGAACGAGGTCAACACGTTCCCCGGTTTCACCGCCGCGTCGCAGTTCCCGCAGATCTGGCAGCAGGCCGGCATCGGGTTCGCCGCCCTGATCGACATCCTGATCTCCGGCGCGCTGGCCGACCAGGACCACGGCCGGCACAGCGCGTTGCCCCGGCCGGCCCCAGCGGCCAACCTGGTGTGAGACGGTGGTCGCTGCCCGGTCAGCTGATCGGGCAGCGCTGAGGCGGCCGGGCGCCGTCCGGCCCGACGATGGTGACCGGGGCGGAACTGCTCGTGAAGCCGGTCTGCGCCGCGGCGTCGCCGACCGTGCAGACGATCTGGTTGACCGCGTTCACCGACAACGCCCGCGCCGCGGTGGTCGTCCGCACGGTGAGGCCACCGGACTGGTCGGCCGCGGCCGTCACAGTGACCGGGTCGAGCCCGGCCGGCACCTCACTCGTGAGGCCCTGGCGGCGTTCGTTCTCCTCCGGGCCGGCCGCGAGCAGGGCCAGGCTGTCGGCGGGTGCGGGCTCCGCGGGTGCGGGCTCCGCCGTCGCCGAACGCAGCACCAGCACGAGTTCGCCCCGCGCCAACAGGTAGAGCCCGACACCCTGCGCCGGGCCGCTGACCGCGGGACGACCGGTGATGACGGCGCTGGGCCGTACCCCACAACCCGCTGCCAGCAGGGTGCCGAGCAGGAGTCCGCCGGCGAGCAGCGCGCGGCCGGTCCGCCGGGCGGTCACCGGGCACCTCCGGCGTCGGTGGTCTCCCGGGGCAGTCGGAGCGTGAAGACCGCGCCGCCGCCCGGGCCGTTGCCGGCGACGAGGGCCCCCCGTCGCTCGCCGTGGCGGTGCAGCCGCGCGTTCTCCCAGGCGATGGCGAGGCCGAGGCCGCTGCCCTCGGAGCGGGTACGTGCGGTGTCGGCCTTGTAGAGGCGGTCGAAGACGTGCGGCAACACCTCCGGGTCCAGTCCCGGCCCCTGGTCGGCCACCTCGATGGTGACCCAGTCCCTGTCGGCGCTCAGGCGCACGGACACCGGCTCGGCACCGTGTCGGAAGGCGTTGCCGACCAGGTTGGCGACGATGACGTCCAGCCGGCGGGGATCGAGCCGGGCCACCACTCCGGATGGCAGGTCCGCGCGTACCCGGTCGGACCAGCCGCGGATCCGCAGGGTCGCGGTCACCGCCGCGGCCACGTCCACGTCGTCCAGGGCGAGTCGTGCCGTGCCGGAGTCGAACCTGCTGACCTCGATGAGGTCGTTGACCAGTTGGGTGAGGTTCTGTGTCTCCTGGCTGACCAGCCGGGCGGCCCGGCCCGCGTCCCCGGGCAGGTGCTCGGCCTCCTCGTCGAGCACGTCGGTGACCGCCGTCATCGCGGCCAGCGGAGTACGGAGTTCGTGCGAGACGTCGGCCACGAACCGGCGGGCGTCGGACTCCATCCGCCGCAGCTCACCGACCTGCCGCTCCAGCGTGCCCGCGGTGTCGTTGAAGGTCCGCGCCACATCGGCCAGCTCGTCGACGCCCCGGACCGTCAGCCGGGTGGTCAGGTCGCCCTCACCGAGGCGGCGCGCCGCCCGGCCCAGGTCGCGGACGGGTCGCAGAACTCCACGGGCGGACAGCAGGGCCAGCAGGACGGCGAGGAGCAGGGACAATCCACCGGTCTGCCACGCCCAGGTGGCGAGCCGGTCGATGCTCTGCTGCTCGGGCACGAGGCTGCGCACCGAGTAGACCTCCAGCCCGGACGGTCGGGACGTGCCGTCGGGTCGGTCGAGCTTCAGTTGGGTGCCGATGAGCAGCGAGGGCTGTCCGTCCAGCGCGACACGCTGCCAGGCGATGTGACCGTCGCGGACCTTCTGCCGCAGCTCGGGGGTGAGCGGGTCGGCGGGTTCGGAGCCGCCCTGTGCCCGCAGGTCCCGGTAGACGACCACCGCGTAGCTCTCCCGGTCGCTGAGGCGCTGAGCCATCAGTTCGAGGTCGTCCTGGGTCGGCGGGAGCTGGGCGATCGGATAGCCCTTGGTGAGCTGGTCGGTCAGCGACATCACCGCGGCGTCCTGCGCCTGCTGGAGGATGACGGTCCGGGCCTGTACGTAGCTGCCGCTGGCCACGACGGCCGAGGTGGTGACGCCCAGCAGCGCGAACGCCAGGAGCAGCCGGACCCGCAGGCCCGAGACCTGGGCGGCGACCGAGCGCCAGAACGTCACAGCGGCCCGAACCGGTATCCGAAGCCACGCACCGTCTGAATGAAGACCGGTGCCGACGAATCGGCCTCGATCTTGGCCCGGACCCGCTGGACGCACGCGTCCACGAGTCGCGAGTCGCCGAGATACCCGTGCTCCCAGACGGCCTCCAGCAGCTGCTGGCGGCTGAGCACCTGACCCGGCGTGTGGGAGAGTTCGAGCAGCAGCCGCAGCTCCGTGGGGGCGAGGCTGACCGGCGTCCCGTCCTTGCTGACCACAAGCGCGGCCCGGTCGATGGTCAACGCGCCGTGCTGTTCCAGGCCGGCCCGGTCGCCGCCGCGCCGCGAGTCGGCACCGGTTCGTCGCAGCACCGCGCGGATACGCGCCTCGAGCACCCGGGCCTGCACGGGCTTGACCACGTAGTCGTCGGCACCGGCCTCCAGGCCCGCCACCACATCCATGTCGTCGTTGCGGGCGGTGAGCATGATGATCGGCAGGTCGCCGAGCTGCCGAATGCGGCGGCAGACCTCGAAACCGTCCATCCCGGGCAGCATGAGATCGAGGACCACGACATCGGACGGGGTGGTGCGCAGCCGCTCCAGCCCCTGCTCACCGGTGCCCACGGCATGCACGGTGTGGCCCTGTCGGGTGAGCGCCAACTGCAGTCCGTCGCGCACCGTCTGGTGGTCTTCGATCAACAGCACCTGGGACATGTCGTCAAGTATCCCATCATGAGATCTTTCGAGCCTCGGTCGATGGCGACGGCTCAGGGCTCCGCGCGGAGAGCGGCACCGCGAAATCCGTCGAACGCACCAGGAACACCACTGCGCCCACCAGGAACATCGTGGCCGCGGCCGTGGCCACGATGGCGACCAGCAGCCCGCGCTGCACCGACGCGGCCAGACCGGGCACGACCACCACCAGCGCCCAGACCAGCACGACCAGCCCGACTCCCGCCTCGGCCAGCCTGCGCCAGAGGCTGCCACCGTCCGCACCGCCGGCCGCGGCGCGATCGCCGGGCCAGGCCGCCAACGCGGCCGCGGCCAGGCAGAACACTGTCACCCCCAGCAGTACGCCACCGAGCACGTCGCTGAACCGGTGCCAGCCCGCGATCATGGTGGCGGAGGCGATCACCGCGACACCCGCCGCGCCCGGCACCGCCAGCCACCGCCGGGCCCAGCCGGGCATGACCAGCATGAACGCCAGCAGCAGGGCCGTCGCCGCCGCGACATGACCGCTGGGGAAGCTGTTGTGGGGGGTGGAACTCTCGATCCCCAGATCCGGGCGGGGCAGCTGCGACTTCACCGCGCCGGCCACCAGCACCGCGCAGACGACCATGCCCACGCCGACGACCCCCGCCACCAGTCGTCGGCGGAGCACACCCACCAGCAGCACCACGCCGAGCAGGGCCGCGATGAGTGTCGGGCTGCCGAAGGTGGCCAGCACGGTCTTGGCCGGGCCCACCAGCACGGTCTGCTGCTCGTACCCTCCACCCCGCTCGGCGCGCGGCAGGAGCACCCCGTCCAGCCACTGCCCGGGGTAGGTCCGCACGAAGACGGCGGCGGTGAGGGTGAGGGCGAACAGACCGCACAGCGCCGCCGCGAGCAGTCGGAGCCCCAGCGGCACCGCCGCACGGGCGTGCGGCAGCGGTCGCGCCGGACCGGGCGTCGACCGCCCGACGGAGTACAACGATCCGATGGACATGGCGACCATGCTCGCCCCGGCAGGTCCGTACACCGTGCGCGAATTGTCTTGGTTCTGTCACAACCACCCCCATCGCCTTCGGAAAAGCGCATCGTCGGCGGTGGGAGCTGGGTGGACCTGGACGGCAAGCGAGATTCACATGCTTACATGCAACGATGTTTAACCCAGCCGAGATCAGCCACCACTAGGGTCAGGACGCCGATCGATGTTTCGGTCGGCGGCGCGAAAAATCCATCCGGAGTGAGTTGGGGAACCGGAAGGTGTTGGCACATGCAGGGAATTCCAGTCGCCAGCCTGGTCATCGGCATCGCATCCTCGCCGGCCGAGCGGCGGCATCTGGCCCGGCTGCTCGGCGGCAGTGACGCCTTCCTGATCGTCTCGACCGTCGACCAGGCACGAGAGTTCCTCGGAGTGGTCGAGGCGCCTCCCGTCCCCGCTCCCCCGACCAGGGCGGCGCTCGCCGAGGTGGCGCCGACCCCACAGCCACCGCCGCCGGATCTGGCCGTCGACTCCGACCGCCGGGTGCTGCGGTGGCGCGACCAGGAGATCGACCTGACCCGGCTGGAGCACGATGTTCTGCTCTGCCTGGTGCACGCGCCCGGCCAGGTCTGGACCTACGAGCGCCTGCACCTTGAGGTCTGGGGCAACCGGCACCTGGGCCGGGGCTCCGACATGCACTCGGTGGTCCGCCGGGTGCGCGGCAAGCTCGCCCGGCTCAACGCCGCGGCGACGATCCACTCGGTGCGCGGCGTCGGCTTCCGGCTCGCCCCCGTCTGATCACCCCGGACTTGTTCGTCTAACGCTCGGGCGTCAGCACTTGATGGGCGCCAACCCGAAGTTCTCCACAGTCGGAGTGGCGGTGTCGATCCTGGTCTGACGGGTCTGCGGCTTCCAGCCGTCCTTGGCCACGATCATCGTGAGCGGGTTGTTGCGGCGGTCCACCCAGTAGGCGTACCTGCCCTCGGCATCGGTGGCGAAGGTGTACGACGCCGCCCACGAGTCGACCTGCACGACCGCGCCGGTGAGCGGCGAGGTCGCACCCTGGCAGCTGGTGCCGGTGACCGTACCCATGAGCTTGCCCCAGGTCTTCGGGGGGTTCGCGGTCATGGTCACCGCGACCGGCGCCACCGAGTACGGGGTGTTCTCGGAGATCGCGACCGCGCCGGAGTAGGTGCCCGGCTGGTCCACGTTCGCCGTCAGACCGACGTTGACCGTGACCTTCGCACCCGGCGCGAGGGTGACCGCCGACTTGTCGACGGTCATCCAGCTGACGTCGGCAGCCGACTCGGAGCATCCCTCGAAGCCCGGGAGCACCTCGCTGTCCGGAGCCGCGTTGAAGCTGCCGGACGAGCCGCCGATCTTGTAGAAGCCGCACGCCGCGCCGCCGCGGTACCGGGCGGTGTTGGAGTTGGGCAGGTTGGACCACGAACCGGCGGCCGGATCGAAGGCGAAGCCCGCGTTGCTGATGGCCCCACCCTGCGAGCCACCGACGACGAGGAGCTTGCCGCTGGCGACGGCGTACGAGCTGGCCCAGTTGTCGGCCGGCGCGTCGGCGACGGCGGTCCACGTGTTGGCACCCGGGTCGAAGGCATAGCTGGACTTCAGCGCGGCGGAACCGTCGTTGCCGCCGGTGCAGTAGAGGACGCCGTCGATCCCGCCGCAGGAGGCGAAGGCCACCGACTTCGGGTAGTTGGCCACCGTCTCCCACTTGTCACCGCCGGGGTCGTACCGGACGACGCTGTTCGACATCGGCAGGCAGGCCGCCGTCGTGCAGCCGCCGACCGCGTACAGCTTGCCGTCGACGACGGCCTGACCGGCCGCGGCCCGCGGCGCCGGGTTGTCAGCCAGTTCCGTCCAGGTGTTGGCCCCCGGGTCGTACGACCAGGTGGCAGAGTCCGGGCCGGCATCGGACCAACCGCCGGTGACAATGATCTTGCCGTTCACCACGCCCGCGGTCAGGGCGTTGCGCGCGCCGGGAAGGTCGGCGATCGCCGTCCAGGTCTGCGCGCCCGGGTCGTAGGCGTAGTTCTTGGTGGTGGAGGCCTCACCGTCGCCGCCACCGAGCGAATACACCTTGCCGTCCAGGTTCACCACCCGGTTGTCCATGATCGTGGCCGGGTAGTTGGCGATGTCGGTCCACGGCGCCGCCTGCGGGCCGGTCGCCGCGGCGGCGACCTTGGCCTCCTTGCCGGATGCCTTGGCGGCGAACGACGTCGGTACGGTGAGCCGCTGCTCCGGCGCGCCGCTGGACCCGAGCACCTGCTGCCGGGTGACAGTGGACCCGTCCGCCCGCAGGAGTTCGAATCCGTTGTCCCGCTCACCGAACTTGACCTCGACCGGCGCGCCACCGGTGTTGGTCACCGTGAACGACTTGCTGGTCTTGCCGTTGGGCATCTGGAGCGTCGCGCTCAGCTGCGTCGGCGTCACCGACAGTCGACCGGCCGCGAGCTGGAAGTTCGCGGTGGTCGCCCAGTCGGCCTCGACGTCGACAGACTTGGTCTGGCTGACGTAGTTGCCGGCGGTCGCCGTGAACGGGTGCTCGCCGGTCAGCGACGAGTAGATCCAGTAGAAGCCGTCGGCCAGCCCCGGGTCGTCCGGGGTCGCCACGGTGACGGCCTTCTCGGCGGGCCGGTCCTTGCTGGTGACGGTGGCGCCGTTGACGTAGCTGTCGTCGTTCTTGTCACGAACGTTGCCGACGACCAGACCGCCGTCGACCGGCACGCAGGTGACCTGGCTGCCGATCAGGACGTTGTCGACCTCCCACCACCACTCGTACGAGGCGTCGTAGTAGTGGAACCGAACCTGCACCTGCGCCTGACCAGCCGCCTGCGGGATCGGGATCTCGCTCAGCTTCGGTCCCCGGACGTCCGTCTCCTGCCGGAGCACGTTGGTCCAGGTGGCACCGCCGTCGATGCTCAGGTCGACGTCGGCGGTGTCGTCGTTGAGCTGGTTGAAGTCCTGGTTGAACCGGATGACCGGGGCCGCGACGCTGGTCAGGTTGACCACCGGGCTGACCAGGGAGGTGTCCTGGCTGGTGCCCGCTCCGTACGCGTCACTGTCGATCATCGCGAAGTTGCCGGTGCCGCCGGTCAGGTTGCCCCGGTCGCCGTCGTCGGTGAACTTCCAGACCTGACCGCTGCCCGCGTTGTCCACCACGGTCCAGCCGGCCGGGGTGGTCGTGGCGTCGAAGGTCTCGTACTCACCGTCGGAGCCGGTCGTGTAACCGGGCGCGGTGGTGCAGACGCTGGTGTCCACCGGCACGGCGACGTTGGCGGTGGTGTTGCCCGAGCCGACCACGACCTGCTTGGTGACGGTCTGGTAGCCCGGGTACTGCGGCTCGTACTTCAGGGTGTACGTCTGCCCGGCCGGCAGCTTGATGCTGTAGCGGCCGTTCGACGGGGTGGTGTAGTCGTAGACGCCGGACACGTCCGTGACTGTCACCTTCGCGTACAACGGCCAGCCGTGACCGGAGCCGTCGGTGACCGCTCCGGTGACGTTGACACTCGGCACCGCCGTGAGGACGACGTTGAGCGTCGTGGTCGCGCCCTTGGCGACAGTTGCCGTCCTGGTGGTGCTGCCGTACCCGAACGCCGCGACGGCGACCTGGTAGTCGCCGGTGGGGAGCTGGGTGGAGAACTTGCCGTCGGCGCCGGTGGTCAGCTCACGCTCGGACGGGCCGGTGAGCGTCACTGTCGCGCCGGCGATCGGGGCGCCGGAGGTCGCGTCGGTGACCGTGCCGGCCAGCGTGCCGATGTCGCCGGTCGGGGCGGCGTTGAGCAACGCGAGGGCGTCGAGTCGGCCTTCGCCGTAGACGTTGTTGTCAGCCGCGGTGCCACCACACTGGTCGTCGGCCTTGTCGATGGCGGCGCCGTTGAGCAGCGCGCGGGTGGCGTTGACGTCACCGACCAGCGTCGGTGCCGCCGAGTACAGCAACGCGATCGCGCCCGCGAGGTGCGGTGCGGCCATCGAGGTGCCGCTGGCAGTGCCGTACCCGCTGCCCGGAAGGCTGGACCGGACGTTCACGCCCGGCGCGGAGATGTTGGGCTTGATCTCGCCGTTCTGGCCGGCGCCGCGGGAGGAGAAGCCGGCGATGTTGTTGTTGACGTCGTACGCGCCGGTCGAGTAGTTGCTGACGAGGCTGCCCGGCGAGCCACTGGTCTGGCAGGCCGGCCCGTTGTTGCCGTTGGACCAGGTGCCGAAGATCCCGGACGCGGTCCAGGCGTTCGTCACGTCCTCCATGAACGGCTCGTTGGACGGGTCCTCGGTGCCCCAGGAGTTGTTGATGATGTTGGGTCGCTTGCTCGCGTCCGCGTTCTGACCGTTGAGGTCCAGCGGTTCGAGCATCCACTGACCGGATTCGACAAGAGCGGCGTCACTGGGGCAGCAACCGTTCGCCGCGATCCACTTGACCCCGGGGGCGACACCGATCTGGTTCGCGCCGTCGGAGCCGGCCATGGTGCCCATCGTGTGCGTACCGTGGCCGTCGCCGTCGCAGGGGGCTGTCGCGCAGGCCCCGGTGGCCTCGGCGGCGTTGAACCAGTTGTAGTTGTGGTCGAACGTCCCGTCACCGTTGTTGCCCCGGTAGGAGTTCACCAGCGCCGGGTGGTTGAACTGCACCCCGGTGTCGATGTTCGCGATGGTGACGCCCTCGCCCTTGACGCCGTACTGGGACCAGACGTCGTCGGCGTTGATGTTGGCGATGCCCCACTCCAGGGCGTTCACGGTCTTCTCGTCGGAGCCCTTGATCGTCTCCGGCACCTTGTACGCGACCGGGGCGTAGAGGCCCTCGACCTCCGAGTGCCCGGCGAACTTCTGGGCCATCGCCAGTGAGCCGCTGTTCACCTTTATGGCGTTGGTGGCCCAGAAGGTCTGGTACTTCGTGCCCGAGCTGTCGAGGTCGGCTCGGATCTTGCCCTGGCTCGCGGCGGCGGTCTTGCGCAGCGCGTCCGCCACCGCCGTTCCACGCTTCGACCAGTCCTTGATGGCGCTGGCCTTGCTCAGGTCCGCCCGGTCCTTGAACCGGATCCAGAAGTCCCCTTCACTCTTGGCCTGGAGCTGCTTGGCGAGCTCCGGTCGGATCTTGTCCCCGGTCGGGGCGCCCGCCCCCATCGAACCGCCGGGCGCGGCCTGCGCGCCCGAGCCGATGGTGGCCAAGCATGTCGCGGCGAGGATCGTCGCCGCGCCGACGCTCACCAGTGATCTGGCTGCGCGCCGCCATTGTGGACGTCTGAACATCGGTGCTGCCTCCCTCAAACGACCCAGGGTGTAATGGGCCATGGTGGACCTCCCCCATGCACCGCGCGGGTCACGCCGGTTGCCCGAGTGGACACTATGATCGAGAAGAACGGACGATCAAGAACTTGCCGTGAGCAACTTGTCGCTAAGAGTTGCCCTGGCTGGCGGCGCGCTTGCCAATCATTGTCAGTACCGTGACGAGAGCTGGGCAGGGATGCCCATCGATCCCAGGTGGTGCGGTGGCCGAGGACGAGGCAACGGTTAACAGGGGTGATCCGGTCGACGAGCCGTTCCCACTGCTGATCGCGGTGACCCCGTCGCCGGCCGAGCGCATCCGGCTCGCGGAACTCCTCGACGGCATCGCGCCGCTGCTGCTGGTGGCCGACCTCGACGAACTGCGCCGGCTGATCGCCGCTCCGCAACAGGTCGCCGCCCCGTCCGAACCGGCGCCGGTCGCCGCCCTGGTGATCGACTCGGCCCGCTCCAGCGCCCGCTGCGGAGAACGCGAGATCGACCTCACCCGCCTGGAACACGACCTGCTGACCTGCCTGATCACCGAGCCGGCCCGGGTCTGGAGCTACGCCGAGTTGCACCGGTCGGTCTGGGGTGACGAGGGGCGCGAACGCAAGGCGGACGTGCAGTCGCTGGTGAAGCGGCTGCGCCGCAAGCTGCACGATCTGGGCACCCGGGCCACCATCGATGTCGTCCGCGGTGTGGGGCTACGCCTGACCGATCACCAGCACGCGCGGGTCGAACGGGCCTGACAGCGACGTCGCATGAACTGATCCCGCCCGGGGTACGGCAGGAAGATCAGCATCAACAAGGCGACGAAGAGCGCTGGTAAGGAGAGGCAAGATGGCATTCCCCAATCCCTCGACCGTGTCCATCGGGCTGAAGAAGGCCGCGCACGTCGGGATCGCGGTGAGTGACCTCGACCGCTCGGTCGCGTTCTATCAGGCCCTGCTCGGCGCGGAACCGGTCGTCCGGGACGAGAGCATGCACGGCGCCGGGTTCGCCCAGTCGCAGGGCTTGCCGACGACGAAGCTGCGGTACGCCACGTTCAACCTCGACAACCTCGGGATCGACCTGATCCAGTTCCAGGAGCCGGTCGGCGACGCCGCCCAGGTGGCCGCCAACCGGCCTGGCTCGATGCACCTGTGCTTCCACGTGGAGGACGTACGCGCGGTCTACGACCGGATGAGCGAGGCCGGGTTCGAGTTCCTCGGGCAGCCGTACACGTTCGCGTCCGGCGAGGTGAACCCGGAGGCGGCGGTCGGCACCGCTGTCGCGTACTTCAACGACCCGGACGGCACGAACCTGGAGATCATCGCGCCCAAGGGTGGCTTCGCCCGCAGCGAGTGAGCCCACACGTGCGGCGTGGGGCGCGGCCGGTGTCGGCCCGCCCCACGCCGCTGCTCGCGTTTTTTGGTAACAGCATGGTGTGAACCGGCAGCCACATAACGTGAGGTAGAGCCGGTAATCGGCTGACGCCAGACGTGCGCCGGGCCGCCACTGCGGCGGCGCCGCTCGGCCAACTGCCGGGTCGGACAGCTCGGCAACGTCGCGGCCTAACTCAGCCGCAGGAGGTGTGGACGATGCCCATGCTGTCGGTCTTTGATCCCCGGCACACTGTCGCTCCCCCGGGATACAGCCGCTGGCTCATCCCGACCGCGGCACTGGCCGTGCACGTCTGCATCGGCCAGGTCTACGCGACGAGTGTCTACAAGAACTCCCTCATCGCGCACTTCGACGTCAGCCAGACGGCGATCGGGGCGATCTTCAGCATCGCCATCGTCATGCTGGGTTCGTCGGCGGCGGTGGGTGGCCGTTGGGTGGAGCGGAACGGGCCGCGCCGGGCGATGTTCGTCTCGGCGTGTTTCTGGGCCGTCGGGTTCCTGGTCGGCGCGCTCGGCATCGCGACCCAACAACTCTGGCTCCTCTACCTCGGATACGGCGTCATCGGCGGCATCGGGCTCGGCATCGGCTACATCTCGCCCGTCTCCACACTGATCAAGTGGTTCCCGGACCGCCCCGGCCTCGCCACCGGGCTGGCCATCATGGGGTTCGGCGGCGGCGCCCTGGTCGCCGGCCCGCTCGCGCGCCAACTGCTCTCCCTCTACGACTCCGGCTACAACCCCGACAACCCGGCCGCCGTCGCGTCGGGACATGCCCTCGTGGCGCTCTTCGTCACGTTCGGCATCGGCTATTTCGTGATCATGATGTTCGGCCCGTTCAACGTTCGGGTTCCGGCGCCGGACTGGCGGCCCGCCGGGTTCGACCCCGCGAGCGTCGCCGCCCGACCTCTGGTGACGACGGCTAGCGTGTCCGCGTCGAACGCCGTGCGTACCCGGTCGTTCTGGTTGCTGTGGATCGTGCTGTTCTGCAACGTCACCGCGGGCATCGGCATCCTGGAGCAGGCAAGCCCGATGATCCAGGACTTCTTCCGGGACAACGGGACCGCCACCACGGTCTCGGTGACGGCGGCGGCCGGTTTCGTGGGGGTGCTGTCGCTGTTCAACATGGCCGGGCGGTTCGTCTGGTCGACAACGTCCGACCTGATCGGCCGAAAGCCCATCTACATGGTCTACCTCGGCGTCGGCATGGTGCTGTACCTGCTGCTCGCCGTGGCCGGTCACTCCGCGACAGCGGTCTTCGTGCTGATCGCCGCCGCGATCATCTCCTTCTACGGCGGTGGCTTCGCCACCATGCCCGCCTACCTGCGTGACCTGTTCGGCACCTTTCAGGTCGGGGCCATCCACGGCCGGATCCTCACCGCCTGGTCGGCCGCGGGTGTCGCCGGCCCGCTGATCGTCAACGGGATCCTCGACACGCAGGGCAAGCCCGGCACGCTCACCGCGGCGGCGTACCGGCCGGCGCTGTTCACCATGGTCGGCATCCTCGCCATCGGGTTCATCGCGAACCTGCTGGTCCGTTCCGTGCCCGAGCGGTTCCACGAACCGAACCGAGGACCGGCCTCGCCCGTGGCGAAGGCCACCGTCACCGAGCCGGTCGCTCTCGGGCGGGACAGTCAGCCGCCAGCGCCACCGCGCGTCGGTAGCCAGACCGGGCGGCTCTGGTTGTCGTGGCTGCTGATCGCGGTGCTCCTCGGCTACGGCATCGTCCAGACCGCCATCACCGCCGCGAAGCTGTTCACCGGCTGACGTGCGGCGGCCAGACCTCTTGGATCGGAACGGAAGGCGCCCCTTGAAGGGGCGCCTTCCGCTTCGCCGATCCGCTCAGAGCCGGGTCGTCGAACGCCTCTCGGCGAGCCGCTCCCGTTGCGGCACGACCGTGTACTTCGGATCGCGTGCCGACACCCTTCCCGCCTCGAAGACGCCGAACCGGGTGGCGACCGACGATGCCACGAGGGCGGCGCCGGCGATCGCCGACAGGACCCGGCTGCGTCGGCTGATCAGCGCGGTGGCGGTGCCGACGGCGAGCAGGGCGCGTCCCGCCTTGACCAGCCGGCCGCTGCGTCCGTGCGTGTAGGGCTCGCCGGTGAGGCCCTGCCGCTCCAGCCGGTGCCCCCCGCCCAACTCGATGGCCGCGGCGGCCAGTGCGAGTCGTCGCAGGGGGGCGGTCTCCGCGGCCGGCGCCGCGATCAGGCCCACCCCGGACGCGGCGGCGAGCGCGCTGCCGGCGAAGACGAACGGCAGCGACGGATAGGCGTCGTGCCAGGACGGCACGGCCGTGTCGGCGAGCAGCACCCCGGTGTACGTCGCCAGCGCCGGCGCGGTGGCTGCGGCAGCCAGGCCGGCGACGTTGCCGATGGGCGGTGCGATCCGACGGGCGAGGCCGAGCACACCATGTTGCGGAAGTAGCGGCGCGAGCTCGGCGACCGCAGCCACACCGGCCAGCGGACCGAACGCGGCGAGAATCCAGGTGCCGACCGACATCGGCGAGGTCACCTTGGCCACCCGGAGCATGTGATGGAACCGGTCCGGCCGGCCGAGGTCGTGGACCAGCAGGTACGTGCTGGCGGCGACGCCGCCGAGGGCGGTCCAACGGCCCACAGTGCGCAGCCCGGGTCGGCCGGTCAGTTGAGCACCCGCGCCGATCAGCGCACTTCCGGCGGCGAGGCCCCCGGTGAACAGGTAGCCGGCGATGTCGTACTTCCACACCGGCGGCTTCAGGACCGGCCGGCCGTAGTACGAGGCGAAGTCGGCCGGTGGCACCGTGAGCTGCTCGCCGCCGCGGGTCATCGCCGCCTGCCCAGGAACGCGACAGCCGTGGCGACCGCCATCGTCATCGCCGCCAGGCCGGCGCGTTTCCACATGGCCGGCAGGTCGCGGGTGGTCACGATCGGGTCCGGTGGCAGCCCGTACACCTCCGGCTCGTCGAGCAGCAGGAAGAACGCACCGTCACCACCGACGCCGTCGTTGGGGTCGTGCCCGTACAACCGAGCCTCCGGCACGCCCCGCTCGTGCAGCTTCGCCACCCGCGCGGCGGCCCGCTCCCGCAACTCGTCCAGTTCCCCGTACTGGATCGACTCCGTCGGACACGCCTGCGCACACGCCGGCGTCATCCCGACCCCGAGCCGGTCGTAGCACAGCGTGCACTTCCACGCCCGACCGTCGTCCTTGCGTTGATCGATGACGCCGTACGGGCAGGCGGAGATGCAGTATCCGCAGCCGTTGCAGATGTCCTCCTGCACCACCACGGTGCCGAACTCCGTCCGGAACAGGGAACCTGTCGGACAGACATCCAGGCAGGCCGCGTGGGTGCAGTGCTTGCACACATCCGACATCATCAACCAGCGAAAATCCGTCCGCTCCTCGGCGCCCGAACCCCTCCCCGGCGGCTGCGCACCCGGCATCCCCAGGAACTCCGGCCCGCCCGACATACGGGCCGCCGCGTCAGGCGAGCCGGTGGGCAGGCCGGGGTCCGTTCCGGTGTCGGTGCTGGTACGCGCGCCGACCGCCGCCGTCACCGGGCTGATCGCCGGCCCGTCCGGTTCCCCCGCGAACGCCGGAGTCGCCCAGCCGGCCGAGCGGGGTTGCTCCACGAACGCGACGTGCCGCCACGAGTTCGCGGTCAGCGCGCCCGTGTTGTCGTACGACATGCCCAGCAGGTCGAGCCCACTCTCGGGGACGCCGTTCCACTCCTTGCAGGCCACCTCGCACGCTTTGCAGCCGATGCAGACGCTGGTGTCGGTGAAGAACCCCATCCGCGGTGGCGGGTTCTCGTAGCCGGCGTCCGGCGCGGGGTCCAGCGGCCCGTACAGGGCATTGGCGTGGGGCATCGGTCAGGCCTCCTGGTCGCTGCTGCTGTCGGCGACGTCGGTCGTGACCATCGGCGGGTAGCGGTGGACGAGGTTCCCCGACCGCCGCCGGTAGTCGACGACGAGGTCCAGCAGGTCCTGTCCTCTGGGGCGTCGTCCGGGTCGGACGTCGCACGTGCCGACCTTGCTCTCCTGAATCAGGACGTTGGGGTCGAGGGTGATGCCGAACAGGTCGTTGGCCGAGTCGCCGGTCACCAGGCCCTCGTAGCCGAAGTGGTACGGCAGCCAGACCTGGTGGATGATCCGGCCATCCACTCGCAGCGGCGTCACGCGGTCGGTCACCAGCACCTTCGCCTCGACCGCCGCCCGGCTGGTGACCAGATGGGCCCAGCCCAGGTGAGTCAACCCTCGCAGGGCCGCCAACTCCGGCGACACCTCGACGAACATCTCGGGTTGCAGCTCGGCCAGCGGTGACACGGTCCGGCTCATCCCGCCGGCGGTGTGGTGCTCGGTGAGCCGGCTGACCGTGAACACGTACGGGAACACCTGGCTGTGCTCCTGCGGAGGGCTCGGGTTGAGCGTGTTGATCGGGTGCGTGTAGACCTTGCGGGTCGGGTTGGCCTGCTGTCGGTAGAGCGGGTTGCGCACCGGCGACTCGACCGGCTCGTAGTGGGTGGGCATCGGTCCGTCGAGCACGCCCGTGGGCGCGTACAGCCAGCCCTTGCCGTCGCCCTGAAGGATGAACGGATCGTCGCCGGCGATGCCCGCCACACCCGACGCGTCGCGCTCGGGTCGGTAGGACGGCGGTTTGGTCTTTTCGAAGTCCGGCACGTCGTAGCCGGTCCACTCGCTCTTGTCCGCGTCCCACCAGACGTAACGTTTGCGCTCACTCCACGGGTTGCCGTCCGGGTCGGCGGAGGCACGGTTGTAGAGGATGCGCCGGTTCGCCGGCCACGCCCAACCCCACTCGGGCGCCACCAGGGACTGCTCCGAGCCGGGTTTGCGGCGGGCCGCCTGGTTGACGCCGTCGGCGTACACCCCGGTGTAGATCCAGCAACCGCCGACGGTGGAGCCGTCGTCCTTCATCTCGGTGAACGACGCCAGCGGCCGGCCGGTGGCCACGTCGTACCCGTTGATCTCGCGCAGCACCGCCTCGGCGCTCGGCTCCGCGTACGGACCGTGCGTGGGGTAGTCCCAGGCGAGGTCGAGCAGCGCACGGTCGCGCGGCTTCGTCGACGTCGCCAGCCGTTCCCGGATGATGCGACCGAGGTGGTAGAAGAACCAGAGTTCGGAGCGGGCGTCGCCTGGCGGCTCGACGGCCTTCTCCCGCCACTGCAACAGCCGCTGCGTCTGGGTGAAGGTGCCCTCCTTCTCCACGTGCGAGGCGGCGGGCAGGAAGAACACCTCGGTGCGGCACCGCTCGGGCGCGATCTCGCCGGTCTCGATCTCCGGCGCGTTCTTCCAGAACGTGGCGCTCTCGATCTCGAACAGGTCGCGGACCACGAGCCAGTCGAGGTTGGCCATGCCGAGACGCTGCGCCCGGCCGTGCGCGGAGCCGACCGCCGGGTTCTGCCCGAGCAGGAAATAGCCCTTGATCTTGCCGTCGATCATGTCGAGCACCTGCTGGTAGGTGCCGTGGTCGCCGGTCATCCGCGGCATGTACCCGTAGCAGTAGTCGTTGTCGGCGGTGGCCGCGTCGCCCCAGTACGCCTTGAGCAGGTTGACACCGTAGGTGCGCGCGTTGCCCCAGAAGCCCTTCTGCCCGGGGTGGGCGATGCTGTCCACCCACTCGTCCAGTGTCGGGTGATTGGCGTGGTGCGGCATCGGCAGGTAGCCCGGAAGCAGGTTGAACAGCGTCGGAATGTCGGTGGACCCCTGGATGCTGGCGTGCCCGCGCAGGGCCATCACCCCACCACCCGGGCGGCCCACGTTGCCGAGCAGGAGCTGGATGATCGCGCCGGTGCGGATGTACTGCACGCCGACGCTGTGCTGCGTCCAACCCACCGAGTAGACGAGCATGCCGGTCCGGTCCCGGCCGGAGTTCTCCGTCCACGCCCGGGCCAGCTCGAAGAACCTCTCCTGTGGGATGCCGCAGACCCGTTCCACCATCTCCGGGGTGTAGCGGGAGAAGTGTCGCTTGAGGATCTGGTAGACGCAGCGCGGGTGCTGCAACGTCTCGTCCCGTTCCGTCTCGCCGCCGACGGGCGCGCCGTGCGACTCGTTCTCCAGCCCGGCCGCCGTCTCCCGCTGCGTCTCGCTGTCGCGGGTCGTCTGGTTCTGCGAGTGGCCCTCGTACCGCCAACTGGCCTGGTCGTAGGTGGCGTTGTCGTCGTTGAAGCCGGAGAAGAGGCCGTGCATGTCCTCGGTGTCGGCGTACTCCTCGGTCACGATGGTCGCGGCGTTGGTGTACGCGACGACGTACTCCCGGAAGTCCAGCTCGTTGTCGAGGATGTAACGCACCACCCCGCCGAGCAGCGCGATGTCGGTGCCAGCCCGAATCGGCAGGTACGTGTCAGCCAGCGCGCTGGTGCGGGTGAACCGCGGGTCGACGTGGAAGACCTTCGCTCCCTTGCGTTTGGCCTCCATCACCCACTGGAAACCCACCGGGTGTGCCTCGGCCATGTTCGAACCCTGGATGACGATGACGTCGGAGTTCGACAGGTCCTGCTGGTACTGGGTGGCGCCGCCACGACCGAAGCTGGTCCCCAGACCGGGGACGGTGGAGGAGTGTCAAATACGGGCCTGGTTCTCGATCTGGAGCGCCCCCATCGCGGTGAACAACTTCTTGATGAGGTAGTTCTCCTCGTTGTCCAGCGTCGCCCCACCAAGGCTGGAGATACCCAGCGTCCGGTTCAGCGGTCGACCCTCGGCGTCGGCGTCCTCCCAGGTCTCGTCCCGGGCGGCCAGGACCCGATCGGCGATCATGTTCATCGCCGTGTCGAGGTCGAGGTCCTCCCACTGCGTCGAGTACGGCCGGCGGTAGCGGATCTTGGTCTGCCGCAGCGGGCTGGTCACCAGGCTCTTGCTCGCCGAGCCCTTCGGGCAGAGCCGACCCCGCGAGATCGGGCTGTCCGGATCGCCCTCGATCTGACTGACCTGCCCGTCCTTCACGAACACCCGCTGACCACAACCCACAGCGCAGTACGGGCACACGGACCGGGCCACCGAATCAGCCGTGTCGGTGCGAGCGGTGAGCGCGCGGGACCCGTCGGACTTCGCCGCGGCACCCCGGCCCAACGGGTCAGTGCCGGTGAGCTGGCGGTAGACCGGCCAACCCTCGAACCAGCTGCGCACCCCCATCGCCGCACCTTCCCGACCAACCCCGCCACATATGAACACTCTGACGTTAGATGAGGTGCCGGCCCGGTCGCAGCGGGATCACAAACAGTCATGCCTCCCCCAGCCCTTGGTGCGGGCCGGGAGAGGCATGGAGTACGGCGACTGTCAGTGCGGTAGTGGCTGGCCGATGTGCTGGTCGCCGAAGGTCCGGTAGCGGTGCAGCTCCCAGAACAACCAGCCGATGCTGATGATCGCCAACACGACGAAGACCAGCGAACCGGAGAACGTGTCCCAGAGGGTGTGCAGAACGACGACACCCACGAACGTGCCGATGAAGCCGAAGAGCCGAGCGACGCTCGGGCTCGCCAGCAACGCCCACAGCGCGCCGGCGGTCAGCCCCGTCCACGCGGTGTGGCCGGCGGGCGCCGTCAAACCCCGGATGAAGAGCGTCTGCTCCACCGCGCCGATGTTGCCCTGCGAACTCAGCAACGCGCTGAAGGCGTAGCCCATCGTCTCCAGCGCGGCGAACCCCATGCCGGCGGCGATGCCGATGATCAGCCCGTCGGAGGGCACCCGGCGACGGCGCTGGGCCACCACCGTGAACAGCAGCACCACCGGGACGATCAGCTTCGCCGACTCCTCGATCAGTGCCACGAACACCATCGGCAGGGTGCCGAGCCCGCGCAGGGTGTCGTACTCCAGGGTGCCGGCGACCACCGTGCCGATCACACCGCCGAAGAACGCGGACGTCACCAACACCGACGCCGGCACCTGCCACCGCCCGGTCCGGGCCTGCGCGAACGTCAGGAACGTCAGCGGCACCAACGTCGCCCCGAGCAGGATCAACGCCGGCACGAAGTTCGGATTCTTGGTGCTGACCAGGGTCCGCAGCACCGCCAGATAAAGGATCAGCCCGACGACGAGCACCCCGACCCACGCCCACCGGCGCCAACGATCACCCATACCGCGCAGTCTGGCGGATCCCTGTTACGAACACCAGACACGGCGCTGAGATCCTGACGGCTGTCCAACGGCGGCGAAGTCCGCCGTTCAGGGGCGGCGATGCGCGCGAGTGATGGCTACGATCTTCGCCCATGCGCCGCAGAGCACCATTACTGTCACTCGTCGTCCTGCTGGCCCTTCCCGCCTGCACCTCGCAACCCGAGGAGCCCGGGGACGTGGCGTTGGCCGTCTTCCTCGACAACGACGTGACGTCGGCGCAGAAGGGCAGCGTGGAGCAGCAACTCCGGTCGATGCCCAGTGTCAAAGAGGTGTCCCTCGAAACCCGCGAGCAGGCGTACGAGCGACAGAAGGCGGACCTGAAGGACCAGCCGGACCTGCTGGCGGCCCTCAAGCCGGAGTACATGCCGGAGCTTCTGCACGCCACCGTCACCGACGCGTCGATCGCCGAGGCGGTCGAACTGGTGATGGCCGAGGCCGACGGCGTGGAGGACGTGGCGCTCAGGATCGGGGACGTCGACCCTCGGCCATCGCGGATCGGCGTCATCGTCCGGCTTGAGTCGTCGGCGACCGACGAACAACGAGCCGCCGTGGAGAAGGCCGTCCGAGCGCTCCCCACGGCGAAGTCGATCGAATTCGAGGACCGCGACGCCGCCTACGAGCGCCTGCGCGAGCGGTGCCAGGGCAAGGGTGACCTGTCCACGCAGCTCCAACCGCAGATGACGCACGAGTCGTGGCGGTTCGAGATGCCCCTGAACGGAGAAGGATCCGGAGTGGGCGAGCTGATGAGGCTCGACGGCGTCGACGGCGTACCCCTGGCCCCTCTCGCGATGCTGTAACACCTGCGGAGAGAGCGGCTCGTCTCCCGCGATGCCAGCAGCTGGCGCAGCTTTTGGGTGCCCACAGTCAGCGCTTCTGGAACATCACCGCCGCCACTTCCGCAATCAGCTTGATTGCCCAATCGAGCTGCGGACAGTTGTCGCGACCTCGGCACTCCAGGCACCCACCCACCCGCCACGGGCGGTCGAGCGCCCGCGTCCAATGCGTGTCCAGAACTCTCTTGGCGGTGAACAGCTCGGTTGCCTTGGAGATCGGCTCGTCGATCGCCATGGTTGACACTCCCCCCGCGATCATGATTAGCCCCACCTGGGGGCAGAGTCCGTGCGTCCTACTCCCCAGGTGGGTATTCCGCCGGGAACCCGGGAGTTTGCCGAAACCAGGGAACCCGACTACGCAACTCAACCTATTCCAACTTGTAGGAGCAGGTAAAGCTAGAGCTTGGAACTTGTTGGAACAGGTTCGCGCGTGATCGAATTGGGTTGCCGAAACCAGGGGACCTACGGAGATCGACTCATGCCGACCGAGAAAGTGGACTACCGGCGCATCGCAACCGAGATCGCCGAGAAGATCAAGTCCGGCGAGCTTGCGCCGGGAGAGAAGCTACCGTCCACGCGCGAGCTTGCCGAGCAGCACAGAGTGCACATTTCCACGATCAACCGGGTGATGACGATCCTCAAGGACCGTGAGCTGGTCGAGGGGCATCCGGGCAAAGGTGTCTACGTGGCCGAGCCCAAGCAATCGAGTTAGCGGTGCCCCCGCGCCGCCGGCCTGCACGTAACATCGCGTCTGATCAGTGCCTTGCCCCGCGAGGTGTGGCATGTTCCTCGAGCCAATTTGGCGGCAACGGGATGGTGTGGAACCACTCGCGCGATATTTGACCGTAGAACGGCGCCTTGAGCACCGGCGTTCCCCCGCCGAACCGGGCGGCGGCCGCGGAGGCTCGCCTGACGTTCAGCCACCAGCCCCCCGTCCCCCGGGAGGCGACGATCCGGCCGCCTTGGACGATACCCACGTTACGGTTCGTTGCTGGCATATTACTGGTCGTCCACACCCGACCGTGGAAGTGAACTGTCGCGTCGATGTTGGACCACTGCTCGCGCATAGCCGGCCGGCCAAGGTCGTCCGGGCCCAGGTAGACGCCTTGCTCGTCAATGGCGAACAACAGTTCCCGCCGCAACGCGCTGCTCACGCGGTGGTGTGCCGTGGCGAGGAAGATGACCTCGAACAACGCTCCAATGATGAAGAACAAATAGCGGACGGACAGGTCCTGCAAGCCGATCACGATGGCTGTCACCGGCAACAGGCTGTACAGCGCCAACGTCAGTCCGGTGCGGAGCCGGCTCCGCCGAACCTCGTACGGCGAAGCGGCATCCATTCTCATGGCTACAAGATAACGACTACCGCGACAGCTTCTCGTCGTGCGTAGGCTCACGGCTGTGCGCCCGTTGCTGATCGCCGAGACGGTGATGCCGCCGCCGACCTTCGTCGAGTGGCTGACCGGCGCGGGGTTACTGGCGTGGAGCCCTCGATCGCTGCACGTGTTGAACTCGGACCTGACCGTCGCGCTGGCGTGGGAACCCTCCGACGACTACCGGATGCACGAGAGCGCAGCCGTCGTATCCGACGACTGGGTCATGGTCGGCTTCGCGACCGACCAGGGTGACGCCGAACAACATCTCCTACTCTCCACCCGCACGCTGCGCCCGCAGACCATCATGGATTACGGCATCGACATGCCACAGAACTCCATCCGGCCCATCGGCGGACGCGGACAGTGGATGACACACGACGCCCGCACCGGTGTGGTCCGGATCTGGCAGTTACGGGAGCCGCACACGGATGAGGTCGAGGGCCAGCTAACACTGCTGTAGGCAGTGCTGCTTCATCCCTTGATCGTTGGCAGCTGAGCTGTTCGACGCGCCGAGCGGTGCACTGCTGAGCTGCCACCGATCGCCGCCAGCACTCAGGCGACGCGCGCCAGCCGGAAGCGCTCGGTCACCACCAGCGTGTCGTCGTCCACTGTGAAGTCGGGGTCGCCCAACTCGGCGCGTACCTCCGCGCTGTGCCAGAACGTCTCGTGCCCCGCACGCCACTGCGCCACCGACTCGTCACCCTCCCCCTCGGCCAGGGCGTGTGCCAGGTCGACCTCGGCGAGCCGGATCACCCGTACGTCGGTCAGCTCGATGGCTGCGACCCGCCGGCCCGCGGAGTCCACCACGGCGGACAGTTCGCCCACCTCGGGCAGCGGCTCGTTCGCGCACTCGTAGCCGACCAGCAGGCCGGTCGTCGAGGTCTTCGCCCCGGACAGGATCGCGCCCACCAGCTTGTCCCGTAACGGTCCGGGAAACGCGAACTCGGCGAGCGGAAGATCATCGAGGTCCATCCGCGCAGGGTACGCGATCAGGTGCGTCGTGAGGAACCGTCGTCGACATGCTCGCGGCGACGTGGCACGGTCTGGTCATGGCCACCTATGACGTCGCCCTCGTGCTGCTTGTCGATCCGTCGGGCGCGGTGCTGCTGCAGCACCGCGACGAGGATGCGGCCGTCTCGCCGGGCCAGTGGAGTTTGCCGGGTGGCCACATCGAGCCCGGTGAGTCGCCGGAGGCGGCGGCCCGCCGCGAACTGCTGGAGGAGACTGGTCTGACAGTGGGTAAGCTGCACCCGCTGTGCAGCGGTCCTCGTCCGTACGAAGCGGGCTTTCCCCACACCGTGACCGTCCACGTGTTCCGCGGCACCACCGCGGCTCGGCAGGAGGACGTGGTCCTCGGTGAAGGGCAGGCCATGGTTTTCGTGCCCCGGGACCAGGTGCTCGATCGTGAGCTGGCGGTCTCCACCGCACTGGTCCTGCCCATGATCTAGCGTCGGGTACGGCTACGGCGCGGTGATGGCCTCCCGGTCGCGGGTCACGCAGTACACGTCGCCGGCGTTCGCGGCGTGCGGCAGTTCGTGCAGGTGCGTCGCCAGGTCTGCCGCGGGCATCCAGCGTTGGAAGGTCATCGACTTGTCGTCGCCCAACGCGACGTCGAAGCCGTCGAAGCCGAGCGCGGTCAGGCGATCGAGACATCGGTACGCGACCGCACGCGCGATGGTGGTGAACTCGAACGACAGCGCGGGCAGTGCGCGGCTCAGGCCGGCCAGCACCTCGTCCTCGAAACCCTCCACGTCGATCTTGGCGAAGGTCGGCACGCCGTACGTCTCGATCAGCGCGTCGACGGTGACCACCGGGACCTCGATGTCGGCATCCCACACCTCGCCCTCCCACCCACCCGCGCCCTGCGCCGCCCGCACGAAGTCCGGTGAGGCGGTCGACACGGTGGGGTTGGCGGAGTTGACGTGCAAGCGGGTGCGCCCGGGGAGCGCGCCACAGGCGGCATCGACAACTGTCACCTGGTCGTCGTCGGCGTAGATCGCCCGCAGGGCGCGCAGACACAGCGGCTGCGGTTCCACGGCGACGACCCGGGCGCCGAGGCGCCGGAAGCTGGCGATGTGGTCGCCCACGTGGGAACCGATGTCGAAGACGAGGTCTCCGCTGCTGACGAAGCGGGAGTAGAAGGCGTCCATCCTCGCGTCCCGCTCGGGATCGCCGTAGTAGACGTCCAGCGACCGGTGCAGCAGGGACAGGGCCGGGTCGGTCCGGAGCGCGGCGATCCTGGTCTCGGTGGTAGCCGTCATCTGTCTGGGTCCAGTCCGTGAGAGAGGTGGCCGGGCTTACGGTCCGAAGGCGGTCAGGAACCGGTCCCGGAAGGCGTCCATCCGCCAGACCGGTGCCTCCGGCCCGGGCTTCAGCCCGTCCTGCCAGCCCCACCCGGAGATCCGGTCCAAGACGGCCCGGTCCCGGGTGATGATCGAGATCGGGACGTCGCGGCTGGCGTTCTCGCCGGTGACGACCGCGGCGGGTTGGTGGTCACCGAGGAAGATGAACACGAGGTCGTCGTCCCCGTAGGTCCGCACGTAGGAGGTGAGCGCGCCGAGGGTGTACTCGATGGACTTCCGGTAGTCCGCCCGGATCTGGGTGGTGTTGCGGCGCTTGTCGTCGGACCTGCCGGCCGCGCGGTAGACCGCGCCGTCGCCGACGTCGGCCCAATCGAGCAACGGCGGGACGGGCGTCCAGGGCGCGTGACTCGACACCAGCGCCAGCTCGGTCATCACGTTGCCGTCGCGCTTCGCCTGTTCCAGGCGCTGCCAGCTGGCCAGGGTGTACTGGTCGGGCGGGGTGCCGAAGCTGAACTTCGGGCCACGGTACGCGAGCGTCTTGGCGTTGTAGAACCGGTCGTAGCCGAAGAAGGAGCCCTCCGGCCACGCCTTGGTGACGGCGGGCATCACGCCGACGGTCTGCCAGTTCGCCCGTCGGAAGGCGCCGTTGAGGGTCATCCGGTCACTGGCCAGCAGGGTGCGGTGCCGTTGGTCGTTGTCGATCCAGAGGCCGGAGAGCAGCGTGTCGTGGGCGAGCCAACTGCCGCCGCCGAAGGTCGGCGAGGTGAGGAAGCCGCTCTGCGCGGCGAAACCCGCAGCGCCCAGTTCGCTGGTGCCGCGGTCGAGGACCGCACCGACCTGCGGCGCGAACTCCGGGTCCTGGACGGCGTCCCGGCCGTAGCTCTCCACGAAGGCGACGACCACGTTCTTGCCGCGCAGCGCGGTCAGGAGCTGGTCGCCGGGGGTGTCGCCGAACCTGTCCGCCTCGATCAGGGCACCGAACGTCTCGCGGTCGTCGAGACGCAGGCGCACCTGGAAGCCGTGCCCGTTGGCCAGGGTGGTCGCGGAGGTGTCGGCGACCGGCACGCCCTCGACCACCCGCACGTTGAACGCGGCGCAGGCCACCCAGACGACGACGAGCGCGGCCACGATCCGGGTGGTCCCGGTGCGGTGCCGGACCACCAGCCGCCGCAGTCGCCGCATCGACAGCGTGACCAGGGTGGGTAGGCCCACGACCACCACCGCCAGGGTGATCGCGGCGCCGATGGCGGCGGGTCGACCGTACGACTCGCTGAGGAAGGCGAACCCCTCGTCGACGAGCGCCCAGTCGAGCACCGGATCGAACGCCCGGCTCAGCGAGGCGGAGAACCCCAGGTCGAGCAGCTTCAGCAGGCCGAGCAGGCCGAGCGCCACGCCGGCGAGCGTCGCGACCAGTCGGCTGCCACGCGACGGCAGGGCGAGCAGGAGGGCCACGACCAGCAGCGCCTCCAGGGGGATCCGCACGAACGCCGCCGGGCTGAGCCGACCGAAGTCGTACGGCACGGTGAGGGCGAGCAGGACGAGCAGCGCGGCCAGGACGGTCGTCAGCCGGGCCGCGATGGAGCGTTTCGGTCGGCCCTCGGCTTCGCCGCCGTCGGTGGCGGTGGCGGTGGCGGTGACGTCCGAGACTTCGCCTCTCATCGATCTCCGTCCCTGGTTCGGCAGCTGACGTACGCGCGTCAAGAGCGACAACCCGGGCATCCTTCCATGATCTTCGTTGCGGGCGGGATCCGGGCGGCTCAGACGCGGGCGATCCCGCGTCGGGCGACGGCGACCGTCTGGCGGTCCGCCCAGGGCAGCCCATCCGTCCGGCCCGAGCCCAGCGCCGCCGCGGTGCTCGGGGCGCTGTGGCTCACCGGGCTGCTCGCGTGCACCATCACGCCCGGAGCGCCGTGGACGACTGTGTGGCGGAGGTGACGGGTCGTCCAGAGCCACGCGACGTCCCGCCCGAACGACTCGACCAGCAGCGCCAGTGACGCCAGCAGCACGATGGTCGTCAGTGGCCCGGGCAGCGCGTCGCCCATCGCCACCGCCAGCACCACGCCCTGGATGGCGGCGACGACCTTGCGCCAGTAGCGCGGCGGCAGGGATCCGCGCATCCACCCCAGCACCCAGCTCGCGGCGACGAAGACGTACCGCATCGCGCCGATCGCGAGCACCCAGCCACCCACCGAGGGGGCCACGTGTAGGCAGAGCACCAGGACCAGGAAGGAGTCGATCTCCATGTCGAAGCGCGCGCCGAGTTCGCTGGTGGTCCCGGTGCGGCGGGCCGTGTACCCGTCCACGGCGTCGAGGGCCAACGCCACGCTGGTGAGCACGACCATCAGGGTGATCGGCGCCGACCGGCCGAACGAGTCGGCGGCCAGGGCGGTCACGCCGCCGACGAGGATCGCCCGGCTCAGGGTCACCCGGTCGGCCGGGCTGAGCGCACCCGCGCCGGCGCGGGACATCCCCCGGCTGAGCAGGGCGCACAGGGCCACCCCGTACGCCAGCCCCGCCACCCAGCCCGCCGCGCCCAGACCGACTGTCTCCGCGAGCACCGCCAGCAGGACGATCTGCGCGAGCAGTCCGATGACCGGACCAGTTCGAACCGTTGACATCGTGCCTCCGCGACTCTGGTGGGTGACCCTGACCGTCATCACGGAAAATATGACCGATCGGTTCATTCTGAACGCGACCTGGCAGGGCGCCGCAGAGGGACGTGCCCGCTCGGTGGCCGGTTAATCGTCCACCCTGGGCAGCTCGTCGCCGGCCGACCACTGGGGGTCGATCGGGCCGGTGCGGGTCAGGACGTCGGCAGGGTGAGCACGTCCGCGCCGTCGTCGGTGATGGCGATGGTGTGCTCGCTGTGCGCCGTCCGGCAGCCCGTCGCGCTGCGGAGGGTCCAGCCGTCGGCGTCGGTGACGAGCGCGGCGGTGTCCGCCATGACCCACGGCTCCAGCGCCAGCAGCAGCCCCGGGCGCAGCCGGTATCCGCGGCCGGGACGCCCCGTGTTGGAGACGTGCGGGTCCTGGTGCATGGTCGACCCGACGCCGTGGCCGCCGAACTCGGTGTTGACCGAATATCCCGCCGCGTTGAGGACCGAGCCGATCGCGTGGGAGATGTCACCGATGCGGACGCCGGGACCGGCGGCGGCGATCCCCGCCCGCAACGCGCGCTCGGTCGCGTCGATCAGCGCGACGCTCTCCGGGGGCCGCACGTCTCCCACGATGAAGCTGATGGCCGAGTCCGCGACAACTCCACCAAGGGAGACGGCGAGGTCGAGCGAGAGCAGGTCGCCGTCGGCGAGTGGGTAGTCGTACGGCAACCCGTGCAGCACCGCGTCATTCACCGACGTGCAGATGTAGTGGCCGAACGGCCCGCGTCCGAAGGACGGCTCATAGTCGACGTAGCAGGACTGCGCCCCGGCCTCGGTGATCATGGCTTGTGCCCACTGGTCGATCTCCAGGAGGTTGGTGCCGACCACGCAGCGGCTCTTCAGCGTCTGCAGGATGCCGGCGACCAACGCGCCGGTGTCCTTCGCTCGCAGCACGTCGGTGGGGCTCAGGATCTCGATCATGCAGCGCCTTCCTCGGACCACCAATAAGTATCCCGGCCATATTATCCCGGTACTAGAATCGGGGCATGGTCAGGTTGCCGCTCACCCCCGCAGAGCTCGAACGCGGCCAGCGCCTCGGCGCCCTCCTGCGCCGAGCCCGTGGAGAGCGTTCGATGCTCCTCACCGCGCTGGACGCGGGCGTCTCGCCGGAGACCCTTCGCAAGATCGAGTCCGGCCGGATAGCCACCCCCGCCTTCCCGACCATCGCGGCGATCGCCGACGTCCTCGGCCTCTCCCTCGACGCCGTCTGGTCAGAGATCAACACGTCGGCCGGCAGCGCCGAAATCCCCCGACCGACGCGCACCGCACGCGAACGGTTGGCGTCCTAGCGCACTGGCGTCGAGCCGGTTGACGCCGCCGCGGGTGGGCCCGGTGCGGTCAGGACCCGAGTGAACTGCGGGCTGCCACTGCCCTGCCAGCGAGCGCTTCCGCTGCCGGCAATGCGCTTCCCACGATAGAAAACCTAACAGCGATTCCTCCCGATCGGTATCGGGCAGACGCCCGACTGCGCAGGTCAGTGGCGGTGGCTAGGTTCGCCCAATGCCCACCACCATGATCAGTGCGGAATCCGCAGGCACCTGGACGCTCGGCGACCTGAGCGTCAATCGGATCGGATTCGGCGCCATGCGCCTGACGGGTAACGGTGGCGCGGCGAGCGACCGCGCGCGGGTCATCGGAGTGCTACGCCAAGCGGTCGACCTCGGTGTGAACCACATCGACACGGCGGCGTTCTACTTCTCGCCGCTCCGGTCGGCCAACGAGTTGATCAACACGGCGCTGTCGCCGTACGCCGACGACCTGGTCATCACCACGAAGGTCGGACCGGGCCGCGACCCCTCGGGAGTGTGGCTGCCGCTGGCCCGGCCCGATCAGCTGCGTGGACAGGTCGAGGAGAACCTGCGCCAACTCGGCCGCGACCACCTGGACGTCGTGAACCTGCGCCAGGACGGACTGGACTCGGTGGCGGAGCACTTCGGCGCGCTGGCCGAGCTACGTGACGCCGGACTCATCCGGCATCTCGGCCTGTCCAACATTCGTCCGCACCACCTCGCGCAGGCGCAGGCGATCGCCCCGGTGGTCTGCGTGCAGAACACGTACGGTGTCGACACCCGACGTACGCAGGACCAGTTCGTGCGTACCTGCGGTGAACAGGACGTCGCATTCGTGCCGTTCTTCGCGATCGCCGGCGGCGGACGTGAGGCCGGCGGCGTGGCCGCCAACACGGCAGTCGAGGCCATCGCGCGCACGCACGGCGCGACGCCGGCTCAGGTGCGGATCGCATGGACCCTCAGCCGTGGCCCGCACCTGCTGGCCATCCCCGGTACCGGCAACCCCGATCACCTGGTCGAGAACCTGGCCGCCGGGGCGCTGGTCCTGTCGCCGGACGAGTTGGCCAGCCTCGACTAGCGGCCCCCGGCAGGATGCACCGAGAACTGGTCCCGGTCGACGAGCGACCGGGACCAGTGGGTGGTGCGCTCAGGAGGCGGCGATGCCCTCCATGCCGATGCCGTCGGCGAACTTCGGCAGGCCCTCCACGGTGGTGACGAGCTTCAGGGACCCGTCCTCGCCCACCTCGTAGCCCTGCACGTTGCCGGCGGTGGCGTTCTGCACGTACAGGAAGCCGTCGCTGGTGGTCATGTCGATCGCCCCGCCACCGGTGTCGGCGGCGACCTCCTTGACGAGGTGGAGCTTGCCGTCGTCGTCGACCCGGTACGAGCTGATGGTGGAGCTGCCGGCGTTGGCGACGAAGAAGTAGTCGCCGACGCGCTGGATCCAGCAGGGCGCCTGCTGCCCGTTGGGCACCGACGGCCCGACCTGGTCGAGCGCGCCGTCGTCCTCCAGCTCGAACCGGCTGACCGCGTTCGCGCCCGACTCGGTGACCAGCAGCGAGTCCTCGCTGTCGAAGGTGAAGCCGAACGGGGTGTTCCCCGCGTCGCTGATCACGGGGTTGCGCGACAGTTCGCCGTCGCGACCGATCTCGTAGCTGAACATGACGTTGGCCATCTTTGTCGACACCAGCACGAACTCGCTGTCCGGGTCGATCTTGACCTGGGCCGGGGCGGTCCCGAACGCGGGCGGGTTGCCGTTGTGCAGCCCGAGCGACCGGTTGGCGTCCTCGATCCGCGACAGGCGCCCCTTGTGCAGCTCGAAGCCCTGCACCGAGCCCTCGCCACCGGCGTTGAGGACGTAGACGAGGTCACCGCGGGCCGCGACGCTTACCGGCAACAGACCGCCGGACCAGATGACCTGGAGCTTGTGCAGCTTGGTGCCCTCGACGCCGAAGACCGTGACGGTGTTGCTGCCCGCGTTCACGGCGAACAGCAGCCCCTTGTGATAGGTCAGGGAACCCTGTGAGGCCAGCGCGTCGAGCGGCGCGCCGATGGTGAAGCCGCCCAGCCCACCGGTCTCGTACTCACCCGCCTTGCTGAGACGGCCGTCCTCGTCGCGGTCGTACACCTTGATGGTGTTGCCCTCGGCCTTGTTGGTCTGGACGAAGACCGCGCCCTCGTCGCCGTGCTGGTAATCACCCCCCTTGCGGTCGTCGTGGTACCCAGGGCCACCGCCATCGGCGGAGGCGGTCCCGGGGATCGATCCGATGCTGGTCAGACCTGCCAGGAGGGCTGCCGCGAACGCGACACTGCGCTTCATTACTGACTCCTTAAGCACCCGAAGGGAGGAATACGAGTTTTCCTCTGCTTCGAAAGCTATCGGAACAGCTAGGCGCATTGGTCGCACTTACCCTAAAGCGGTAATTTCATGTTGTTCCGGGGAACGACCAGACGTACGCGCAGATGTGGCCTACGGCGAAGCGGGGGTCCCGGGTCAGCGCGGGTCGGGCCACCACGGTTCGAGGATGGTCGGGTCGGCGACGTACCGCTCCACCTGCTCCCGCTGCTCCAAGGTGAGGGTCAGCGCCTGGAGGCGGGCGCCCCACTCGGGCACCCGCTCGGCCTTCTCCAACGCGGTCGCCAGCTCGATAAGGCCGGCCAGCGCCATCGCCTGCTCGACCACCGGCGCGTCCTCGGCACGACGGCGCATCCCCGAGTCGAGCGCCCGGTAGGCCGCCCGGTCGTCCATCTTGAACTCGCGCAGGATTCGCGCGTTGTCGAGCACCCGGGCCAGCCCATCGAGGTCCTTCGACCCGCCGTACTCCACGTCCTCCGGCTCGTCCCGCTGGATGAAGACGATGGTGTTGCCGGACGGGTCGACGATGCTGAACCGCGACGCCCCGGCCCGGTAGCGGGTCACCCGGGGCAGGCCCTTGACCAGCACCTTGCCGTAACTGCGGCGCATCGCCTCGGTGAACGCCGCGTGGTACGCCGCGACCGCGTCCACCATCACCAGACAGCCGCCGGAATGCTCCTTCGCCGGGTCCAGGTCCTTCGGCGCGGGGCCGTAGTGCAACTGAAGCCCACTCCACGCGAAGGCCAGATACACGTAGGGCTTGAGCTGTTCGTAGGCCACCTCGAACCCCAGCGCCCTCCAGAACGCCACGGTCTCCTCCGGCGCCGCGCAGTGCAGCAGCGGCACAGTGGTTTCGTTCGGCCGAACCTGGTCCTCATTGGGCGTCACGTGTCGCTCTCCGTCCCGTCGGCAGGCCGGCCATTGTGCCAGCACCGGCGACGGGCCTCGCCCGGTTTCGTCTCCTACCCAGGGAGGAGGCGCGCTCCGACCATCGGCCGCAACCGGGGCTCGCGGTCGGACGCGATCGGCGGGCGCGGCCACGAACATCTACAGGCATGACTACCGTTCTGCGCCGGGCGACGCACTGGAATCGCCCACTGATGGTCTTCGTCTCCGCGATGGCGGTGCTCGCCGTCGTGGCCGCCGTCGGCATTCTCGTCGATTCGCGCGTTCTCACCGGGGCGCCGATCTGGCTCAAGCCGTTCAAGTTCGCGGTGTCCTTCGTGCTGTACGGCGCGACGCTCGCCTGGATGCTCTCCCTGCTGCCACGACGCAGCCGGGCGGCCGAATGGGCGGTCACGATCATCATCGCGATGGCGGTGATCGAGATGATCGTGATCGTCAGTCAGGTGGTACGCGGGCAGGCCAGCCACTTCAACGGCACCTCCCCGTTGAACGGCGCACTGTTCTCGG
Source organism: Micromonospora sp. D93 (assembly GCF_018070365.1). Lineage (NCBI taxonomy): Bacteria > Bacillati > Actinomycetota > Actinomycetes > Micromonosporales > Micromonosporaceae > Micromonospora > Micromonospora sp. D93. Next base: position 92,797 of record NZ_JAGPXW010000017.1, on the reverse strand, counting down.
TGATGGGCGCGGCGATCATGGTGCTGTTCCTCGCACACCTCCTGGTCGGCATCGTGCTGCTGATCCGGCGGATCCCGGATCGGGCCGCCGCTACGGCCGTCGGGTGGGGGCTCGGCCTGTCGCTGCTGGGCATGCTCGCGGCGGTGCCGATGGTGCTCCCCATGCAGGAGCCGGGGATCGACGGGATCTCCGGGGCGCACAGCGTGGGCGTCGTCGACGGCGGACCGGGACTGCCCGTGGTGGGCTGGAGCACCACCGGCGGTGACCTGCGGATCGGGCACTTCGTTGGCCTTCACGCCCTCCAGGCGCTGCCGATCCTGGCGATCCTGCTGAGCCGGTTCGCGACGCGGCTGGACGAGCGCACCCGCGCCCGGCTGCTGGTCGTCGCGGGCGGCGCGTACGGCGTACTCACCGTGCTGTTGACCTGGCAGGCCCTGCGCGGACAGCCGCTGCTGCGGCCGGACGCCGTGACGCTCGCCGCGGTCGCGGCCCTGGCGGTCGCGACGGCGACCGCGACCGCCCTGGTGCTGGCCCGCCGACGTCGCCCGGAACTGGCGTTGGCAGCGTGACCGAGACGCTGTTCTCCCTGACGTTCGCGGTGGCCGCGCCGTTCTGGGCGCTGATGATCCTGCTGCCGCGCTGGTCGTGGACCTCCCGGATCATCGCCTCGCCGCTGATCGTGCTGCCGGTCGTGGTGATCTACGCGCTGCTGGTGCTGCCGGCGTTCGGCGACGTGCTGCCGGCCGTGACGTCGCCGACCCTGGCCGGGGTGCGCGACCTGCTCGGCACCTCCGACGGGGCGGCGGCGGGTTGGGCGCACATGATCGCGTTCGATCTGTTCGTCGGACGGTGGGCGTGGTTGGACAGCCGGGATCGGGGGGTGCCGGCGCTGGTGATGGCTCCGGTGCTGCTGCTGACCATCCTGCTCGGACCGCTCGGCCTGGCCGCGTACCTCGCGGTCCGCACCCGGTGGCGGCGGTCCACGGCCGTCGCCACCGGCCCGCAGCACCTAGGCTGAGCGCCGTGAGCTGGTCGGGGCGACTGTTCGACATGCGGGACACGCTCGTGCGCATGGTGCTGCTCGATCTCACCGGGCTGTGCTACCTGCTCTTCGTCCCACATTCCACCAGCAAGCCCACGACGACACAGTGGATCCTCGCGCTGCTCGCGTTCGCCGTGGCGCTGGCGGCCCACCGTCGGCCGGTGGTCAACCTGGTGGCGCAGGCCGCCCTGCTGGCGATCGCGATATGCCTGATCGACGACTTCACCATCAATCAAGTCGGTGCCAGCTGGGCGCTGCTCGAGGTCACCATGCGGGCGCGGCGTGCCCAGGTCATCTGGCTGGCCGCCGCGCTGCTGGCCGTGGTCGACCTGACCGACTCGATCGGCGACCCGCTCCGCCGGGTCGCCTCCGGCGTCGTCGGACTCGCACTGGAGGTCGGCGTGCCGGTGCTGCTCGGCCTCGTCATCCGCGCCAACCGGGAGCTGAGTCGGCAGGCCGTGGAGCGGGCCCTGGCCGAGCAACGCCAGCACGCGTCGGAGAGCCGCGCGGCCCGCGCCGACGAACGCAGCGCCATCGCCCGCGAGCTGCACGACGTGGTCGCGCACCACGTGGCGTCGATGGTCCTGCGGGTCGGCGTCGCCCGGCACGTGCTCACCGACCTGGACCCCCGGGTCGACGAGGTCTTCGACGACGTGCACGGCACCGGCACCGCGGCCCTCGCCGAGCTGCGCCGGCTGGTCGCGGTGCTGCGCAACCCCGACGGGGTACGCGGTGACGCGGCGCTGACCGCGATCGAACCCTCCGCGCTGCCGGCGGCGATCGGCGCGTCCATCGACCGGGCCCGGCAGGCGGGTGTCACGGTGGAGGCCGAACTCGACCCGGCGATCGGCGCACTCGACGCGGTGCGCGGCATGGCGGTGCTGCGACTGACCCAGGAGGCGCTGACCAACGTGGCCAAACACGCGGGGACGTCCGCGCTCGCGCACCTCGTGGTCGCCGTTCGGGACGGTTCCGTGCACTGGGAGGTCACCGACAACGGCCACGGCGGGGTGCCGGTGGGTGTGCCGGCCGGTGGTGGGCACGGCATCACCGGGATGCGCGAGCGTGTCGAGGTCCTCGGCGGTCGGCTGGAGGCGGGCCCGACCGACACCGGCTGGCGGGTCCGTACCGTCCTTCCGGCCGTGGCCCCCGCGCCGGTCGGGGCGGTGCCCGGCGAGCGGGAGGCTCCCGCCGGAACGCCCGCGCCGGAGCCGGCGTGATCCGGGTGCTGCTGGTCGACGACCAGCACCTCATCCGAGCCGGGCTGCGCATGCTCTGCGAGGCCCAACCCGACATCGAGGTCGTCGGGGAGGCCGACAACGGTCGGGAGGCGATTCCGCTTGCCGGGCGGCTCCTCCCCGACGTCGTCGTCATGGATCTGCGGATGCCCGGTGTCGACGGGATCACCGCGACCAGCCGGATCCTCGCCGAACGCCCCGCCACCCGCGTCCTGGTGCTGACCACGTTCGGCGACGACGACCACCTCTACCCCGCGCTGACCGCCGGAGCGTGCGGGTTCCTGCTCAAGGACGCGCCGCCGACCGAGCTGCTGGACGGCATCCGCCGGGCCGCCGTCGGTGACAGCCCGTTCAGCCCGGAGGTGCTGCGTCGCCTCGTGCAGCGCGCGGTGCACGCCCGCCCCGGGTCACCACCGACCCGGCCGGGCCTGACCGCCCGGGAACGGGACGTGCTGAACCTGGTCGCCGAGGGCCTGTCCAACACCGAGATCGCCGACCAGCTCCACATCGGTGTCACCACTGTCAAGACCCACATCACCAGCCTGATGACCAAGACCGACAGCCCCAACCGGGTACGCCTGGCCCTGTTCGCTCGCGGCGTCTGACGCTCAGGCCCGCATCCGCCCGGACACGGCGATGACGAGCACCAGCGGCACGACCAGCAGGGCCGGGGCGACGACCGGCAGGTGCAGGGCGACCAGGGCGCCGACCGCCGCACCGACCATGAGGGCCAGCAGCACCTGGGCCTTGGGGCGCAGGCTGGCCCACGGGCTGCGCGCTGCGACGCCGGCGATCAGGCTGGTCAGCGTGCCGGTCAGGTACGTGGAGGACAGGCCGGACACGCCGAAGCGTTGGATCGCACTGCTCTGCACGCCCAGCGCGACAGCGGACAGCATCAGCAGCGCCAGATGGACGCGTGCGTCGGCGGTGTGGAGGGTGACCTCCCAGACGACGGCGAACACCACGAACACCGACAGCTCCAGGACCAGCGCCCAGGTGACCCGCCGTGGCCAGACCGGATCGTCGGGCTGCGCCGAGCCGACGACGCGGGCGCCCGCGAGGACACCGACGATGAAGCTGACGATGGCGCAGCCCGACGTCAGAGCCAGGTCGGCCTCGCCCCGGCCCGCCGAGAGCCCGAGCAGGACCATGTTGCCCGTCATCACGCTGGCGAAGGCGCCGCCGAGGGCGAGGAAACCGAGAGCGTCGGCGCTGCCGGTCAGGAAGGTGAGGACGACGACGAGCGCCTGACGTCGTCGCAGCAGGCGCTCGTCTCGGCGCGGGGCGACGTGGGGGTGGGTGACGCGGGGCGCTGTGCTCGACACTGTCGGCCACCTTCCAGTAATTGTTCTTCGTATACACTTTGTCCGGACACGTTCACGGAGAGGCGACCAGGTGGCTGAAGACCTACGGGACAAGCTCGGAGCGCAACACCTACCGCTCCGCGATCAGGTCCTCGCCGCGCTGCGGACCGCCATCATCGACGGCGACTACCTGCCCGGGGAACGGCTGACCGAGGACCGCCTCGCCGAGGACTTCGGCGTCTCCCGCAACCCCGTCCGGGAGGCGCTGCGCGTCGCCGAGGCCGAGGGGTTCGTCGTGATCCTCCCCCGCCGGGGAGCTGTCGTCGCCGCACCGAGCAGCGGCACCATCGCCGACATGTTCGCCGTGCGCGAGCGCCTGGAGGCGCTGGCCGCCCGGCTGGCCGCCGAGCGGGCGACCGCGGCGGACGTGGCGTCGCTGCGTGCCCTGCTCGACCAGGGCCGCGAGGCGACACAGCGCCACGACCTGGCCCGGGTCGCCGAGCTGAACAGCACCCTGCACCTGCGCATCCTCCAGATCAGTGGAAACCCCTGGCTGTCGTCGATCGCCAAGTCGCTCTACCTCCATGTCCAGTGGATCTTCCGGCTCGGGGCGGCCGAACGCGCGCCACACTCGTGGGCCGAGCACATCCAGCTCGTCGACGCCATCGAGTCAGGCGACGGTGACCGCGCCGAGCGGGCCGCACTCGACCACCTCGACGCGGCATCCGCCGCTGCCTACGAGAACGCCGAAGGCGGCTACGGCGCCCGCTGACGGCCGCACCGCCGGGGCGACCGCTAACGGCCGCACGCGTAGCCCTGCATCCCCCGGGGGTTCGCACCGGCGGCCAGCACGCCCGTCGCCGGGTCGCGGGTCACCGCGCAGAGACGACCGAGGCTCCACCCGTCGGTGACCCGCACCTCGTGCCCGTACGCCCGCAGCGCCGCCAGCACGCCCTCGTCGAGCCGGTCCTCCACCACCAGGACACCGGGCTCCATGTCCCGGGGGTAGAACGACCCCGGCACGCTGACCGTGTGCCACGCCGGCGCGTCGATGGCCTCCTGAAGGCTCTGCCCACCGACGAGGTGCCGCAGCAGGAACGGCAACTGCCACTGGTCCTGCTGGTCGCCACCGGGGGTGCCGCACGCCAACACCGGCTCGCCGTCGCGGTGCACCATCGTCGGGCTCAACGTCGTACGCGGCCGGCGGCCCGGCACCAGCGACGAGGCGAGCCCCTCCTCCAGCCAGAACATCTGCAACCTGCTGCCCAGTGGGAAGCCGAGCTCCGGAATCGTCGGGGAACTCTGCAACCAGCCACCGCTGGGCGTCGCGGAGATCATGTTGCCCCAGCGGTCGACCACGTCCACGTGACACGTGTCGCCGCGGGTCACCCCGTCCGACTGCACCGTCGGCTCTCCCGTCGTGGCATCCGTCGGCCCGGTACGCCGCGCGGCACCCTGTCGGACGTACGCCGGCAGGCGCGGCTGCGCCCCGTCCGGACACCCCGGCCGCAACTCCGCCGACGCGCGATCGCCGATGAGGGCGGCCCGCTCCCGCGCGTACTGGGGGGAGAGCAGCGCCTTGGCGGGCACGTCGACACCGTCGCCGTACCAGGCCTCCCGGTCGGCGAACGCGAGCTTGAGGGCCTCGACCTGGGCGTGCACGCCCACCGCGGTCGCCGGGTCGTACGCGCCCGGGTCGTCGAGGGCGTCCAGGGTGGCCAGTGACTCCAGCAGCACCGGTCCCTGGCCCCAGAAACCGGTCTTCGCCACCGAGTAGCCGTGCCAGTCGAGGGTGGCGGGTGCCTCCCAGCTCGCCGAGTACGCGGCCAGGTCGTCGCCGGTGACCAGCCCGGCGTGCGGGCGCCCGCTGGAGTCCTGGAACGGTCGCCGGCTGAACGCGTCGATCGCCCCGGCGACGAAACCCGTGCTCCAGGCCCGACGCGCGGCTTCGATCTGGGCCTCCCGGTCGACGCCGGCCGCCTGTCCCGCCTGGACGAGTCGGCGCAGCGTGTCCGCGTACGCCGGGTTGGTGACCATCTCCCCCGCGGCCGGTGGCCGGCCGCCGCGCAGCCAGAGCGCGGCGGACGTGGGCCAGTGTTCCTCGAACAAGGACCGGACGGCCGCCACTGTGTCACCGACCCGGCCCACCAGCGGGTGTCCGGCGCCGGCGTAGCCGATTGCCGGCTCCAGCACCTCGGCGAGGGTGAGCGTGCCGTGCTCGCGCAGCAGCAGGAGCCAGGCGTCCACGGCGCCGGGTACGGCCGCCGCGAGCGGCCCCGCGCCCGGGATGAGGTCCATTCCGAGGGACCGGAAGTGCGCGATGGTCGCACCGGCCGGCGCCGGCCCCTGCCCGCACAGCACCTTCGGTCGAGGGTCCTGTGCGGTGGCCACGATGGCCGGCACCTCACCGCCCGGCCCGTTCAGGTGCGGCTCGACGACGTGCAGGACGAACCCGGCGGTGACCGCGGCGTCGAAGGCGTTGCCGCCGCGTTCCAGGATGCCCATCGCCGCCTGGCTGGCGAGCCAGTGCGTCGAGGACACCATGCCGAAGGTGCCCTGCAGCGTGGGTCGGGTGGTGAACGTCATGACAACACCTCACTGGGATCTGCGGTGCGAACGTCGGGACCGGTGCCGTCCGGCCGGACCAGGTGGCAGGCGGCCATGCCGTCGCCGATGGCGGTCTGCGCCGGCACTTCCGTCGCGCACCTGTCGAAGGCGAGCGGGCACCGGGTCCGGAACCGGCAGCCGGACGGCGGGTCGAGCGCGGACGGCAGGTCGTCGCCGAGCAGCACCGGCTGACGGTGGCGCTGACGCACCGGGTCGGCCACCGGCGCGGCGGACAGCAGAGCCTGCGTGTACGGGTGGGCGGGCCGGGCGAAGATCCGCTCACGGCTGCCCGTCTCGACGAGTTGACCCAGGTACATGACCGCGATGTCGTCGGCCAGGTACTCGACAGCGGACAGGTCGTGGGTGATGAAGAGGCAGGCGAACCCGATGTCGCGTTGCAGGTCGGCGAGGAGGTTGAGCACCGACGCCTGCACTGACACGTCGAGCGCGCTTGTGGGTTCGTCAGCGATGAGCAGCATGGGCTCGGAGATCAGGGCCCGGGCGATGCTGACCCGCTGGCGTTGCCCGCCGGACAACTCGTGGGGATAGCGACGGGCCACCTCGGCGCGCAGGCCCACCCGTTCGAGTTGGGGAGCGACGCGGGCGTCCCGGTCGCGCCGGGAGATCCGTTTGCCGGCCAGCCGCAGCGGCTCGGCCACGATCTCGCCCACCAGCATGCGTGGGTCCAGGGACGCGGCGGGGTCCTGGAAGACGATCGACACCGCGCCGCGATGGGGGCGTAGTCGCCGTCGGGACAGGTGGGTGACGTCGGTGCCCGCGATCCGGACAGTGCCCGCTGTCGGTTCGACGAGCCGCACCACGCATCGGCCCACAGTCGACTTCCCGGAACCGCTCTCCCCCACCAGGGCCGTGACCCGGCCGCGCGGGATCGTCAGGGACACGCCGTCCACGGCACGCACCGGGCCGAAGTGCATCACCAGGTCCGCGATCTCCAGGGCGTTCGGCTGCGGCGTCATCGGTTCGCCTCCTGAGCTGCCGTCGGTGCCGTCGATGCCGTTGTGCAGGGGTGCCAACAGGCCGCGACGTGGTCGGTGCCGCCGATGTTCTCCAGGGGTGGGGCGGCCGCCCGGCACTGCTGGTCGGCGGCCGGGCATCGGTCCGCGAAGGTGCAGGCGTCGGGTTGGCTCGCCAGGACGGGCACCAGCCCGGGGATCTCGGTCAGCCGGTCCGTGCCGGCGTGCCGGCCCGGCTGCGGTGACGCCGACAGGAGCCCGGCCGTGTACCGGTGCCGTGGGTCGGCGAACAGGTCGTCCACCTGCGCCCGTTCCACCACCCGGCCGGCGTACATGACGACGACGCGGTCCGCGATGTCGGCGATCACGCCGAGGTCGTGGGTGATGATGAGGACACTGGTGCCGAGCCGGTCGCGCAGGTCCCGCAGCACCTGGAGGATGCCGGCCTGGACGGTGACGTCCAGCGCGGTGGTCGGCTCGTCGGCCACCAGCACCTTCGGGCCGCAGGCCACCGCCATCGCGATCATCACGCGCTGGCGCATGCCGCCGGATAGCTGGTGCGGATAGCTGTCGACCCGCTGGGCGGCGGACGGGATCCCGACGAGTGTCAACAGCTCGACGGCGCGTGCCCGCGCCGCCCGTCGGGACATCCGCTCGTGGACCTGGAGCACCTCGCCGATCTGCCGTCCGACGGTGAGCACCGGGTTCAACGACGTCATCGGCTCCTGGAAGATGTACGCGATCTCCCGGCCACGGACCCGACGCAGGGCCGATTCACGGGCCCCGACCAGTTGCGCGCCGTCCAGGCGCACCGAACCGGTGACCCGGGCGCTGCCCGGGAGCAGCCCGGCGATGCTCATCGCGGTGACGCTCTTTCCGCACCCCGACTCGCCCACCATCCCGACGATCTCCCCGGGTGCGAGGTCCAGGCTGACACCGTCGACCGCCGAGACGGTGCCGGTCTCGGTCGGGAACGACACTGACAGGTCGCGAATCTCCAGCACGGGCGCGGAGGCCGTGGTCATCGCCGGTCTCCCTTCGGGTCGAGGGCGTCGCGCAGGGCATCGCCGAAGACGTTGAACGCCAGCGCCAGACCCATGATCACGACACCGGGGAAGACGGCAGCCCACGGCGCGCGGGCGGCGAACTGCTGGGCGGTGGCCAGCATGGTGCCGAGACTGGGCGCCGGGGGTTGGATGCCGAGGCCGAGGAAGGACAGCACCGCCTCGCCGAGGATCGCCGCCGGGATGGCGACAGTGGCCTGCACCAGGATCACCGAGGTCGCGTTCGGCAGGATGTGCCGGGCCAGCACCCACAGATCACTCGCCCCGTCGACCACTGCCGCCGCGACGAAGTCCAGCGACTTGAGGCGCAGCGTGTCCGAGCGGACCACCCGGATCACCCCGGGGATCTGGGCGATGCCGATGGCCACCGCGGCGTTGCCGAGGCTGGCGCCTCGGATGGCCGCCAACCCCACCGCCATGATCAGGAACGGGAAGGCGAGCAGCAGGTCGGTGAAGCGCGAGATCACCGCGTCCCAGGCTCTGAAATAGCCGGCCGCCAGCCCGAGCGGCACCCCGATGACCAGCGACGTGGCCACCGCCAGGAGCCCCACCTGCAACGACGCCCGCGCACCGAGCATGATCCGGGACAGGACGTCCCGGCCGAGGTCGTCGGTGCCCAGCAGGTGCCCGGCGGTGCCGGGCGGTGCGAACGTACGGGCGAAGTCGGTCTGGTCGACCGAGTAGGGCGCGAGCCAGGGCGAGAGCAGCGCGACGACACCCGCCAGCGCGAGCACGACGAAGCTCACCACGGCGAGCGGGTTGCGACGCAGCCGCCGCAACACACGGGTACGCCGGGTGACATCGGCGGTGCCGGTCTCCGCCATCGGTACGGTGAGGACGGTCATGCCGGATCTCCCGTCACCCGGATGCGTGGATCGATGACCGAGTAGAGCAGGTCCACGAAGAAGTTGATCACGATGTAGGCCGCCGCGGTCAGTAGGACGACGGCCTGGATCACCGGGTAGTCCCGTTGGAACACCGCGTCGATGGTCATCTTGCCGAAGCCCGGCAGCCCGAAGATCTGTTCGGTGACGACAGCGCCCGAGATCAGCCCGCCGAGTTGGAGACCCACGACTGTCACCACCACGATGAGACTGTTCCGCAGGGCGTGCCGGGTGATGACGGCGCGCGGTCGCAGGCCCTTCGCCTTCGCCGTCCGCACGTAGTCCGAGGAGAGCGAGTCCAGCATCGCCGACCGGGTCTGCCGCATGATGATGGCGGCGAGGCCGGTGCCGAGGATCACGGCCGGCAGGATGATGTGGTGCAGGTTGTCCACGGGGTCCTCCAGGATCGGCACGAAGCCGGAGGCGGGGAAGAGCCCGGTCGCCACGGACAGATAGAGGATCGCGAGCAGCCCGAGCCAGAAGTGCGGCACCGACAGGCCGATCAGGGCCAGGCCGTTGGCGAGCCACTCCGCCGGACGTCCACGACGGACCGCCGCGATCACCCCGGCGCCGACCCCGAGCGCCGCCGCGATGACGATCGCCAGCACGGACAACTCGACGGTCACCGGTAGGGCGGTCGTGAGCATCGACGAGACCGGCGTACCGGTGCGGATCGACACCCCGAAGTCGCCCTGCGCCATGCGCTCCACGTACTGGGCGAACTGCACCGGCAGCGGCTGGTCCAGCCCGTAGTGCCGACGGATGGCCTCCAGGGCCTCCGGCGACCGGTCCTCCCCGGCCAGCGCCAGGGCCGGGTCGCCGGGGAGCGCCCGTACGCCGACGAAGACCACGATCGTCGACAACAGCAGGGTCAGCGCCGACTGCCAGGCGCGGGTGAGCAGATATCGGGCCACGACTGCCTACTTGCCGAAGCCGGCGAAGGCCGCCCGGATCACACCGTCCGGGAAGACCTGCAGGCCCTGGATCTGCTTGCTGACGGCCGTCAGGTTGCGCTGCCGGTAGAGGTAGATCAGGGCGTCGTCCTGCTGCAGCACTGTGACCGCCTGCCCGTACAGCTTCCTGCGCTCCTCGACGTCGCCGGCCTGGCGGGCCTGGGTCAGCAGGGTGTCGAGCTGCGGGTTGCTGTAGCCGGCGACGTTCTGGCTGGCGCCGGTGCCGACGAAGTTCGTGATGTTGGCGTCCGGGTCGATCCGTCCGCTCCACCCCAGTTGCAGCAGCTCGAAGTTGCCGCGGTCCTGCTCGTCGAGGAGCGACGAGTACTCCACCGGGTTGATCTTCAGGTCGAATCCGCCGTCCTTGACCATGGACTGCAACGCCTGGGCGAGGCGCAGCGTGTCGGGGGTGTTCGAGGCGAGCATCGTCACCGCGTACGGCGTCTGCACGCCGGCCTCGGCCAGCAGTTGCTTGGCCTTGGCGGGGTCGTGCGCCGGGCAGGTCTGGGCCTCGGCGGACGAGAACGTGCTCGCGGGCGAGATCGGGGAGCAGGCGGCGGCGTGCAGACCGTTGAAGACCGCGTCGACAAGGGCCTTGCGGTCGATGGCGTGCTCGAAGGCCTGCCGCACCTTGGCGTTCTGTGCGAGGGGGCGGTTGATGGGCTTGGCTGCGGTGCCGACGCCGTCGACGTTGCCGACGTTGATGGTCAGGCCCTGGTAGCCGAGGGACTGCGACTGGAGGACGGACACCGCCGCGTCCTGCCGGAGCGAGGCGACGTCCTGGGTGGAGATCGAGTCGGCCACCTGCGCGTCGCCCGAGCGCAGGTTGGCCGCGCGGATGCTGGCGTCGGTGAGGATCCGCCACGAGATGGAATCCAGGTGCACCTTGCTCGCGTCGTAGTAGTTCGGGTCCCGCACGACCTCGATGGAGTTCTGCGGCACCCGCTTCGCGAACTTGAAGGGGCCGACGCAGACCGGCGCCGAGGCGAAGTCGTCACCCCGGGTCCGCAGCGCCTGCGCGCTCATGATCATGCCGGCCCGGTCGGCGAGGGCCCCGAGCAGCGGCGCGAACGGCTGCTTCAGCCGCAGGACGACGGTCTGCGCGTCCGGGGTGTCGACGCCGTCGATGGGGCCGAGTTCGCTCTTGCGCGCCGACCGGGCGTTGGTGAGGTGGCGTTGCAGGGTGGCCTTCACCGCTGCCGAGTCGAACGCCGTGCCGTCCGCGAAGCGCACGCCGGGCCGCAGCGGAATGGTCACCGTCCGGCCGTCGCCGCTCGTGGTGGGCAGGGCCGTCGCGAGCTGCGGTACGACCTGCGCCTGCTCGTTGACGTCGTAGAGCTTCTGGCACATGGCCTGGAAGACGTAGCGGGAGTAGAGGCTTCTCGACAGCGTCGGGTCCAACGCGTCGGGCTCGGCGGAGAGGGCGATGACCAGCTTGCCGCCCTGCTTCACGGCGGCGGGGTCTGCGGGCGTACCGAAGGAATCCTGGCCTGCCGACTGGTCGCCGCCGGGTTGGCCGCCGCCTTCGCTGTTCGACACCGGTGAGCAGGCGACGACAGTGCAGACGACGGCGGCCGCCACGGCGGCGCTGAGCACCCGGCGGCGGGGCAGGTTCGTGTCGCGGACGGAGAGGTTCGTCATGGAGAGCTCCTCAAGTGGGCGATTCGGGGAGCGTATGTTGTATACGATGACCGCCGCAAGACCTCGATGAATGGCCCGACGGGCACTCCGGTTGCCCTGAACAAGCCCGCCCGGTGATCAGCTCGCGGGCCGCGTCCGGCCGCCCCGTACCAGGCTGAGAAGGACGACCAGGGCGAGCACCGCCACCACCGCGCTGAAGATCTCGCCGGCGGGGCGCAGCCCGATCGACTGGATCAGCAGACCGACCCCGACCGCGGGCACGCCGAGCATGGCGAACAGGATGGCGAAGAACGTCGACACCACCTCGGCCCGGCGCTGCGGCTCGGTCTTCATCGCGATGGTCGCGATGCCGTCGCCGACCGCCACCCCGGACGCGACCCCGATGATCGCCGCGCTGACGAGCAGCGTCGCCAGCAACGCCATCCACATGCTGAACGCGAGCAGACCCGCCCCCACGACCAGGCCGACGCACGCGCCGGCAAGCGCGGCGCGCGAGGACAGCACGCGGGTCAGCAGCTGACCGAACGCCGCGCCGATGAACGCCACGAAGACCACCACCGCGGCCACGGTGTGTGAGGTCTCGTGCAGGACCATGCCGAGGAACAGCCCGCTCACCGACGTGAGCACCCCGAGAGCGGCGAAGCCCGCGCCAGCGGTGATCGCCGAACGGACGAAGGCACCGCGGATGGCCGCTGGCACGCGCAACCGCTGCACCCGCAGGGTCACCGGCGAGCGCTCCCGGACCGTCTCCGGCACCCCGCGCAGCGCGATGATCGCGATCACCGCCAGGATCAGCACGATCACCCAGGGCAGCCGGAGCGGTTCGGGCGCCACGTCCGAAACGATCCCGGACAGCAGGGTGCCGGTGGCGAGGCCGCCCAGGTTCGCGAAGATCGACACGGTGGCGGCACGCTTCGGGTGCCGGGGGTCGATCAACTCTGCCAGCGCCGCGGTCGCCGCGCCGATGATCAGCGCGGCGGACAGCCCGGCGACGATCCGACCCACGATGATCATCGCCAGGTCCACGGCGGCCAGGAACACGGCGTCGGCGGCGACCGACAGCAGCAGCGCGATGAGGATGACCGGGCGTCGGCCGATCTGGTCGGAGAGCCGACCGAAGACCAGCAGCCCGACGACGACTCCCAGCGCGTACAACGCGTAGACCACTGTCACGGTCAACGACGAGAACCCGAACTCCATCTCGTACAGCGGATAGAGCGGGGTCGGCACTGTGGTGCCGACGAGCGTGATCCAGAACGCGAACGCGACACGCACCGCGCCGGACGTGGATGCGGACCGTGTCACCCGTACAGCATGGATCCCGGTCTCGAGTCGAGGTGCGGTAACTGACCTAATCGCCCGCATCAGGTGGCACGGTGGGAAGCGGCCCGCGCAGGACCGCTTCCCACCGCGTACTCCTAGGAGTTGTACGCCTGCGCGGTCACCGTTACCTGCCGCGCGAGGTCCGACCGCGCGGGCCAGGAGATCCGCACCTCGCGGGTCTCCCCCGGCAGGAGCCAGAAGTAGTTGTCGTCGTAGCGGGCCGGCAGGACCCGCTTACCGCGCTTGTCGCGCACGGCGAGCCGCACCAACGCGGCGACCGTACGACCCTGGTTGCGGACCGTCGTGGTGACCGTGTTGCGCCCGTCCACGACGCGCACGGTGCTCGACGACGTCGACAGTCGGGTGCTCGGCACGTCGTTGAGCGCCCGCAACTGCTCGGCCTTGTCGTAGCGCCAGTAGGTGTTCTCCGCGAGCACCCGGTCGCGGCTGTCCCGCAGCTCCAGCCGCACCAGGTGCAGCCCGCCGCCGTCCGGCGCGGCGAGCGGGAAGACCGCCGTCGTCGCCGAGCGGGCCACGTCCACCCGCTGACGCTGGGCCGAACCCAGCGACCGGCCGCTCAGGTCGTACCGTCGGGCGCTCACCGTGACCCCGCTCAGCGGCGCGGCGGTGTGGTTGACCACCCGGACCTGCCAGGTGCCCGGGTCGGCCTGGACGTGCACCGGCTCGCACCCCTTGCGGGCGCCGTAGTAGGCGCCGTTCACGTCGAGGTCGTAGTCGTAGGTCTGCCAGACCGTGCTGTGCCACGCCGGGTGCGACATCCACAGCAGCAGACCTGTGGCGTCCTGCCACAGGTTGGCGTTCCACGCCTCGAACATGGCGCGGTGGCTCTCGTAGTTGACGAACTGCGCCCGGGTGGCGAACTCGTCGAGCGAGTCGGACTCACCGAGCCGCGCGTCGATCGCCGCCTGGTACGTGCCGACGCGCTGGTTACCGATTGTCGACCAGTCGTGGTAGTTCCACACCTCGCCGATCGGCCACTCCGGGGCGTCACCGACGAGGTTGCGCATGCTCTCGACCACCGACACCACAGGCATGCCGATCTCGGTGTGGAAACCGAACGCGCCAGTGTCGTACGTGTTCTTGTTGTTGTACGTCGCCGACTCCACCCAGTGGTACGGGCCGTGACCGCTGACGATGCCGCCGGCCGAGTTGGGGATGTAGAGGATCTCCGGGTGCTCGGTGGCCGCGGCCTGCTTGAGCCCGGCGTCAACGATCGGCGGCGGGTCACCCTCGTTCGCGCCGCACCACACCACGATGCTCGGGTGATGGCGGAACCGCCGGATCGTGTCGGCGGCGATGTCGACGTAGCCGGGCGGGTTGGGCAGGAATGCGCCCGCCTGCCAGAAGTCGTTCCACACCAGGATGCCCTGCTCGTCGCAGGCCTGGTACAGCTCCTCGCGGTTGCTGCTGCCGAGCCAGTTGCGGATCATCGTGAAGTTCATGTCGCGGTGCATCTCGACCGTGTCGGCCAGCCGGTCGGGCAGCACCCGACGCAGCAGCTCGTCCCAGCCCCAGTTGCCGCCCCGGGCGAACACCGGCACACCGTTCACGCTGATCTTCAGTTGGGTGACGGCGTTGCTGACCGACTTCACGTCGGTCCACCGCTGCCCGTCGTCGGAGACCTGGATGACGAAGTCGCGCGCGTACGCCTGCTCCCAGACGATGGTGACCTGGTCGAAGCTGACCGGAGCGCCGAGGTCGACCTGGATCCACTGGTTGTCCTCGAACTTCGACGACCACCGGGTCCGGGGGTTGCCGTCGACGGCCCGGTCCGGCCCGTTCGAGTCACTGTCGTACGACGACGCGGTCGCGGTCCGGCGTAGGGCCAGGTCGACGTCCGGCTCGGCCTGCCGCTGCACCGAGAGCGCCCACATGGACACCCCCCATGAGGTCACCCGCGCCCCGGTCTGGATGCGCAGATGCTGGGCGGTCTGGCTGGCGAACGTCTCGACCTGGGTGGCGCGGCTGCCCAGCGGAGTGTCGTTGCTGACCGACGTCACGTCGCTCCAGGTGTCCCCGTCGACGGAGACCTGGACGCGGTAGTCCAGCGCGTACGCCTGCTCCCACACGATGGTGACCCGGTCGAAGTCGACGGCCGCGCCGAGGTCCACCTGGATCCACTGGTTGTCCTCGGCCTGCGAGGCCCAGCGGGTCGCCGCGTCACCGTCGACGGCCCTACCGGGACCGTTGCCGTCGTTCTCCGAGGACGACGCTGTGGCGTCGCGTCGCAGGGCGAGATCCGCGCCGGTGCCGTCGGCCACCGACAGCGAGAACATCGAGATGCCCCAGCCGGTGGCGCGCTGGCCGGCCTGGATGCGCACGTGCCGGGCGTGCTGCCTGGCGAACGTGACCGTCTGGGCCGCCGCGCCGTCGACGAACTCCAGCGCCGGCTTGCCGGGCGGCGAGATGACGATCGGCTGGTGCCAGTCGTAGGCGAACTCGCGGACACCGAAGCGGAGCGCACGCCTGTCGCTGACCGAGCGCTTGACGGTGGCGGTGAGCGTCAGGTCGTACAGGTGGGGGTCGCCGTAGCCGTTGGGCCACCACAGCCGGGGGTTGCGCAGACGCAGCGCGCGGAAGCGCTCCGGTGTGAAGGTGACTGTGGTGCTCCCGCCAGCGGGGACGGTCACTGTCGACTCGACGCGTACCTTGTCGAACTCGGCGCGGACGGTGACAGTGGTGGCGCTGGCCGCCGCGTTGCGGACCGGCACCCGGATGGTGACCTCGGCGGTGTCGGTGCCGGGAAGATCGGGCAGCGTGGTCTGCACGTGCGGGTCGCCGAGGACCACGGCGCCGGTGCTACGCAGGCGGACGTGGTCCCAGAGGCCGGTGACCCGGTCGCGGACGGCGGGCATCCAGTCCCACCCGGACACCGCCAGGTAGGTCGGCGCGTCAAGGTAGTGGTGGGCCGACTGGAGGAAGGTACGACCGTCGGCGCCCTTGTCACCGGGGGTGCCGGGGTGCGGCATCGGGGTCACCCGGACGGCGAGGACGTGCTCGCCACGGTGCCCGGCCAGCGCGTCGGTGATGTCGAACGCCGCGCGCGCGAACGGATGCTTGACGCTGCCGACCTGCACACCGTTGACCCAGGCGGTCGCCTCGTGGTTGATCCCGTCGAACTCCAGCCAGATCCGTCGGCCGGCCGAGGTGTCCAGGTCGCGCGGCAGCCGCAACGCGCGCCGGTACCACCAGGTGTGCCGGGACAGCGCCTCCGGGATGCGCATGTTGTTGAAGCCGGCCACCGGGTCGGGCAGGTGGCCCTGCTCGACCAGGGTGCCCAACACGGTGCCGGGCACCGTCGCCGGCAGCCAGGACCGGACGTCGACACCGGCGCGGGAGAGCTCGGCGCCGTCGGCGGTGCCGGCGAAGTCGTCCATCGTCAACGACCAGCCCGACTCCAGCGGCACCGTACCGTCGGCGGCGACCCGCAGCTCGGGGGCCGGGCCGGTGTTGCCGCCCTCCCAACTGGTCCAGCCCTCGGCCTTCGGCCGGCCGGCCAGCGGCACTCCGTAGACCTGGAAGCCGTTGAGGCCCACCGGGTTGCTGTTCGAGCGCTTCGTGGCGGTCATCCGGATCCACCGGCCGGTGACCGGCTCGGGCAGCTTGATGGTCTGCGCGCCGCCCTGGCCCTCGCTGGTCTCGTACACCGACCGCCAGGCGCGGCCGTCGGTGGAGACCTCGATCCGGTACGCCGTCGCGGCGCTGGAGAGGATCTCGTCACCATCGGTGTCGGTGTAGTTGCCGTCGAACGGCCCGTCGGTGAGCGTGGCCTCGAAGACCAGGGAGACGGCCTCGATCCGGCACAGCGCCTGGAGGTCCACCGAAATCCATTGCGGATCGCCGTTGGCGGCGCGCCACCCACTCCCCCGGACGCCGACCTGCGGCAGACCGTCCACGGCGAAGGTGGCGGGCGTCGGCGCGTAGTCGGTCGAGGAGACCGCCACCGGTCGGTACCGGGCAAGGTCGGTGGCGGTCGGGTTGGCGGTCGGGTTGACGGTCGGCGCCGGCACGGCGGCGGACGCGACGACGTCCGGGAGGACCGCGGTCACCCCGACCGACGCCAGCAGCGTCGCTCCGGCGGAGAGGAAGGTACGCCGTGAGATCGGCGATGGCTCGGACATCTTGCCTCCAGACATGACAACGTTGTCAGATGGCGAGGGTCTGTGACAACGTTGTCAGATGGTGGCCCGATGTTTCCCGAGAGTCAAGGGCCCGAGTCCATCGTGATTCCCCGAACACGTTCCGCAGCTGTTCCACTTCGGACATCGGCGCGGAATGGCGACATTCCAGCAGCGCCCGTTCTGGTGATCGGAATCGGGCTGGGCATCGCGATCATCCTGATGACCCAGGCCGTCGTCGTGGCCTTGGCGGGCCGCCCCACCGGCCGGCTCGCCGCTCCCCCCACCATTCGACCGTCGCTCGCGGCGCCCAGGACCACGAGGGCTGCGGGGCCCGGGGTTGCGGGGGCCGGGGCCGCATTGGTTGGCGCGGTGCCTTTGTAGCTGATGTCGCAAACGATTCAAACCCCGAAACGCCTGTCGGCCATGTCCGAAGCCTGCGCAAGGCCCGAAGCCCCTGGGCAAAGCCCGAAGCCCTTCGGCGAAGCCCCAAAGCGCGACCTGCTCGGGGTCGGTGATGTCGCAAACGATTCAGCTCCAAAGGCGCCGACCAACACCTCCCCACCCCGCGCCGCGGAGGCGGATCGGACCGGAGGTCGCACGGCGACGACCACGTGCCCGCGCGGTCAGCTCGCCGGCCCGGCCTCGCGGCGCCCGGGGTCCCGAGGGTGGTACTCGGGTCGGAGCTTGGCGCTCGCGAACGCCGCCTTCACCGCCGCCGAGAGCGCGGCGATGTCGTAGGCGCCGTGGTGTCGCCGGCCGTTGATGAAGAAGGTCGGGGTGCCGGTGACGCCGCTGAGGTCGGCGGAGTCGACGTCCTCGGCGATCCGGTCCACGCCCATCCGCTTCGCCATGTGCTCCCGGAACCCGTCCAGGTCCAGGCCGAGCTGTTCGGCGTAGCCGAGCACGTCGGCGGGGTTGAGACCGTCCTGGTGGGCGAGCAGCATGTCGTGCATCTCCCAGAACGCGCCCTGCTCCCCCGCCGCCTCGGCGGCCTCGGCCGCGAGTTGGGCACGCGGGTGGACGTCGGTGAGTGGCAGGTGCCGCCAGACGTACCGGACATTGGCGAAGTCGGCCAACAGCTCCCGGACCACCGGCTCGGCCTGCCCGCAGTAGGGGCACTCGAAGTCGCCGTACTCCACCACCGTCACCGGTGCCTCAAGTGACCCGCGCATGTGGTCGCGATCCGGATCGACCGGCAGCATCAGGTCGACGATCCCCTCGGTGACGCCCAGCAGCGCACGGGTCCGCCGCGCCGGCGAGAGCCGTCCGACGGAGCGGAACACCAGCCAGGTGACGACTGACGCGCCGAGCGTCGCCACGAGGATGCCGAACTTCGCCTCGTCCAGGGCCGGGCCGCTCAGGGCATGGGTGGCGATCAGGAGCGCGACGGTGAACCCGATGCCGGAGACCGTGCCGACCCCTGCGACGGCAACCCAACCGACGGGTGGCCGGAACCGGTTGCCGCTCAGCCGGGTCACCAGCCACGCGGTGGCCACGATCCCGGCCGGCTTGCCGACGACGTACGCGACCACGACACCGACCGTGACCGGGGAGGTCACGGCCCTGGCCAGCAGGTCGCCGTCGATCACGATGCCGGCGTTGACCAGCGCGAAGAGTGGTACCACCACGTAGCTCGCCAACGGGTGGTAGAGCGTCTGCAACCGCTCGTTCGGCGACAGCGCGGAGGTGAGGCCGGCGCGGGCCATCCGGGCCAGTTGCGGGGTGGGCTGTTCCCGGAAGAGGCGGAACTGGTCGCTGGCCCGCTGCAGGTCGCTGCGGCCCGGTGCGTAGGCGTAGGTCAGCAACCCCATCACCAGGCCCACCGCGACCGGGTCGACACCGGACATCGAGACGGCGAGCCAGGCCGCCACCCCGAGCAGCGCGTAGACGGGCCCGAACCGCACCCCGCAACCCCGGACGAGCAGCACAACGCCGAAGATCGCCGCCGCGACGACAAGCGCCGTCAGCGACGGGTGATGCGGGTACGCGATGGCCAGCACCGCGATCGCCACCACATCGTCGACGACGGCGACGGTCAGCAGGAAACCCCGCAGTCGTTCCGAGAAGCGCGGCCCGAAGACGGCCAGCGCGCCAAGCGCGAGCGCCGTGTCGGTGGCCATCACCGCACCCCAACCCGCCGCGGTGGTGTGCCCGGCGTTGATGGCGAGATAGATCGCGACCGGCACGAGCATGCCGCCGACCCCGGCCAGCATCGGCAATGCCAGGCGACGCCGCTCCCGCAACTCGCCGATGTCGAACTCGCGGCGCAGCTCCAGCCCCGCGACCAGGAAGAAGAACGTCATGAGCCCGCTGTTGACCCAGAAGCGCAGGTCATGTGACACCTGCCAGTCGCCGAGCTGGATCGAGAAGGAGGTGTTCCAGACCGACTCGTACGACGATTCGCTGAGGTTCGCCCAGACGAGAGCCAGCACGGCGGCGATCAGCACGACCCGGGCGCCGCCGGTCTCGGTACGCAGGAACGAGCGAAGCGGGGCGTTGAACCGCCTGTCCCAGATGGTCCGGCTGGTCCAGCCCCGGGGCGTGTTGTCGCTCGTCACGGGGACAATCTTCGTCGACCTGACCGTCACGTGGTTCGGATTGCTACTCCTCTTCGGCGAACACGGCAGCGCGGCGCCGGCGAATCGCCGGGAGGACGGCGACGACGAGCGCGGCGAGGGCCAGGGCCAGAAGCGCCGCGGAGATCGGTCGGGTCAGGAAGACCGACGGGTCGCCACGGGAGATGATGAGCGCCCGGCGCAGGTTCTCCTCCAGCAGCGGGCCGAGGACGAAGCCGAGCAGCAGAGGCGCCGGCTCGCACCCACACTTGATCAGGATGTAGCCCAGGATCCCGAAGAACGCGATGGCGTAGACGTCGTACGCGTTGGAGTTCAGTAAGTGGGTGCCTATCGCGGCGAACAGAATGATCATCGGGAATAGCACCTGGTACGGGATGCGCAGCATGCGCACCCAGAGGCCGATCAGCGGCAGGTTCAGCAGCAGCAGGAGCACGTTGCCGATCCACATCGACGCGATCAGGCCCCAGAACAACGCCGGCTCGTCGTTGATGACGTTCGGGCCCGGGGTGATGCCGTGGACGATGAACGCGCCGATCATCAGCGCCATCACCGGGTGGGCGGGCAGGCCCAGGGTGAGCAGCGGGATGAACGACGTCTGCGCGGCGGCGTTGTTCGCCGACTCGGGGCCGGCGACACCCTCGATCGCACCCCGCCCGAACTCCTGCGGTCGCTTCGAGATGCGGACGCCCCGCTCGGCACTGTGGTCACCGTGACAGCCGGCACCTGCTCGGAGATGTGCTCGGCCAGCGCCCCGCCGATCCGCCGATAGACCGCCCCCGCCGGCCCGCTAGCCAGCCGCAGGTGAACCGGGTCCGCCTCGGGCTGCCGCGAGCAACCAACGAGCAGCCCGCTGCCAGCCAGCAACACCGCGCGCCGACTGAACCGCGTCATGCCGGAATGATACGGACGGCGGCCTCCCTCCCACCGCGTCGATCTTGCAATTTCGGTCGTCGATATGCGGCTCTATGCGCCTTTTGCCATCGCAGAAAGTGCAAGATCGCGGCCCGACTCGGTCGATCATGGAGTTGTGGTGCCAGGTTTGGCGGCGTAACGGGCGATTTGTTGCCCACCACAACTCCTTGATCGGCGAGGCGGCACGGGTTGACGAACCGCCCGCTGCGCCTCGCGCAACGTTCTTGGCATCCACACTGCGGGCATGCACGCAGCGCCACCGGTTGGTAGCGTGCCGGTGATGTCGGCGGTTGCCGCCGGCAGCGGTCCCCTGGGGAGGGTCGACGTGTGGGCGGACGACGCTGCGCTCGACGCGGCGGAGCGCCGACTCGACGAGTGGGAGAAGTCGCTCGCCGAACGGGCGGCACGAGCAAAAACTCTGTCGGCGACGATGCGGGATCTGACCGGCACCGCCCGCAATCCCGATCGGACTGTCGAGGTCACAGTCGACTCGGGCGGCCTGCTGATCGACCTACGGCTCGACGAGCGCATCCGGCAACAACCCGCGGCGCACACTGCTCGGCAGATCCTGGAGACCACCACTGCCGCGCGCGCCGACCTGCTCCGACAGGTCAGCGACGCAACCACGCAGTCATTGGGCGACGACGCGAGCGCCCAGGCCATCGTCGACTCGTACCGCAGCCGGCTTCTCCCCGACCAGGGTTCAAACGATGCCCGCCGGTGACGGCATCCAGGTCGACCCGGACGACCTGACCGCCCACGCCGCACGCCTCGAGCGCTGCGCCGGCAGCCTCGACACCGCGCAGCAGGCAGGCCAACACGCCCGGTTGGACGCCGACGCCTACGGGCAGCTCTGCGCGATGATGCCGGTGCTGCTCGACGGCCTGCAACGAACCCTGGTCGACGGCATCGGCGCCGCCGCCGCATCGGTACGGGACACCGCCGGCAAGCTGCAGGTCGGAGCCGACCGCTACCGAAGCTCCGACGCCCACGCCAAGCAGCTGCTCGACGGGGTGCGGCGGCACAGGTGACGTCCAACCCGCTCGTCGCCGCCGCCGCGGACACCCCGCCCGGCGCCTGGGCAGGCGTGTGGATCTGTGAGGACATCGAACTCATCGCCCAGGGCGTCCGCACCGGCAGCTGGATCGACGGCAGCCTCGGCGTCGTGAGCGCGAGCCTGGACGCTCTCGCCTTCGTCTCCGACCCGGTCGGCGCCCTGCTCCAGTACGGAATCGCCTGGCTCATCGAACACGTCAAGCCGCTCAGTGAGGCGCTGGACTGGCTCGCCGGCGACCCGGCGCAGATCACCGCACACGCCCAGACCTGGCGCAACGTCGCCGGATCGCTCCGCGACGACGCCGCCGAACTGGCCCGCGCCGTCCGCACCGACGTCGCCGGCTGGGGCGGCAGTGCCGGCCCCGCCTACCGGGCCTGGGCTGCCGAACAGCAACAGGCCATCACCGGCCTCGCCCAGGGTGCCGACACCATGGCCGCGATCACCGAAGGCGCCGCCGGCCTGGTGGCCGCCGTCCGACTCCTGGTCCGCGACGCCATCGCCACCTGCGTGTCCCGCATCATCGTGTACGCGGGCGAACTCCTCATCACCGGCGGACTGGCCGCGCCGCTGGTCGTGGAGCAGGTGACGACCTTAGTGGCGTCATGGGGGGCGCGAATCGCGCGGCTGCTGCGGGGGTTGCTGGCCAGCCTGCGGCGGCTGATGCCGGAGATCCGCAGGCTCGGCGACCTCATCGACAAACTCAAGCAGGCGTTGGGCCGACTTCGCGACACCCCGCGCGGGCATTCAGGGAGCACAGCAGATGGGGCGCGCGGCGTTCATGGAGGCCACACCACTCGACCTCGTAATCTTGCGGACTACGGAGGGCAGGACCGTTGGGCGGAGGAGGCGTACGAGGCGATCCGCCAGCAGGCCGACACCGACGTCATAGCTCGCCACGTTGGGGACGCGCCCCGCCTGGACGGTTCCCGAGGGTTCTCTCGGGAGGAAATCGAGCAGATCCGCCGGCACGTCTTCTTCGATGCCCACCCGATAGATGACTATGCAGGCGGAGTCATCCATCAACGATACGATCCGAGCCCGCCCATGGCTGAGGCATGGCTGCGTTTACGGCGAGGTAGCCCACTGCCCGAGGATTACGCATTATTGGAGCACGAGTTGGCAGAACTGCAGTACTACCGGGTGCACCCGCAGGCGGCATACCGGGAAGCACATCTTGCCGCCAACCAGGTGTCCAATTGGGAGGCGTTTATACCCGGGCCGACATACGAAGACTACTCGGGCATTGGAGGCTAGGACGTGGGAATGATGGTGACCGCGCGACGTGTCGAGGCGGCCGCAGACGAGGTTCGGTACGAGTTCGGGTTGGAGGACCGGTTTGATCGAATCCTCACAATCGATCCGCACACCCTCGATGCCCGCGTCGACGATGGTGATTTCAACGCAGCTGCGGGTGCGATCGCGGCAAAGATCGTCAAGGCCCGGCGATCCAGCGGTGAGTTCCCTACAAGAATGCTGTTCGCAAGCTGAGCGGTTGACGCCGCCTCCAGGGGCCGCGCAACCGCAATAGACCCTACGGAACGTCAGCGACGCAAGCGGCGTGAGCAGGCGCCGTCGTGGCCGTCTCGGAGCAGGCAACGCCGGCCGCCAGGCATCCGCGGGTCGCAGAAGGCCCGGTGCCGGACGAGTTGATGGTCCTCTTCGGAGACGGTGGTCTCCCCAGGATCGGTCATCGGCAGCACCAGCATCCACCGGCCGATGACCCGGGCCAGGCGTTGCGCGGCGGGCAGGTCGGTGGCGACCACGGGCAGGTGGATGACGTACCGCTGGCTCATCGGGCCTGGTCCCGCTCGTTGCGGGCGCGGGCCTGATCGGTCTGCGAGCGACGCAGCCCGGCCTTGATCCGGGCGGTCTCGCGGCGGCTCTCGGCGAGAGCGGCGTAGACGGCGGCCATGTCGACGGCGACCCGGTCGAGGAAGGCGTACACGTCGTCGGGGTTCAGACCGCGACGCCCGAGCCCGACCGGCACGAAGCGGCGCTCACGCACCTGCCACGGCAACAAACTGGTGTACGCGGCAGAGCGGTAGGTAGCGCCACCGCTCGCCGTCCCTGGTCGCTGGCTTTTGGCGTTCATGTCCGCCTGCCTTCCTTATGCGGAGGGGCGAGGAGTGTTCGGGAAACACGGCGGCCGTTCGGGGGGACCGGCCGGCCGCCGTGCTGTGACCAGACTGCGACAGTCCGCAGTGGAAACGCAACGTTCTAAACCGCGATTTCGCTGTTGTGCATTGACTTTCTTTGCTGAAACCCGTAGGAGTTGCAGGAGCAGGTCACGCAGTGTTGCGTGCTGGAACCAGGGAGTGCACGAATGCCCGAAGACATCGGATCGACAGTGCCGCGCCGGCAACTCGGCCGGCTGCTGCGGCAGTTCCGCAACGAGGCCGGCGTGACGCTCGACGCCGCCGCCGAAGCACTCGAATACAGCCGGCAGAAGATCTGGCGCCTCGAGTGCGGCCAAGGCTCGGTACGGGTGCTCGACGTCAAGGCGATGTGCGAGCTGTACGGGGTGTCACCCGAGATGACCGAGGCGATGCGCGGGCTGGCCGTGGAGACGAAGTCCAAAGGCTGGTGGCACGCGTACGGGGATGCGGTCCCGAGCTGGTTCGAGCTGTACGTGGGCCTGGAATCCGCCGCGGCTCGACTGCGGGAGTACGGCGAGACGCTGATTCCCGGGTTGCTACAGACGCGCTCCTACGCCCGTGGACTCTTTCAGCCTGGGAGTCGGCTGAGCCCCGAGGAGCGTGAGCAAGCAGTCGAGGTGCGGCTACAACGGCAGACATTGCTTAGACGTCGCCTGCCAAAGCCCCCGCGCTTGGACGCAGTGCTCTCGGAGGCGGCACTCCGCCGAGTGGTCGGCAGCCACGGCGTAATGTCCGACCAGCTCAAACATCTGCTCGAAGTCTCCGAGCAGCCAAACGTTTCAGTGCAGGTGGTGCCGCTCGCTGCCGGGCCGCATCCTGGAGCGGTCGCCGGCTCGTTTGTGATCCTCGACTTCCCGACAACCAACGGGGGCCGGACCGCGCCGGAGCCCTCGGTGGTTTACAGCGAGTCGCTGACCGGGGCGCTCTACCTGGACAAGCCGGATGAGCTGATGGCCTACGAGGACACCTGGAGAGGACTGGCGGCCCTCGCGCTTGGCGCGGCAGAATCAAGAGACATGATCAAGAGGATCACCGGGGAGATGCGGCATGACTGATCTGACCGGCGCCGCTTGGCGCAAGGGCACCCGCAGCGGCGACAACGGCGGCAACTGCGTCGAGGTCGCCACGAACCTCGCCGAGGTCGTCGCCGTCCGCGACTCGAAGGATTCCACGGGACCGCTTCTCACCTTCACCACCCAGGCCTGGACCGACTTCGTCGCGGCTGCCAAACGTGGAGGACGGGTCAGCTGAGGTCGGCTTCGCCTCGGCACGAGTACGGCGGCCCGACCCATGCGGTCGGCGCGGCGTCAGCCGGCATCGACCGCATGCCAATTGCGCGTCCGGGAGTTGCACGTCGATGACTGACGTCAACCAAGCCCGCCTTATTGGCAGCGGTCAACAGTTGTCTGACCAACGACAGAATCCATTTGAGCCGGATAGCTGACAGGGCCATTCTTCGACGATCGCGCTAATCTGCGTTCGGCGGTTCTTCTGAAACACGCGGCTACCCCGAAGGAGAATGTCATGTTCATCGTGGCGACGCAGGATCCGAATACCCGAGGCCAATCTGCAGGGCCCGATTCGGGAGCGGCTGCCTGGGGTGCCCTCCTGCCCATCGACGCCGGGCTCACGCAGGCCGAGGCGGATCGACAGTTGGCAACCTACCTGGCCGGGGTCCAGGCGGACGAGCCGCTGTGCATCCGTGCGCACGGCAACGACGAGGAGATCGGTGACGCCGAGGCCGGCGCCAAGGACTGGGGCTGGACCTACAAGAAGCTGGCCAGAATGCTGGCCACTCACCTGACCGCCACCCCGAGCGTCGTCCTGATCCGGTCGTGCGCCGAAGAGGTGACCAACTTCCCTACTCAGATGGCGGTCCGCCTGGAGTCGAACTGGCCGGGCGCGAACCACCTCGACGGGGTCGTCATCTACGGCTACAACACTTCTGTCAATATCAGCACAC
The DNA here is from genome assembly GCF_018070365.1 of Micromonospora sp. D93. Taxonomy (NCBI): domain Bacteria; kingdom Bacillati; phylum Actinomycetota; class Actinomycetes; order Micromonosporales; family Micromonosporaceae; genus Micromonospora; species Micromonospora sp. D93. The sequence goes on along the minus strand of NZ_JAGPXW010000017.1, from coordinate 66,961 downwards.
CCATCCCCTCGCCACAGCAGCTGACCAAGAACGTCCAGATCCAACCGGTCATCGTCTCGCTGTGATCAGGGGCCGCACCTAGCAATTCCTTCGATACGACGGTTTTCTCATCATCTCGGCCTACCTCACGTCCAGCTGACGCATTCGCGCGAAGTCGACACTCTAAGATTCATCGAGCAATCCGAGTGCCGATCTCGTGCGATGCGTCAGCACCCGGGTCGTGGATGCTGGTACGCGGGTCTGCGATGCTCCATGCCATGGACGACCTGACGGCCCGCGTACGAGGATTCGCTGAAGAACGGGACTGGCAGCAGTTCCACACGCCCAAGAATCTGGCCATGGCGCTCGCTGGCGAAGTCGGTGAGCTGATTGCCGAGTTCCAGTGGCTCACGCCGGAGCAGTCCGCGGCGGTCATGGCTGACCCGGACGCGGGTAGCCGGGTGAGGGCCGAGATCGGCGACGTCATGATCTATCTGACTCGGCTCGCCGACGTACTCGGCATCGACCTGGTAGAGGCGGCTCGGACCAAGCTTGTGGATTCGGCTCGCCGCTACCCCGTCGAGCAGGCTCGCGGGTCGGCGGCGAAACGGTAGCCACGGGCAGGGCAACATGGCGCTCAGTTGATCTCTTCGCTACAGTCCATCACGTAGAAGCGCGTCACGACGGGCTTTCGGCGGCTGCCGGACACGCCCCCCATGCGCACGATCACTTCGTGCTGCCCGGGGGCAAGTGTTGTCAGCGTTCCGCATGTCTGCCGATGGTCTGCTGCGCCTAAGTGCCACGGGCATGCTCCCAGACCGGATCGTGGAGCAGATCGGTCGCAACGTGAGTCCGGCAGAACGTCGTTCCTGGTCGCACAGCCTCGCGGTGCTGGGGCAGGATCTCGCCGACGCGGGCCTCGGCCAGGTGGAGATGCTGGTCGAGTATCAGTTGCCGCTGACCAGCAAGCGGGTTGACGTGGTGCTTGCCGGTGTGGACCCCCGGACGTCCGACGACTCCTACGTCGTCGTCGAATTGAAGCAGTGGTCCTACGCCGAGTCCCACGAGGGTTCTGAGACCCTCGTGGCAGTGGAGCATGCGCATGGCCCACGGCTCCACCCCGGCTTCCAGGTCGAACTTTACTGCGAGTACCTGACGGATTTTCTCGGCATCCTCGCCGAGCAACGGAACCCGGTCCGTGGGGCCGCGTACCTGCACAACGCGACCGACCGCGACATCCGTGATCTGTTCGATCGGCAGGCGACCGAGCAGAGCCGGATCTTCACCAAGCAACGGCGGGGCCAGTTCCTCGATTATCTCCGTACCCACCTCGCCCCGGCCTCCGGCGCTGGCGCGGCTGACCGTTTCCTCACCAGTTCGGTTCGGCCGAGCCGGCACCTGCTGCGGTACGCCGCCCAGGAACTGAAGGATCGGTCGCGCTTCACGCTGCTGGATGAGCAGCGTGTGGCGTACGAGTTGGTGTTGCATGCCGTGGAGAAGGCGCGGTCGGCGGACCGTAAGTCGGTCGTGGTCGTCTCGGGCGGACCGGGCAGCGGCAAGAGCGTGATCGCCCTGTCGGTGCTCGGCGAGTTGGCGCGCCAGAACCGTTCCGTCATGCACGCCACGGGCTCGCGGTCGTTTACCCAGACCTTGCGCCGGTACGCCGGAAAGGGCTCGACGCGGCTGAAGAATCTGTTTGGCTACTTCAACAGCTTCATGTCAGCTGAACGCAACGGTCTGGACGTCCTGATCTGCGACGAGGCGCACCGCATCCGGGAGACGTCCGTCAACCGCTTCACGCCGAAAGCTCGGCGGGAGGAGGCTCGTTCGCAGATTGACGAACTCATCGCCGCGGCCCGGGTGCCTGTCTTCCTGCTCGACGAGCATCAGGTGGTGAAGCCGGGCGAGTTGGGCAACGTCGAGGTCATCTCGTCGTACGCGAAGAAGCTCAAGCTCGACGTCGAGGTCGTGTCATTGCACGGCCAGTTCCGGTGCGGTGGCAGCGAGACGTACGAGGGGTGGGTCGTTGACCTGCTCGGTCTCGATGGCGGCGAGCCCTCGGTCTGGACCGGCGACGGGAAGGTCGACCTACGTCTCGCCGAGTCGCCAGAGGAGATGGAAGCCTTCCTCGCCAGCAAGCAGGCGCCCGGTGTGACCGCCAGAATGTCCGCTGGGTACTGCTGGCCGTGGAGCGATCCACGTCCGGATGACAGTTTGGTGCCGGACGTGCAGGTCGACCTGTGGTCGCGACCCTGGAACGTCAAGAGTGACCGCAGCGTCGGCGAGGCGCCAGGCAGCGCGTTCTGGGCCACCGACCCGAACGGTTTCGGTCAGGTGGGCTGCGTCTACACGGCGCAGGGCTTCGAGTACGACTGGTCGGGCGTCATCGTCGGGCCGGACCTGGTCGCTCGGGACGGCCGGCTGGTGACGCGGCGCGAGAAGTCGAAGGACCCGGCGTTCCGCAGCCGCAAGGCGGTCAGCGACGCCGAATCGGATCTACTGATCCGCAACACCTACAAGGTCCTGCTGACCCGCGGGCTGAAGGGCACGATCGTCTATTCCACGGATGCCGAGACACGGGAGTACCTCGCCTCGATGGTCAAGGTGATCCGGTCGGTCGAGACGGTCTACGAGGCGCCAACGGACGCCGACCTGAGCTGATCGACCGGTTGGTCTCAGCAGCCCAATCCGTGCGGGTAGGGTCCAGTCACGGTCGACGAAAGGCAGATCAACCATGACGATTCCCCATCTCACGGCAGCCGACGGCACCACCCTGCCGGCGATCGGGCTCGGCACGTACCGGCTGAACGGCTCGGCGGGTGTCGACGCGATCGGTCAGGCGATCCGGGCGGGCTACCGGTTGATCGACTCCGCGGTGAACTACGAGAACGAGGGCGCTGTCGGCCGGGCCGCCCGTTCGGCCGGTGACGTGCGGGACGAGCTGGTCGTCACCTCGAAGCTGCCGGGGCGGCACCACAGCTACGACGAGGCGCTGACCACCATCGAGGAGAGTGTCTTCCGCACCGGCCTCGACCGGGTCGACCTGTACCTCATCCATTGGCCGAACCCGAAGGTCGATCTGTACGTGCAGGCGTGGCGGGCGCTGATCGAGGCGCGTGAGCGTGGGCTCGTCCGGCACATCGGGCTCTCCAATTTCCTGCCCGAGCACATCGAGCGGCTGGTGGCCGAGACCGGGGTCGCCCCGGTGGTCAACCAGATCGAGGTGCACCCGTACTTTCCGCAGCAGGAGGCGCTCGACTACCACCGGGAGAACGGCATCCTGGTGCAGGGGTGGAGCCCGCTCGGGCACGGCAACGACCTGCAGCAGCATCCCGTCGTCGTGGAAATCGCGACCGCGCACGGCGTCAGCCCGGCGCAGACGATCCTCGCCTGGCACGTGGCCCGTCAGGTGATTCCGCTGCCCAAGGCCGCCTCCCCGCAGCGGCAGGTCGAGAACCTGGACGTCTTCGGTATCAAGCTCACCGACGCGCAGGTCGAGGCCATCACCGCGCTGGGCCGCCCGGACGGGCGGCTCTCCGACCAGGACCCGGCGGTGTACGAGGAGTTCTGACGAACCCACCCCGCTGACGGTCAGCTGTGGGGAGAGAAGTCGGCACCCTGGACGTACTCCATTGCCTTGGTGAATTCGGGGTCGTTGAGCCGTCGACCCATCTCCTCCTCGGTGGGCTCGGCCACGCGTTGGTGGATCCACCACAGGTTGCCGAGCGGGTCGCGGAAACGGCTGACCCGGTCGCCCCAGAAGAGCTCGGTCGGCTCGGTGACGACGCTCGCCCCGCGTTCGACGGCCCGGCGGAGCACCTCGGCGTCGTCGGCGACGTAGAGACGCAGGAAGGCGGGCGTGGCCGGCCACTGGGGCTTGTCGAACATCATCACGACCGAGTCCCCGATACGAACCTCGGCGTGGCCGATCACGCCGTCCACCTCCATGCGGGCCAGTTCGGTGGCGTCGAAGACGCCGACGATGAAGTCGATGAGTGCGCCTGTCCTCCCCGGCGAGATGATCCAGGGGGTCACGGTGTGGTAGCCGTCGGGAACAACCTTCATCGGTTCGTCTCCTCATTCCGGTGCGGCGTCCGCGCACTCAGATGGGCGACGTTAGACGCGATCTAGGCTGGTAACTGTCCTAGATCTGGACCCATCATGGGAGCATGCGCGACACACCGGCCCGCCTGTTACGACTGCTCTCCCTTCTGCAGACGCCCCGCGAATGGCCCGGCAGCGAACTCGCCGAGCGTCTCGCGGTGACCCCGCGGACCGTGCGCCGCGACATCGACCGACTGCGTGAGCTCGGCTACCCGGTCCAGGCCAGCCTGGGCGCACTGGGCGGCTACCGGCTGGTCGCGGGTAAGGCGATGCCTCCGCTGCTGCTCGATGACGAGGAGGCGGTGGTGATCGCTGTCGGCCTGCACACCGCGGCCCGGCAGCCGGTCGCCGGCATCGCCGAGGCGTCGGTGCGGGCCCTCGCCAAACTCCAGCAGGTGCTGCCGCCGCGGCTACGCCGCCACGTCAGCGCCCTCACCGCGGCCACCGTGTCGTCTACCGCGGCGGCGGTGTCGCTTGTCGATCCGACGCAGCTCATCGTCCTCGCGGCAGCAGCCTCGGCACACGAGCGGGTCCGCTTCGGTTATCGCGACGGCGACGGCGGCATCAGCGAGCGGCTCGTCGAACCGCACCGGCTCGTCGTGGTGGGCCGTCGTTGGTACGTCGTCTGCTATGACAACGAGCGCGAGGACTGGCGCACTTTCCGCGTCGACCGCGTCGAACAGGCGACCACAACCGGGGTACGGGTGGCGCCCCGCGAGCTACCGACCGACGACGCGTCCGCGTTCGTGACCGACCAGCTCTACAGCCTGGCACCGGTGTTCCGGGCGGTGGCGACGCTCGCGGTGCCGGCCGAGCAGGCGGCTGCCCGGCTGGGCGACCACGCCGGCGAGTTCGAGCCGCTCGACGACGTGTCGTGCCGATGGCACAGCCCGGAAGACACAGTCGACTGGCTCGCCTTCCGGCTCACACTGCTCGGGTGCGACTTCACCGTCCACGAGCCAGTGGAGTTGGTCGACCATCTGCGTCGGCTCGGCGACCGCATCACCCGCGCCGTGGCTGCGCCGGGAACGGGAGGTCCGCGCGGGCGGATGCCGTGAGCGTCAACCCACGCCGGGCCGAAAAACGGCACGGGTGAGTCGTCGATGTCCGCTCGGGCTCATGCCGTGCACGCGTTTGAAGGCCGCGCTGAAGCCGAACGCGTCCGCGTACCCCAGTTGACGCGCCACGGCGGCGACCGTCGCTGTCGACTCGGCAAGCATGTCGGCGGCCACTGTCATGCGCCAGTCGGTCAGGTAGGTGAGCGGGGGTTCGCCCACCAACGCGGTGAACCGTTTGGCCAGTGTGGACCGGGAGACCCCGGCCCGCGCGGCGAGGCTGGCCAGGGTCCACTGCCGGCCGGGCGCGTCGTGCATGGCGCGCAGCACCGGACCAACAGTGTCGTCGCTCAACGCGCGGTACCACGAACAGGTGTACGACCTGTCCGGTCCTCGTGCGCTCACCTTCGCCGCGGCGGTGGCGACGATCGCCCGGGTGAGCGGCCGTTCGATCCGCTACGTGGAGCTCACCCCGGAGCAGTACCACGCCGAACTGCTCGCCGAGGGTTATCCGGCGGAGACGGCCACGGCGTTGAACGCCCTGTTCGCCGGGATGCGGGCGGGCCATCTCGCCGAACCGGCCGACGGGGTACGGCGGGTTCTCGGACGGGACCCGCTCGACTTCGACACCTACGCCGCCCAGGCTGCGGCGGCCGGCGCCTGGTCGTAGTCGGCACGGCGGGCGGCATGAGAGCCGGTATGAGAGCGGCGTAACAGGTGATCTGCCCGCATACCGCGAGTACCCCGACGTACCGTGAGATCGTGCCGACGAGAGAGACACTCACCAAGGCTGACCTCGCCGAACTTCGCCGCTCGGCGCTCGGGATGGCCGATCCGCTCGGCGTCGCCGCCGATCTCGCGGGGGCCGCCGAGCAGGGCCGGCTGGAGGACCCGGACGACGCTGGCGACGCGCTCACACTGGCCGCCGAGATCGCGGAGATCCGGGCCAGGCCCGAGGCGGCGCTGCGGTACGCGGAGCAGGCCCTGGCGGCGTACCCGTCCGGAGATGACCCTCGGGCCGGGTTCGCCCGCGCGCTGCGGGCCCGCGCCCTGTTCCGGGCCGGCGGTCGCGACGACGAGGCGATGGCGGAGTTGACCGCGTTGCGCCAGTTGCTGCTCGTGCAGCCCGACGCCCCCGCCTACGTCAGTGCGGCGCTGGACGCCGGTGGGCGTTCGGCGATCGCCGAGACGTGGCTGAGCGAGGCGGTCGACACAGTGCTCGGCGACCGCGCGACCGCGGCGTCCGGACCGGCCAGCACCGCGATCGACCCGGTGGTCGACCTCGGTCCGCCGGACGCTCCAGGTGTCGCCTTCTTCCTGTTGCAACAGCGGCATCGGGTACGCCGGAATCTGAACCTGCCGCATGACCGGCAGGACGACCTGGCGGACCGGCTCGAAACCCAGCTCGTGCGTCGGGCCGGGGAGCGTAGGGACTCCGAGTCGGATCTGCTCTTCTGGCCGCGGGCCGAGTTCGATCGCCTGCTCGCCGAGCATCCCGCCCTCGGCGAGGTGTACGGGCCGGACTGGGACGCGCACCGGGGCCGGTTGGAGACGGAGTTGGTTCGGCTCAGGGAGGCCGGTCAGGCCGGGTTGGGCGTGTTCGGCGCGACAGTCGCCGGGTTGACCGCGTTCGCCGGTCGACGTGGCGGCGATCCGGCCGACGCGTCGGTGCGGGCGGGCTACGCGGCCGAGGTGTCGGCGCGGCCCAGCGCACGGATCGCCTGGCCGCCGGAGCGCAACGACGCCTGCTGGTGCGGTTCGGGCCTCAAGTACAAGAAGGACTGCCTGCCGCGCTCCCGGTAGTCGGGCGATCGACGGGGATGACATGCCGGCGCGGTACCGATAACGTCGCTCTGCGGACGATCAACGTCCAGGGCGATGTCACCGGAGGAGACGCCGATGTTCGAGGAGTTCATGGGCATCCCGGCCCACCCTCTGCTGCTGCACGCCGCGGTCGTGTTCGTGCCGTTACTGGCCCTGCTGACTGTCGGTTACGCCTTCGTCCCGCTGATCCGGCCGCACACCCGGTGGGTGCTGGGGTTGCTCGCCGTGGGCACGCCGGTCGCCGCCCTGCTGACGAAGCTCTCCGGCGACGCCTTCCTCGAGCGGATGCGCGCCGCCAATCGGGTCACCCCCGAGTTCCTCCCGACGCTGGAGGCGCACCAGGAGTTCGGCGACATCACGTTCTGGGCCAGCATCGGGTTGGGGGCTGTGGCCCTGGCACTGGTCCGGCTCGTCCCGCCGCGACCGGCCGAGGGTGCGCGCCCCCGACTGCTGACCCCGGCGTTGCAGGTGTTGTCGCTGGTGGCCGCCGCCGTCACCGTGTATTACGTGTACCGCACCGGCGACTCCGGGGCGAAGGCGGTCTGGGAGGGCCAGTGACGGTCAGGCCACCTCGTCGCGCGCCCGCCAGGAGAGCGCGACGAGCCACCCCGAGATGAGCACCGCTCCGACGGCGAAGCGGATGCTCGCACTCCCCTCGCTCCACGGCAGGGCGGTGAGCACGAACGCGACGGCACCGCTGGCGGCGCTGTAGAGCGCCCAGTTGCGGTCCCCCTGGCCGGCGAACCGTCGAGCGAGCAGCAGGCCGGCCGCGATCAGTGACAGGAACGCCGCGGCGCCGCACACCGTGTGCAGGACGCTGCCGGTGCTGGCCTGCTCGGGAAGCCCCGCCGGGGCGCCGGGTGGCCAGCCGAGCGCCGGGTCGGGCACGAAGATTCCGCCGCCGACCATCGCCACCCCGTACACGCCGACCAGCACCGGCACCACAGTGCCGGCCCGTCCCGGTCGCAGCGCCTGCCACAGGCCCACCGCGAAGGCGACGGCCAGCACGCCGGTGCCCGCGAACGCGATCACCTGCAACCAGCCGAGGTCACCGAGGGTGAGTGAGCTGAGCGCGTGCCGGCGCAACTCGAATCCGGGTCGGGTGAACGCCTGCCCGAACGACAGGACGGGGAAGAGAAGGCCGGCGACCGTGCCGCAGCCCAGCAGGAAACGGGTTCGGCGCAGCGGAGTCTCGACGACGGACGTCATGGACGTGCCTCTCGGTGTCGGCGTCAGGTTCACCGTCACGACGAACGAGACGGGCCCGGATCGACACCGCGACAAAAAGGTGGTGCGACCCGGCCGGAGCCGGGCCGCACCACAGTGTCGACGGTCAGCCGGCGTGGTACGCCCGGATGATGGTCTGGTCGATTCCGCTACCGCCGCTGGCGGCGGCCTTCACCCGCAGCGAGACGGCCTGCCCGGAGGCGGCCTTCGGCAGCGCGACCCGGTAGCTGTCTCCGTTGCCGGTGACCCGGGCCGACGTCCAGGTGGCACCGTCGTCCGTCGAGGTCCAGACCTGGAACGACGTCACCTTCTGCGTCTTCACACCGTGCGCCTGCCGGACGGCCAGCTCGGCGGTGCCGTCGACCGGGTGGTTGTGGTGGTCCATCGGCAGGGCGTAGTCGACCGCGAGCAGCGGCAACGGCACGCTCCCGGTCCCGTCGGGGCCAGCGGACCGGAACGTCCACGAGGTGTTGACAGTGGTGGAGATCGGCAGGATCAGGCTCGTGTCGACGTCGAGGGTCACCCGGTAGTCGGCCATCGACTGCGGGACGGTGAAGTCGCCGAACGGGCCGGACCGCTCGTCGACCAGCTTGCCGTTGCGGTACAGCGACAGCTTGCGCTTCACGCCGATCGCCTCGCCCTGCAGGCAGTCGGCCCGCTGGTGCTGGTCGGTCAGCGACACCAGGTCGAGGTGCAGGTTGCCCCGGGTCCGTGCCGGCGCGGTGGCGCAGCTCCAGTCGGCACCGGCCGGGTCGTCGTACCAGTCGGAGTGCAGGGGCTGACGCGCCCAGATCTTGGTCTGCCGGCTACCCGGCCGGTAGCTGCGGGGTGCCTCGTCCGCGGCCAGCCCGCCGTAGCCGCCCTGGTCGGCCCAGAGGATGTCGGGCGAGAGGTAGTCGGTCCGGTACGGCGGCAGGTTCCCCTCGTGGGTCTGGGTCACCCACACCCCGTCGCGGGTCATGCCGGTACGGATCAGCTGGGTGAACATCTCCGGCGAGTCCGTCTGGTGGAACCGCTCGTCGATCCGGGCCAGCTTCGCCTGCTCGGTCTTGTTCACCCGGAAGGCGGGGTCGGCCGGTACGCCACCCGCGTACTCGTGCACCAGGTTGTAGCGGTACGGCTTGGCGGTGCCGGCCGTCGAGTCCAGGTTGACGGCCGCCCAGGTGCGCCGGGAGCCGACGGTGGGCTTCGTCAGCGCGGTGGTGCGGACCGTCGTCTTGGTCCCGTACCCGCTGATCTGGTGCCACCAGGACAGGCCGTTCGCCGCGGTCTGGACGTTTGTGAAGTCGGTCCGGGTGGGCGTGGTGGGCACCGCGTCGACAGTCGCCGTCACCGGCTTGGCCCGCGCCGGGTCGAGCGTCACGCTCCGGGCGCCGCGCACGTCCAGGTCGGCCTCGGCGGCGAGCGTCGTCTCCAGTACGTCACTGTCGACGTAGTAGGCGACGGAGGAGCCGAGGATCGCGTACCGACCGGCCGGTACCCGCAGCGTGAAGGTGTCACCGGGTGTACCGCTCGCACCGCCGTAGTAGATCAGCGGGTCGGTGAGGTTGGTGACCATCAGGTTGATCCAGCTCTCCGCGCCGTCCTTCAGGCCCGGCAGTGGCTTCGTGTGGATCGTCAGATCGTGGCTGGGCTGCTCGACGTAGAAGCTCACCGGCGTCGTCGAGACCAGCGTGCGGCCGGTGCGGGCGGTGACGGTGGCCAGGTAGAAGCCCGGCCGGGCGGCCAGCGCGGCACGGTTGATCCGGAGGGTCGCCGCGGCGGTGGTGCCGTGCTTGAGCGTCAGTCGGCTCGTCGAGAGCGACGCCGCGCCGCGCGGCACCGACTGGCCGTCGTGGTTGACGATCGACACGTCGAGGTCGAGAACTGCCGTCGACTCACCGGTCCAGCTCAGCTTCGTCTCGCTGGTCCCGGACTGCGGGTAGGCGAAGGTGCCGAGGTTGACCACCGGCTGGTCGCTGGTCGGGCCGCCGAGGGCCCGGGCCGCGTTGAGCCGGCCGGCGCCGACGGCGTACGGGTCGATGTCGGCGAGCGGGTCGGCGGCGCCGACGAGCGCGGCCTTGAGCCGCTCACCGGTCCAGTCCGGGTGGCGCTGGGCGAGCAGCGCGGCGGCGCCCGCCACGTGCGGGCTGGCCATCGAGGTGCCGCTGATCGCCTCGTAGTACCTGTCGATCGGGTCCTGGAGGTTGGTGCCGGCGGCCCGAGCGGCGACGATGTCGACACCGGGGGCGACCACCTCCGGCTTGGCCGCGTTACTGGTGACCAGCGGCCCACGGCTGGAAAAGTCGGCGAGCTTGTCGTTCCGGTCGACAGCGCCGACGGTCAGCGCGCTGGCGGCCGAGCCCGGCGAGGAGATGGCGGCGCCGCTGTTGCCGGCGGCGATGACGAACAGCGTGCCGGTGGACTTGCTCAGCCCGTCGACGGCGAGCGACAGCGGGTCGGTGCCGTCGTCCGGGTCGCTGCCACCGAGGCTCATGTTGATGACGTCGGCCCGGGTGGCGGCCCACTCCATGGCGGCGATGATGCCGGAGTCGTCGCCGTAGCCGTTGTCGTCGAGGACCTTGCCGATCACCAGCGTGGCGTCCGGCGCCACGCCGCGACGCTGACTGTGGGCGGCCGCGCCGGTGCCGGCGATGGTCGAGGCGACGTGCGTACCGTGGCCGTTGTGGTCGACGGCGTCGCCGCCCTCGACGGTGAAGTCGGCCCGCTCGGCGACCCGGCCGACCAGGTCCGGGTGCGTGAAGTCGGCGCCGGTGTCGAGCACCGCGACCCGCACGCCCTTGCCGGTGTAGCCGGCCTTCCAGGCGTCCGGCGCGGCGATCTGGCCGAGGTTGCGGTCCAGGCTGGCCTGTCGCCCACCGCCGGTCAGGGCGGTGGCCCGGACCTTGCGGTCGAGCCAGACCTTCTTCGCACCGGCGAGCAGCGAGTTGGTGGCGAGCTTCGCGGTGGCCGGGCTCTTCTTGGGTACGCGGCCGGCGACCGCACCGATGCTGGGCAGCGACAGCACGTCACCGAGCGCGGCCACCCGGGCGGACGCGGTGGCGGGCTGCACGATGAGCGGCAGCTCGGCTGCGTTGTCGTCGTCGTAGCCGTCGGCGATCAGCGTGGTGACGTCGAACAGGTCGGGGTCCAGGACCGGGCCGATCTGGGACGCGACGCGGGCGGGGACGACGTGCAGGTGACCGTCGGGGCCACAGCTCTGGCTGATCACCGCGTTCTCGTCGGCCGGTCGCACCGTGGCCTGTGGGCAGCCCGATCCGGTGTCCCGTACGGTCACCACGTCCCCGGTCAGCAGGGTGACGGTGTGTGTCTTCCCGTCGGCCGCGGCTGCGGGTGAGCCGGTCTTACCCATGCCGTTGGGGCCGGCCGTGGCAGCGCCGCCCGGTAGGGCGGTCAGTGTCGTGGCCGTGACGGCGACGGCCAACAGCCACCGCGTTTTCCTGAGCATGTTGCTCCTCGTCTAATGTGGACGAATCCGCCTCTTCGGGCGACTCCGGCAAGATCATATGCAGGGAGACGATCTACGGGGAGCCTTCGACGAGGAGGTTTTCACGCCCGTAACAGTGGGAGCACCCGCCGGCCGAGCAGGTCGATGCCGCCGTGCGGCGTCAACCCGTGCGGGGTGCCGAACTCCACCCGGCTCGCACCGGCGTCGAACACCGCCGCCGCCTGCCCCGCGACGTGCTCGGGCGTGCCGGAGAAGGCGAACAGATCGAGCAGGTCGTCGCCGATCAGCGCGCCGGCGAGGTCGTCCTCCCGACGGCCGACGTGCTGCTTGATGCGGGCCAGCAGCTCCGGGTCCACCTCGATCGTCGGGTCGAGGACGGCGACCACCGCCAGGTACATGGCCACCTCCCGGCGGGCCACCCGGCGCGCCAGCGCACCGTCCTCGTCGACGACGGTGACCGCGCCGAGCACGACACCCGTGCCGTCCCGGTCCGCGACCGCCGTGTCGTCCAGCCAGGCGCGCATCATCCGGGCCATCGCCGGGTTTGCCGACCCGCCGACCTTGACCTCGCCGGCGAAGCCCGCCGCTGCCCGGGCGGTCTGCCGCCCCCAGGTGCCGACGAGGACCGGCACATCGGCACGGGCCGGCGTGTACCGCAGTGATGTGCCCGGGGCGACAGTGAACTCCCCACCCTGGAAACCGCCGTCGTCGCCGGCGAGCAGCAGCCGTACGACGGCGACCGTCTCGACGATGCGCCGGATCGGACGGACCTGCGGCACGCCGATCTCGTTGAGCCAGGTGCCCCGGGCCAGGCCCAGGTAGGCCCGCCCCCGCGAGGCCAGGTCCAGTGCGGCCACCTGACCGGCCACCTCCACCGGGTGCATGGTGAACGGGTTGAGGCACGCCGCGCCCAGGCGGATCCGCCGGGTGTGCCGGGCCGCCACCAGCAGCGGAAAGATCGGCGGTTGGTACATCAGGTCACCGAAGACCGACAGCACGTCGAAGCCGTGCCGCTCGGTCAGTTCGGCCAGCTCCGCGTACTCGTCGGCGGACTTGTCGGACTGTAGGCCGATGCCGACCAGCCCTGCGCTCACGTCAGCTCCTCGGTGGGGATGCGCTGAAGGCCGGTCCGCTCGATGCGCATGATGAGCCGCTCGTCCGGGTCCGGGCAGGCGACGTGGCTGTCCCGGGCCATCCAGTCGCCCTCGGCCAGCGCTCGCTGCTTCGCCGGCAGCAACGGCAGGCACGCCGCCAGGGCGTAGAGGCAGAAGTGCCCCCCGGCGGGGATGGTGAGCCGGTTGGAGCCGGTCAGGTCGATGTGGTCGCCCGGTTTCAGGCCGCACACCGAGCGGCCCTCGATCCGCTCCACCACGATCCGCAGGTCGTACAGGTCGGTGGTGGGTTCCTCTACGCTCATCGCACTGCCTCCGCGTGGTGGTGCACGATGCGCCAGGAGCCGTCCTCGCGGCGCAGGACATCGGTCACCCGGAAACACTCGTCCGGCCGGGTGTCGGCGAAGCGGGCCCGCAGCACGTAGCGGACCAGACCGGTGTCGCCCCAGGCATCGGCACGCAGGTGTTCCGGCGCCACCGAGATCGGCGCCGACCCGGTCGCCCGGGTCGCCCGCCGGTCCCGCAGGTCGTCGAGCGCAGGCAGGCCGGACAGCAGGCCATCGGCGTCGGACTCCCAGAACGTCAGGTCGGGGTGCAGGTGCGCGTCGAAGGCCTGCCGGTCGCCGAGGGACCGGTACAGGTCGGTGATGGTGGTGGGGAGCTCATCGCTCATCGGCTGTCACTTCCGATCGGGTACGGCGCTTCGGGGGTCAGGGCAGGTCGGCCAGGCGGGCGCGGAGCGGATCCAGTCCCATGGGTCCGAGCGCCAACGCGGTGTGGTGGAAGCGTTTCCGGTCGAAGGCCGGACCCTCGCGGCGCTCGGCGTCCCGGCGGGCCTGCTGCCACAGCCGCGCGCCGACCTTGAAGGCCAGGGCCTGTGCCGGCCAGCCGAGATACCTGTCGACCTCGAAACGCGCGGTCTCGGCGTCCAGGCCGGCGACGCGGGTGAGGACGTCCACCGCGAGCGCGGGCGTCCAGTGCCGCTCCTCGGTGAAACCGTTGCCGGCCGGGATCGGCAGCCCGAGGTGCAGGCCCAGGTCGATGACCACCCGGGCGGCCCGCCACATCTGGCCGTCGAGCATGCCGAGGCGCTCGGCCGGGCCGGCGTACAGGCCGATCTCGTCGGCGAGGCGCTCGGAGTAGTGCGCCCACCCCTCGGCGTACCCGTGTACCTGGCACAGGGTGCGCTGCCACGGGTGCAGAGCGGCGGTGGTGAGGGTGACGGCGTGCTGGAGGTGGTGGCCGGGCAGCCCTTCGTGGCAGAGCGTGCCGACGTGCCGCCACACCGGCACCGTCGACTCGCCGGTGGGCACCGACCACCAGATCGCGCCGGGACGCGTCAACGCCGGGTCGGGAGGCGTGTAGTACATGACCCCGGACGTGGCGGGGCTGATCCGGCACACCACCCGGCGGGTGGCGGACGGAATGTCGAAGTGGGTGCCGTCGAGGGCATCGGTCAGCTGCTCGGTGCGTCGGCGCAGCCACTCCTCCAGGGCAGGCCCGGCCGCCACCCGACCGGCCGGGTCGGCGTCCAGGGCCGCCCGCGCGGCGGCCACCCGCGAGTGGCCCAGCTCGCCCGCGACGGCCCGCAGCTCGGCGGCGGTGCGGATCAACTCCGCCCAGCCGTACGCGTACACCTCGTCGAGGTCGACTGTCGCGCCGAGGAAACTGCGGGCGGTGACCCGGTACAGGTCGCCGCCGACACCGTCCGCCTCGGACGCGGCGGGTGCCAGCTCGGCGCGGAGGAACGCGGCGAAACCGGTGGTGGCGGCGGTCGCCAGCCGCGCGCCCCGGCGCAGCCGAGCGGCGAGCGGGCCGTCGGGACAGCCGTCGACCAACCGCCCGTAGAAGTCGGCCGTGGTCCAGGAGGTGCACTGGTCGGCGACCACCAGCACCTGGCGGCGGGCGACCAGCTGGCCCTGCTGCGCCGACCGGCGCAGCGTCGCGGCGTACCGGGCGAGGGCGTCGGGCACCTGGTGCAGGTGGTCGGCGACCACCGCCCAGTCGTCCTCGGTGTGTCGGGGCAGGTTGTCGAAGAGCTGCCGGAGCAGGTGCACCGGCGTGGCCAGCGGGGCGAGCAGCCGGGTGGTGAACCCCGCGTCGTACAGGTCGACCTCACTGGCCAGCCGGTCGAGCAGGGCGTCGGCCAGGGATCGCTCCCCGGGGCCGTGGGTGGTCGCCGCGGCGGCGGCCGTCGCGGCGCGTCGGGCCAGCTCGGCGCGGGCGTCGAACCCCTCCGGCGAGAGATCCGGGACGTGCGATCCCGGTGTACGCCCCGCCGCCTGGGCCGCCTGCGGGTCAAGCTCGGCGAGCGCGTCGAGGTACCCGTCGGCGACCTCGGTCATGCTGGTCATCGCGGTACGCCGAGCCGGCCGTGGTCGTCGCGGTACGCCACCCCGCCCTTCAGCACCGCGTGCAGGGTGCGCAACGCGGAGACCGAGCGGGTCGGGTCGTCGCGCAGCACCAGCAGGTCAGCGTGCTTACCGGCGTCGACGGTGCCGAGGGTGTCGGCACGGCCCAGCCACTGCGCGGGGCGGGTGGTGGCGGCCTTGAGCGCGTCCGCGACGGGCATCCCCGCGTCCACCATGAACTCCAGTTCGCGGACAGTCGCTGTGGTCTCGTCGTAGCCGGCGTGCGGGGGCATGTCGCTGCCCAGGGCGATCGGCACGCCGTTGCGGATGGCGTGCTGGAGGCTCTCCCAGTGCCGGGGGCCGGCCGCGAGGGCCCGGTCCATCAGCCAGCCGGGCACCCCGGAGTCGCGGAAGAACTGCTCGCAGCGGCTCACCACGATCGTCGGCACGTACCAGACACCCCGCTCGGCCATCAGTCGGGTGACGTCGTCGGTCAGTTCGTACCCGTGCTCGACGCAGTCGAGGCCCAGTTCGACGGCTCGGCGGACCGAGTCGGCCGGGCCGGCGTGCGCGGTGACCTTGCGTCCCCAGTCGTGCGCGACGCGGATGACCGCTGCCATCTCGTCGTCGAGCAGTTGCGGGGTGTCGATCGCCTCGTGCTGGCCGGCGATCCCACCGGAGATGCAGACCTTGATCAGGTCGGCGCCGGCGCGGAGCTGTTCGCGGGTGGCCCGACGGAACCCGTCCGCGCCGTCGGCCTCCAGGGCGTCCGCCTCCCAGCCGTGCCCGCCGGTGCAGCAGAGCGCGTGCCCCGCGGTGAAGATGCGCGGGCCGTCGACAGCGCCGGCCTCGATCCCCCTGCGCAGGGCGAAGTCCGCGTACCGGTTCTCCCCGACGAGGCGGGCGGTGGTGACACCGGAGTGCAGGGTGCGCCGAGCCGAGTCGGCCATCAGCAGCACCAGTTCGGCCAGGTTCGCGCCGTGCACCGTGTCGGCGAGGTGGCCGGGCAGCCCCAGCGAGAGGTGGACGTGCATGTTGGTCAGACCCGGCATGACGTGCTCACCGCCCAGGTCGACCACGCGGGCCGCGCCGGCTTCGGCGAGGACGTCGTCGACCTGACCGACGGCACGGATCATCCCGTCGGCGTCGATCCAGATGCCGCGATCCGGTTGGAGGGCGTCCTGGACACCGTCGTAGAGGGCGAGGTTGACCAGGACCTGTTCGGTGGGCTTGCGCATGGGACGTCCTCAGAGTGATCGCGCGACGGTCGGGGCCGTCGCGGAGTCGGTGAGCCAACAGGCGACGCTGCGGCCGCCCAGGTCGACTGTGGGCGGCTGCTCCCCGCAGGGCGCGAACGCGTGCGGGCAGCGTGGCCGGAAACGGCACCCGGTGGGCGCGTTGGCCGGGTCGGGCACCTCCCCGGCGAGGATGGCGGGCAGGCGCGGGGTGGGCCCGATCTGCGGCACCGCGTCGATCAACGCCCGGGTGTACGGGTGTCGGGGCTCGCGCCACAGCTCGCGGGTGGGTGCGGCCTCGACGATCCGGCCCAGGTACATCACGGCGGTCACGTCGGCGATCTCGTGCACCAGCGCCAGGTCGTGGGAGATGAAGAGCATGCCCATGTCGAGGTCGCGGACCAGCCCGACGAGCAGGTTGACCACCTGGGCCTGGGACGAGGCGTCCAGCGCGGTCACCGGCTCGTCCGCGATGATCATCCGGGGTTCCGGGGCGAGCGCGCGGGCGATCGCCAGGCGCTGCCGCTGACCGCCGGAGAACTGGTGCGGGTACCGCTGGGCGGCGCTGGCCGGCATGGCCACCCGTTCGAGCAGCTCGTGCACCCGGGCTCGGCGGGCCGACCCGGTGACCGCGGCCGGCACGCCGTCGAGGAGTTGGGAGCCGATGGTGCGCCGGGGGTTCAGCGAGGCGTACGGGTTCTGGAAGACCATCTGGAGGCCGACCTCGGCTCCGGAGCGGGGCCGCCAGCCCAGCGGGGTGACCGGTCGGCCGGCGTACTCGACGGTGCCGGCGCTCGGCGCGCTGAGCCCGACCGCGACGCGGGCGAGGGTGGACTTGCCGCACCCGGACTCGCCGACCAGGCCGACGATCTGGCCGGGCGACACCTCCAGGCTGACCCCGGCGACGGCCCGCACCCGGCCACGCCCTCGGGATCGGTACTCGACCTCGACGTCGGTGAAGGACAGTCGCGCGGGCGTTGTGGTGTTCACGCGGCCACCTCCAGGTGCGGACGGACCACGCAGGCCACCGACCGGTCGGCTCCGGCGGGGGTGAGCGGGGGCGGGGCCTCGCCGCAGGACGGTTCGGCGTACCCGCAGCGGGGTTGGAACGGGCAGCCCGGCGGTGCCTCGCCGGGTGCCGGCGGGGCGCCCGGGATGGGCCGCAACGTCCCGCCGGTCTGGGTGCCGTGCGGTCGGGCGCCGAGCAACGCGGCCGTGTACGGGTGGGTGGGGGCGGTGAGCAGGCTGCCCGTCGGGCCGGTCTCGACGACCCGCCCGGCGTAGAAGATGTAGCCACGGGTGGTGAGGGCGCTGAGCACCCCGAGGTCGTGGGTGATGAACGCGACGGCCAGCCCGGTCTCGGCGCGCAGCCGTTCCAGCAGGGCGAGGATGCCGGCCTGCACCGTGACGTCGAGGGCGGTCGTCGGTTCGTCGGCGATCAGCAGTCGGGGCCGGGCGGCCAGCGCGATGGCGATGGCCACCCGCTGCCGCATTCCGCCGGAGAACTGGTGCGGGTACGCGCGCAGCGCCCGCTCCGGGTCCGGGATGCGAACCTGGTCGAGCAGTTCCACAGCGCGGCGGCCGGCAGCTCGACGGTCCATCCGCAGGTGCACCCGCATGTGCTCGGTGAGCTGCCGCCCGACCGTGAGCATCGGGTGCAGGGCCGCGCTCGGGTCCTGGAAGACCATGGCGATGCCGGCGCCACGGACCCGCTGCCAGCCCCGGGCGTCCAGGCCCAACAGTTCGGTGCCGGCGTACCGGGCCGAGCCGGTGACCGCTGCTCCCGGGGGCAGCAACCCCAGCAGGGTCTGCGCGGTGAGGCTCTTGCCGCAGCCGCTCTCCCCCGCGATGCCGACCAGTTCCCCCTCGTCGACTGTCAACGACACGTCGTGCAGGATCGGCAGCGGGCCACGCGGTGAGGGCAGGGTGACGGCCAGGGAGTCGACGTCAAGCAGCGGTGCCACCTCAGCGTCCCTTCGTGTAGCGGGGGTCGAGCCGGTCGCGCAGCGCGTCGCCGAGCACGTTGAAGGCCATCACCACGGTGAGGATGGCGAGGCCGGGGAACACGCTGACCCACCACATCGACAGGTCCTGCGCGCCGAGGGCCACCATCGAGCCCCACTCGGCGGCCGGTGGGCGCGGGCCCAGGCCGAGGAACGACAGCGCGGCGAGCAGCAGCACCGCGTTGCCAAGCTCCAGGGTGGCCAGCACGATCGCCGGGCCGATGCTGTTGGGCAGCACGTCGCGGCGCAACGCCCGGATCGGCCCGACGCCGAGCAGGCGGGCGGCGTTGAGGTAGTCGTCGCCGCGCATGCTCAACACGGCGCTGCGGATCACCCGGGCGTAGACCGGCCAGGAGACGATGACCAGGGCCAGCACGGCGTTGCGGGTGTTCGGGCCGAACGCCGCCGTCACCGCCATGGCCAGGATGATCTGCGGGAACGCGAACACCAGGTCGGTCAGGCGCATCAGGGCCTCGTCGACGAACCGGCCGACGTATCCGGCGACCAGCCCGAGCAGCCCGCCGACCAGCAGGGCCAGCGAGACGATGGCCAGGGCCAGCGGGATGGACAGCCGGGCGCCGTGGATGACCCGGCTGAGAATGTCGCGGCCGAGCGAGTCGGTGCCGAACCAGTGCGCCCCGGACGGCGACGCGTACGTGTCGGCGCTCTGCGACAGCGGGTCGTACGGCGCGAGAACGTCCGCGAGCAACGCCAGCAGCAACCATCCACCGAGGATGGTCAACGCCACCACCGTGATCGGCTGGCGCCAGACCGGTCGACTGGCCGAGCCGCCGCGCAGTCGGCCGAGCCAGCGGCGTCGGCCCAGGGCCCGCTCCGCCTTCGGGTCTGCAAGTGTCGTCATGACAACCGGATCCTCGGATCGATGAGCCCGTACAGCAGGTCGACGGTCAGGTTGACCAGGGTGTAGACGAGTGCCACGAACAGGCTGACGCCGAGGATCGCGGGCAGGTCCAGCGCCGTGGCGCAGCGGTAGGCGTACTGGCCGACGCCGGGCCAGCCGAAGATGCTCTCCACCAGCACCGTGCCGGAGAGCAGCGAGGCGAACGCCAGGCCGGAGACGGTGACCACCGGGACGAGGCCGGCGCGCAGCAGGTGCCGGCGCAGCACCACCCGGGTCGGCAGACCCTTCGCGTACGCGGCCCGGATGTAGTCCTGCTGGAGCACCTCGAGCATCGCCGAGCGGACGAAGCGGACCAGCATCGCCACGGTCAGCGAGGTCAGCACGAGCACCGGCAGGGACAGGTGCTGGGCGGCGTCCCAGGCGACGTCCCACTGCCCGGCGAGCGCCCCGTCGACCGTGTACATGCCGGTGACGGTGGGCGGCGGGCTGAAGTCGGTGGAGAGTCGACCGCCGCTGGGCGCCAGGCCGAGCTGGTAGAAGAAGACGTAGAGCACGACCAGGGACAGCCAGAACGGCGGGGTGGAGAGCCCGAGCAGGGCGCCGACCCGGACGAGTTGGTCGGTGAGCCGGCCGTTGCGGACCGCCGCGAGCATGCCGATCCCGGTGCCGATGAGCAGCGCCAGCACCATGCTCGGCAGGGCCAGCTCCAGGGTCGCCGGCACGTAGTGCAACAGGTCGTCCAGGACGGCCCGCCCGGTCTGCTGGGAATGGCCCAGGTCGCCGTGCAGCAGGTTGCCCAGATAGTGCAGGTACTGGGCCCAGAGCGGCTGGTCCAGGCCCCACTTCTCGCGGAAGGCGGCCACCGCGGCGGGGTCGTTGAGCGCCTGGTCGGAGAGGTTGGCGGTCACCGGGTCACCGGGAACCACATTGACCAGACCGAACGTCACCACAGTGACGCCCAGCAGCAGGCCGGCGGTGACCGCCACCCGCTTGGCCAGGAAGGTCAGCAACGGGTGGGCACCCCGGGGCCGGGACGCGGTCGTGGCGACCGCGCCCGGCTCACCGTCGTGGACTGTCGTCATGTCGTCGGGACTACTTGCGCCCGACCGCGGCGACGTCCACCTGCCAACCGGCGGCGGTGTAGTCCGCCCCGGTCAGGTCAGTGGTCGCCACGACGATGGAGGAGTTGCTGGCCAGCACGAGGTACGGCGAGGACGCGTTCATCAACCGCTGCCACTCCTGCATGGCGGTGGCCCGGCC
The DNA here is from genome assembly GCF_018070365.1 of Micromonospora sp. D93. Classification (NCBI taxonomy): domain Bacteria; kingdom Bacillati; phylum Actinomycetota; class Actinomycetes; order Micromonosporales; family Micromonosporaceae; genus Micromonospora; species Micromonospora sp. D93. Next base: position 46,501 of record NZ_JAGPXW010000017.1, on the reverse strand, counting down.
GGCCAGGTCGAGGGTCGCGGTGACCTTCTTGCCGGCGGCCACCACGGCCGGGTCGGCCCGCTCGACCGTCCAGCCGGAACGCAGCGCGGTCGCCTGCCCCGGTGCCATGTTGTTGATCAGTGAGTCGGCGACCGGGTAGTTCAGGCTCTGCGGGGTGAATCCGAGAGGTGACTTCCCGCCGCGCATCTCGTCGAGGAACGTGGTCAGCGGCTGCGGGTTGAGTTCCAGCTTGATGCCGGCCTCGGCGGCGTCGCCCTGCACCTTGGTGGCCACCGTGCCGAGGTCCACACCCTTGTAGGTGATGGCCGGGTAGGTGAACTTCACCGTCGGGTTGGTCAGGCCGGCCTCGGCGAGCAGCGCCTTGGCCTTTGCCACGTCCCGCTTGGACTCCTCGCCAGCCGGCAACGCACCCGGGAAGGCGGGCGCGACCAGCCCGGCGCCGGGGGCGGCGCCCTTGCCGTACAGGGCGGCGATGCCCTGGTAGTCGATGGCGGCGCGCAGGGCCTGGTTGAACTTCGGGTTCGCGGTGACCGCCGAGACGCCCGGGTCGGCGTTGAGGAAGAGGAAGTAGACGGTGTCCTGCACGCCGGAGGTCTGCAGGCTGCCCGGCAGTCCGTCGAGGAGCTTGCCGGAGATGTCCAGGGAGATCTCGGCCGCCTCGGCGCGCTGCATGGTCAGCTTCTGGGTCTGCACATCCATGTTGCGCAGCACCACCCGGGAGAACTGCGGCTTGGTGCCCCAGTACTTCGGGTTGGCCTCCAACACCACCTGCGACGACGGGTCGTAGGACTTCAGCACGTACGGGCCGCTGCCGACGGAGTTGGTGTCCAGGTACTGCTGCGCGGTGTCGCCCTGGGCGGCGTCGGCGCCGTCGCGGGCGCCGTGCTCCTTGGCGACCTTGGAGTTGAGGACCGCTGTCGACGGCATCGACAGCACCACCGGAATGTTCGGGTCGGGGGTGGCCGAGGCGACCACGACGGTGCTGTCGTCGGTCTTGGTCACTGTCAGGCCGCTGACGGTGACCGCGGGGCTGCCCTTGATGTTCTTCAGCCGGTTGAGCGAGAAGACGACGTCGTCGGCGGTGAGCGGGCTACCGTCGGCGAACGTCACGCCCTGCCGCAGCTTGAAGGTGAACGTCGTGGCGTCCGGCGACGCCTGGTACGACTCGGCCAGCGCGGGGACCGGCTTGCTCACGTCCGAACCCTTGAAGGTGAGCAGGGTGTCGTAGAGGGCGTGCACGGCGGTCAGACCGGTCGCCTCGTACACCCGGCCGGGGTCGAGGGTCTTGAGCACGAACGAGGTGTTCACGGTGAGGGTCTTGGCCGTACCGTTCGCGTTTCCACCACTGCCGCCGGCGCTACAGGCGCTGACGGAGAGGACGGCCAGCGTCGCCAGAGCGGACGCTCCGGCGAGGAGCCGGCGGGGAGACACCGACATGCTGTTCCTACCTTCGTATCGCGCGGCCCGCCGTGCGGGATCCGCGGGGCTTCGACGCGACATGGTCTGTTCAGTAAGGTTGAACATCAGCGCCTGATGTTCAGGGATCCTAAACAGGGCCGTATAGTCTGGTCAATCAAGATTCAGTCACACTGTTTTGGAACGAGGACACATGCTCGGTGACCGACTCCGCGACCTGCGTCAGCAGCACTCCCTCACGCTGCGCCAGCTCGCCACAGCCGCCGACGTGTCGCCCGCCCTGCTCAGCCAGATCGAGAACGGCGCGACCGACCCCAGCCTGTCCACCCTGCGGAAGCTCGCCCAGGTCTTCGACACGTCGATCGCGGAACTCTTCTCCGAGCCCGAGGCGCCGCCGGTGCACGTCAGCCGCGTCGGCGCCCGTACCCGGCTGGCCGCGCCACCCGGCCAGATCACCTACGAACGCCTCACCCCGGGTCGGGGCGACCTGGAGGTGCTCCAGGCCCACCTCGCGCCCGGCGACGCCAGCTCGGCCGAGCCGTGGGCGCACCCGTCGACCGAGTGCGCGATCGTCGTCACCGGTGAGGTCGTCGCCGAGATCGGCGGTGAGTCGTACACCCTCACCGCCGGCGAGTCGGTCACCTTCGACTCGCGCCTGGCGCACCTCTACCGCAACGCCAGCGAACAGCCCGCCCACCTGATCATCGCGGTGACACCACCGACTCCCTGACCGACCCCTGTGGACATCCGAGGGGATCGACGGGACGCCGCCGCGGACCTAGCATGGCGACGAATGGATCTTCGAGATTGGCCCCTGCCGACCCCCGGCGACCAGCCCAACCGAAGGGAGACGCGCATGCGTCGACCCCGTCATCTGGCACTCCTGAGCGTCGGCGTGTCCGGCGCTCTGGTCCTCAGCGCAGCCCCACCAGCGGCTGCGGCTCCGCCCACGCCCACCACGCCCACCGGCATCGTGGTCAGCGACGGCATGACCCAACCGGTGTTCTCGCTCGCCGACGCGATCGAGGAGCGGGTGTTCGTCCAGACCCCGGTGGACACCGACCACGACGGTCGACTCGACCGGGTGGCGATCGACATCTCCCGTCCCCGGGAGACCGCCACGCAGGGCTTCAAGGTGCCTGTCATCTTCGAGCACAGCCCGTACCGCAAGGGCACCTGGGGTGACGTGCCGTACCCGAGCGTGCTGGTCGACGACCTGCCGCAGAACGGCCTGACCGACCGCTCCGGGCGTCGCGCGCTCGACGCCGGTGCACAGCGCGCACAGGCGAAGGCCAACCTGCCCGGCTCGCTGGACGACTACTACGTGCCCCGCGGGTACGCGGTGGTGCTCGGTCAGAGCGTCGGCACCGGCGACTCGGACGGCTGCCCGACCAGCGGGGACCAGGCCGAGACGCTCGGCACCAAGGCGGTCATCGACTGGCTCAACGGCCGGGCGAAGGCGTACGACGCCAACGGCGCCCCGATCACCGCCGGCTGGACCACCGGCGCGGTCGGCATGACCGGTGTCTCCTACAACGGGACGCTGCCCAACCAGGTGGCCACCACGGGCGTCAAGGGACTCAAGACCATCGTGCCGGTCTCCGCGATCAGCAGCTGGTACGACTACTACCGGGCCAACGGTCTGGTGGTCGCGCCCGGGACGTTCCAGGGCGAGGACCTCGACATCCTGGCCCAGTACACCGCCGGGCAGGCACGCGCCGAAGGGCCCTGCGCCGACGAGCTCGCGGAGATCACCGCGAAGCAGGACCGGGTCACCGGCGACTACTCGAAGTTCTGGCAGGACCGCGACTACCTCGACGCCCGCGACGTCAAGGCCAGCGTCTTCGTCGTACACGGCCTCAACGACTGGAACGTGAAGACCGAGCACTTCGCCGGCTGGTGGGACCAGCTCGCCAAGCGGCACGTGCCGCGCAAGATCTGGCTGCACCAGGGCGGGCACGGCGGCCCGGGCAGCAGCGCGTCGGTGACCCTGCCCAGCGGGCAGACGTGGACGTACAAGCAGACCGAGAACCGCTGGTTCGACTTCTGGCTGTGGAACGTCCGCAACGGCATCATGGACGAGCCGACGGCGGTGCTCCAGCGCGAAGACCGGGCCTACACCACGTACGCCAACTGGCCCGACCCGGCCGCGCGAGAGGTCGGCCTGCGGTTCGCCGCCAGCGACGCCACAGCACCCGGCACGCTCACCACGGGCAAGCCGCCGAAGGCCAAGGTCGAGCAGAGCTTCGTCGACGAGGGCCGGACCATCCACCCGGACACTCTGGTGTCCAACCCGGACACCGCGAGCGCCAACCGACTCGCCTACCGCTCCACCGAGCTGACGCAGAGCGTACGCATCTCCGGCCGCCCCGAGATGCGACTGCGGATGGCGATCGACAACAAGCCGGACGCGAACCTCACCGCGTACCTGGTCGACTACGGCCCGGCCGGGTCGACCGCCGCCCCGACCGTGGTGACGCGAGGTTGGATGGACCCGCAGAACCGCAAGAACGCCGCGCGCACCGAGCCGGTCAAGCAGGGCAAGCTGTACGACTACCGGTGGACCATGGAGCCGAAGGACTACATCTTCCCGGCGGGCCACCGGATCGGCGTGGTCGTCTTCTCCAGCGACCAGGAGTACACCCTGCTGCCGCTGGGCGGCACCGCACTGCGGGTCGCGCCGAACGACAGCGAACTGCGACTGCCGGTGGTCGGAGGGCGGGGCGTCCTCGGGTTCTGATTTGGTCCCTGTTCTCCCGGGTGGGGCAGTCCGACGTGATCGGGCTGCCCCACCCGCACGTCGGGAGCACCCCGCCGCGATAGCCCGCGCGTGCTGCCGCGCAGGCGCCGCCGCCACTCAGCGGCGTGATCCACTCGGCTTCCTTGATGTCGAGGTGTGTCCCCGGCGCCGGGACACCGCGATGTCACCAAACCCGAGTCGATCACGTGATCCGTCCGCCGTGCCGGGTTCGCGGGCACACTGACCCCGCGTCGGACCGCCCGGCGCCCTGACCCCGCGTCGGACCTACCCCGCCCCCGCCCAGGTGCGCATGATCGTGCTCGATCTTGGTTGTAGTGGGCTCGTGGCATGGGGAAGGGCCTCTTTCCTGGATCGAGCACGATCTTGCGCCGGTACGCACGGCGCGCTGACCCGGCCAGACCGGCCCACACGACACGCCGACCCCGACCAGGCCGGCCACCCGACTCGCCAACCCGGATCAGACCGGGCCACACGACTCGCTAACCCGGGCCAGGCCGGACCACGAGACCCGCTAACCCGGATCAGACCGAGCCACACGACTCGCTTGCTTGGGGTCGGGCCGGTCCGGGGCGCGCGAACGGCGCAGACCGGCATGATCCACTCGGCTTTCATGATGTCGGGGTATCCCCGACGCCCGGACACCGCGACTTCCGTGAACCCGAGTCGATCACCCCGCCTCGTCCGCCGCGTCCGGATCGCTAGACCGGGCAGGGTGGGTTGTTTGTCGGGTTTGGTATCGGGTGTCAGGTGGTCGGGGCCACCCCGACGGCGGAATCGGCGACCGGGCCGGGTCGTTATACCTGGCAGACCACCGCAACAGCCCGGGTCACGGTGCGCCGGCCCCGCCGGAAAATAGCCGCCAGGCCCTCCAGGCGGGGGCAGCCGCCGGGAACACCCGCCAGGCCGCCTCGGTTACATCCCCCGCACGGCGGAGCCCCACCACGGCCGACCCCCTGCGGGTAGGCGGAATGATCCGCCGCCGGCACCCGTTACACCCTGTCCCGACGCCGACCCCCTCGTTGCGGGTCACCGGGCAGAACCCCCCGAACTTCCCCCGCACGGTCGTACTGCCCCCCCGTTGAGTGCCGTGCGGGCACCCCCGATGCAGAGGAGCACGCCACCATGCGTACCGATCTGATCCGTAAGACCGCCCTCACCGCCGCTGGTCTCGCCTTCACCGGCGGCGCCATCGCCGGCCCCGTCACCACCGCCTTCGCCGCCCCCAGCAGCAAGCCGGCCACCCAGACCCAGACCGACCGCAAGGGCCACAGCGACCGGGAACTCGGCGTGCGCTACGAAGCCCAACCGAACTTCTACTACTGCGGCCCCGCCGCCACCCGAAACGCCCTATCCGTGCAGGGCAAGAACATCAACGTCGACGACATGGCCAAGGAAATGGGCACCACCGAAGCCGGCACCAACTCCATCAACGACATCACCCCCGTCCTGAACAAGGAAACCGGCAAGACTGACGCCTACCGGTCCGTAGAAATCAGCACCCCCGACGCCGACGCGAAGCAGACCGACACCCTGCGCGCCGACATCGTCCGCACCGTCGACGACGGTAGGGCCGTGGTCGCGAACATCGCCGGCACCAGCACCGACACCGTCGGCACCACCCACTCCTACCAGGGCGGGCACTACATCAGCGTCGTCGGCTACCACGACAACGGCAACACCGTCACCATCGCCGACTCCGCCGACCCCAACCAAGCCGCCTACCAGATCACCGTCGAGCACCTCGCCGACTGGATCGCCACCCGCGGCTACGCCACCAGCTGACACCCGCACCACCACACACGAAGCGAAGGGCCGGACCCCACCACAGGGGCCCGGCCCTTCGTCGTCTTTCCACCATCTGTGGCACGTATTGACAATTGTCGACTTCAACGTGAGGCTGGGGGTAGTGAGAGCGCTCTCTCGCATTGGCCCCAAACGGCCACCACCCAGTCTGGCCAGGCACAACTCCGATGCCTTCGGCGGCGGCCCCGGAGCTGTCCCTGACCCGTCCCCCGACAGGAGTCACGATGGACAGGGCCGCACCCCTCTCCGGCACCCCCCGCCGACTGCGCCTCGCCACGGCGATCGGCGCGCTGCTGGTGCTACTCGGCACGTACCTGGTCTCGACCACCAACCGGGCCGACGCCGCCCAAGCCGGCGCCGACTTCGGCGTCAACGTCATCCGGGTCGCCGAGTTCCCCGCCGACTGCACCTACAGCCACCGGCTGCCGGACGACCCGATCGTCTTCCCCGGGCTGCCGGGGGCGTCGCACATGCACAGCTTCTTCGGCAGCACGGTGACGAACGCCAAGACCACCCTCCCCGACCTGGTCAACTCGCCCACCACCTGCAACCCGCGGGTGGACGTCTCGTCGTACTGGGTGCCGACCCTCTACCGGGACAACGTCGCGGTGGAACCGGCGATCGCCACGTTCTACTACCTGGGCGAGGGCGTACGCGCCGACGTCGTCGCGAACACCCAGCCGTTCCCGCAGGGGTTGCGGCTCGTCGCCGGCAACGCGAAGGCCGCCGGGCCGAACGACAGCATCGCCCGCTGGTCCTGCCTGCACGCCGGGCACGTGCCGCCGTCGAAGGACTTCGTCAACTGCCCGTCGGGCACGATGCTGGAGTCGTACCTGGACTTCCCGCAGTGCTGGAACGGCCGGGACCTCGACTCGCCGGATCACAAGAGCCACCTGGCGTACCCGGTGAACCAGGCCTGCCCGAGCACCCACCCGGTGCACGTGCCGAAGTTGCGGCAGGTGCTGCGGTACCCGGTCACCGGCGACCCGTCGCGGTTCCGGCTGGCCTCCGGGCCGGGCTACACGATGCACGGTGACTTCTTCAACGCCTGGCCGGTGGCCGAGCTGGCCCGCCGGGTCCAGGACTGCATCCGTCCCGTCATCAAGTGCGGTCACGACGGCCGACCGATCTGAGCGACAGCTCCACACCACGGCGGCGGGTCCGGTCACCCGGGCCCGCCGCCCTGGTTGGGAAGGGAGATCGGATGCGCCAGCCCACGGCGTCCACAGTGCTCATCGCCGCACCACTCATCGCCGTGCTGCTCGTCGCCGGCTGCGATGCCGGGCCACGGGACGCGGCCAGCACCGCAACATCACCCGCTGCCGCGCCGCCGGCGACGACCGCACCAACACCCACGGGTACGGCGGGATCGTTCAACCCCACCGACATCGCCTGGCTGCAACTGACGGTGGCGATGACCGAGCGCCTGCTGCCCGTACTCGATCTGGTGCCGACGCGGACCACCGACCCGGCCTGGCGGCGGACGGCCTCCCAGCTCGCGGCCACCCAACGCGCCCAGCTGGACCGCGCCCACCGACTGCTGGTCGAGGCCGCGGCACCGACGACGAATCCGCACGAGGGGCACGACATGCCGGGCATGGTCACCCCGGCGGAGATGACCGCGTTGCGGTCGGCCACCGGGACGCCGTTTCACCGCCTGCTCGCCGGGCACCTGCGGGCGCACCTGGCGCAGTCGGTTCGGGTCGCCGCCGCCGAGCAGCAGAGCGGAGTCCAGCCGGCGGCCGTCGCGTTGGCCACGGCCGTGGCTCGGAACGGCACCGCCGACCTCGAACGTCTCGATCACCTCGACCCCGCGTAGCCGCACCGGTGTCGGCCGGCGCTCGGGTCGGTGAACAGCCACGAACCCTCCCGGCCCGCACCCCGGTCCCCCCGTTGATTGACAGGTTTGCGTCATCGGCACCTAACGTGGCGCGACACCACCTCTTGCTCACCGCTCGAAGGACGGACCAGCGGAGAGGGGGAGCTCCCGGCCTGGCCAGCGGGAACGGAGTCTGCGGTCGTGGCTGGCGACGACGATGGCACCCGGGCCGGTGCCCACGGCGTCCTCCAGTTCGTCGCAGAGCGTCGGCGAAAGGTGGTTGGTGGGCTCGTCGAGCAGAAGCAGCTCCGGCGGGTCGGCGACGAGCACCGCGAGGGCGAGCCGGCGGCGCTGTCCGACCGACAGGTCGGCCACCGGGCGGTCGAGGTCCACCGGGGCGAGCAGTCCGAGGGACGACAGGGGTACGCCCTCGGCCCGCTCCAGCCCGACGGCCGCGTCGAAGACCTGCCGGGCTGTCCGCCGCACATCCGCGAACACGCTGTCCTGGGTGAGCAGACCGACCCGCATGCCCGGTCGTCGCCAGAGCACTCCGGCACCGGCCAGCTGGCCGGCGAGCACGGCGAGCAGAGTCGACTTGCCAGCGCCGTTGGGACCGGTGACGAGGAGCCGGTCGCGGGCCTTGATGCTCAGGTGTGCCACCCGCAGTCGGCCGCGAACCTCCAGCCTGTCCGCCGTGACGATGACCCCGTCGCTGTCGCCGACGGCGAGCACCGGCACGTGAAAGCGCAACGGCTCCGACGGCACCGGAACGGGGTCGCGCTCGATCGTCTCCAGCCGACGGGCGGCGTCGCGGACGCGACGGGAGATCTGGTTCTGGACGCGGCCGGCGGTGTGCCCGTACCCCATCTTTTCGCTGTCGCGCGGGCCCCGGCCGTGGGCGACCTGGTGCCCGGTCACGGCGGCGGCCTCGCGCAGGTCGGCGAGGAGCGCCTGCTCGTCGTCGTAGCGCCGCCGCCACCGTTGCGCCTCGGCGCGCTTCGCCGTCAGGTACGCGGTGTAGCCGCCGCCGAAACGGACCGGCCCGTCGACCGCCGGGTCCAGGTCGATGAGATCGGTGCAGACCGCGTCCAGGAAGGCCCGGTCGTGACTGGCCACCACGACCACCCCGGGCATGGCACGGAGCTGCTCCTCGCAGAACGCGGCCGCCGCGTCGTCGAGGTGGTTGGTGGGCTCGTCGAGCAGCAGCACGCTCGGCCGGCGGATCAGCATCGCCGCGAGGGCGAGTCGGCCACGTTGTCCGCCGGAAAGCTCACCCAACGCCCGGTCGTGCGGCAGCCCTCCGAGGCCGAGGCCGTCGAGGACCGTCCGGGCCCGCCGATCGGCGTCCCAGGCGTCGCGGTCCTGCGCCCGCTCCAGCACCTCGCCGTACGCGGCCAGCAGCCGGTCGTGCTGCTCGGCGCCCTCCGGCGGGTCGGCGAGCGCGACACCGATCCGGTCCAGCTCGGCGAGGTCGGCGCGAGCCTCGCGCAGCGCGTCGTCGAGGACGGCGGCGATGGTGGTGGATGCCGCCAACGGCAGCTCCTGGTGCAGGAAGCCGACGTCCGGTGGGCGCGTGACGGCACCGGATTCGGGTACGTCGACGCCGGCCAGGACCCGCAGCAGGGTCGTCTTGCCGGTGCCGTTCTCACCGATCAGGCCGATCCGGTGGCCGGGCGCGGCGGTCAGGGAGACGCCGTCGAGCACCCGGCGGTCGCCGCGGACCCGCACGAGGTCATGGGCGATGAGAGCAGGTCGAACAGACATGGGGAACCTCGGAGAACGACGAGCCGGGGCGCACACGGGCACCACGGTGGGAGCAGGGCATGACGACGGGGCCGCGGCGACGGAGGCGCGATCACGCGCCCGTCGGCGGCCGGTCCGGGTGCTCACCCGGAGATGTCGTCGTCACCTGCCACGTCTGCTCCGATCTCCGGCAACTCGGGCGCAAGAATAACGCGGCGGTCGCTGACCAGCCCCCGCTGCCGTCGTTCCCGGCTACGTGCTCACACCGCGCCCACGGAGTGCCCCACCACGACCGGCTCCATAACGGCCAGGGTTCACCCCAGGGCAACTCCCTGGGGTGAGGTTCGTGGACTCCGGGCGAGGGTGACGGGCATGAGAAGACGACTGATCATGTTGATGGCGGCCGCCGTGCCGCTGTCGGCCGTACTGCTGCCGATGGCCGCCGACGCGCGCGACAGCGGCACCGTTTCCGCGACGACGTGTGCGGCCGTGCCGGTCGCCCCGCCCGCTGGCGCGAAGGTCGAGTCGGTGACGGCGGTCGCGCACGCGGGCGGAACGGTCACGTTCCCCGCCGTACCCCCGCTCGACGCACCGCCGCCGATCACCGACGTGCCGGCCCGGTGTGACGTCACGGTCACCCTGGCCCACCCCGGTGCCGACGACCACGTCCAGGTCAAGATCTCGCTGCCACAGGACCCGCGACGGTGGACCGGCCGGTTCCAGGCCACCGGCGGCAGCGCCTACCTCGCCGGTGACTTCGGCGCCCCGCTGGTCAGCGCGGTGAAGAACGGCTACGTCGCCGCCGCCACCGACGCCGGTATCGGCCAGAATCCGGCCGACGTCAGCGGTTGGGCGCTGACCCCTGCCGGCACGGTCAACACGCCTCTGTTGAAGAACTTCGCCTCCCGCTCGCTGCACGACATGGCCGTCGTCGGCAAGGACGTCGCCAAGAAGTTCTACGGCACCCCGGTGCGCTACGCGTACTGGAACGGTTGCTCGACCGGCGGCCGCCAGGGCTACCTGGAGGCACAGGACCACCCCAACGACTTTCAGGGCATCCTGGCCGACGCGCCGGCGGTCAACTGGGACAGGTTCGCGGTCGCGACGCTGTGGCCGCAGGTCGTCTTCAACGAGGAGAAGGTCCGGCCCACCCAGTGTGAGCTGGAGGCGTTCAACACCGCGGCGACCAATGCCTGCGACACTCTCGACGGGGTCGCCGACGGCATCATCGACAACCCGCAGGACTGCCATTGGGACGCCCGGCGACTGATCGGCACCACTGTCGTCTGCGAGGGCAAGGAGATCACGATCTCCGCCGCCACCGCCGACGCGGTGCGCAAGATCTGGGCCGGACCGGTCTCCCCCACCGGCAAGAAGCTCTGGTACGGCCCGAACAAGGGCGCGACCTTCGACTGGCTGGCCAAGGCGGGCGAGCCGTTCACCGTCGCCGACACCTGGGTCAAGTACTTCGTGCAGCGGGATCCCTCGTTCGACACCACGAAGCTGACCTACCAGCGGTTCGCGCAGATCTTCCGCGAGTCCCAGCAGCGGTACAACGACGTCATCGGCACCGACGATCCCGACCTGTCCGCGTTCGCCCGGGCCGGCGGCAAGCTGCTCAGCTGGCACGGCCAGGCCGATCAACTGGTGCCCACCCAGGGCACCGTCGACTACCGCGAGCGGGTCAACCGGGCGTCCGGCGGCAACCGCCGCGTCGACGACTTCTACCGGCTGTTCCTGCTGCCCGGCGTGGCCCACTGCGGCGGCGGCCCCGGCCCGCAGCCGACCGGTGAGCTGGACGCACTGGTCAACTGGGTGGAGAAGGGTCAGGCCCCGGCCACCCTCGCCACGTCGAGCGCCGACGGCAGCGTCACCCGCAACGCCTGCCGGTACCCGCAGGTGGCCCGCTTCACCGGTCACGGCGACCCGAAGGCGGCGGCGAACTACCGCTGCGTCACCGCCTGAGTACATCTGAGGTCGGCGGCCCGGAGCGGTCCCGCTCCGGGCCGCCGCCGACCGGGCCGTCAGGCGGTGGGGGCGCCCGCCCGCAGGCGTTCGATGGTGAGGTCGAGGGCCGCCTCCAGGTGATCGATCCTGCCGGTGGAAAGCAGCAGCAGTACGCCTCCCTGGATGCCGGCCAGCAGCGCCGCCGAGGCCCGCTCGGCGTCCACGTCCGGGGCGATGTCCCCGGTCGACTGCATCTGTCGGATCCCCTCGGTGATCGCCGCCTGCCAGCGCCACATGAGCCCGGTCACGATCGCCTGCGCGCCGGGCGCCCGCCTGCCCGTCTGGCCGAGCAGACCGTTGAGGGGGCACTTGACCCCCTGCGCGAGGTAGCGCTCGATGAGCCGGTCGCGCCACGCCAGCCAGGCCGGCCAGGACGTCAGGTTGCTGAGCATCGGCTCCTGGTCGATGAGCACCTGGTCGGCCTCGTGCTGGGCGACCGCGAGCAGCAACTCCTCCTTGCCGTCCGGGAAGTAGTGGAAGAGTTGTCCCTTGCTGGTGCCGGTGTGGGCCATCACATCCTCAAGGCGCACGTCGTCGACGCCGCGTTCACGGATCTCGGCGGCCGCGCCGGCGACGATCCGCGCCCGGGTCGCCTCGCCCTTGCGGGTCAACGTGCGTGTCATGGCCCAAGCCTAGCGCAGCTTTTGGACTTGCAGGTCCATTTTTGGCGAGCAAAGGTCTGGAGCGCGGTCCGCCACGGGCCGACACCACGATTGGGAGGGCAGCACCACATGAACCACTACTACCTGCTCGGGCGGTCCGGTCTGCGGGTGAGCCGCCTGGCGCTGGGCACCATGAACTTCGGCGTCGACGGGTTCCACGCCGCGTACGGCAAGACGGAGGAGGAGGCGGAGCCGATCTTCCGGCAGTATCTGGAGGCGGGCGGGAACTTCATCGACACGGCGGACTTCTACACCGCCGGGGAGAGCGAGAAGATCCTCGGCCGCCTGATCGACCGGGCCGGTGTCCGTGAACGGCTCGTGTTGACCAGCAAGTTCACCAACACCGTCGACCCGACCGACCCGAACGCCAGCGGCAACGGCCGCAAGCACATCATGCGGGCCGTGGAGGCGTCGCTGCGCCGGCTCGGCACCGACTACATCGACCTGTACCTGCTGCACACCTGGGACCGGATCACCCCGGTCGAGGAGGTCGTGCACACCCTCGACGACCTGGTGCGCGCCGGCAAGATCCGGTACGCCGGCCTCTCCGACGTACCGGCCTGGTACGCGGCCCGGGCGCAGAGCTACGCCGAAGCGCACGGGCTGGCCCCGATGATCAATCTGCAGCTTCCGTATTCTCTGGTCAACCGGGGCATCGAGGCGGAGTACGTGGCGATGGCCCAGACCATGGGCATGGGGCTCACCGCGTGGAGCCCCATCGCCAGCGGCCTGCTCAGCGGCAAGTACCGGCGCACCGCCGACGGTCTGAGCGGCAGCGGTCGGCTGACCAACCCCGACGCCGGAGGTCGCGAGGTCAGCCCCAGCGAATGGCAGGTCATCGAGGCACTGGAGAGCGTGGCCGCCGACCTGGGTCGCAGCATGGCCCAGGTCGCGATCAACTGGGTCGCCACCCAGCCCGCCGTCGCCTCGGTGATCATCGGGGCGAGCAGTGCCGAGCAGGTCGGCAGCAACTTCGAGGCGCTCGACTTCGAGATCCCGGCCGACGCCCGCCGCCGGCTCGAGGAGGCCAGTGCGCCGCAGCTCGGGGTCCCCTACGTGATGTTCACTCCGCAGTACCAGTCCTGGGTGGTGAGCCCCGGTCTCGGCATTGGCGACAAGCCGGCCGGCTACACCCCTCCGGTGTTCAACGGCGCCACCCAGCCCACCAAGTGAAGGGACCGGACATGGCACAGAGCAACGACACCCTCGTTCGTGAGTTCGTCGAGGCGTTCAACACCAAGGACGCGGACCGCCTCGTTCCCTACCTGCACCCCCAGGTCGTGTTCCACGCGTACGGCGACCAGCAGGTGCGCGGCCGGGACGCCGTCGTGGAGGTCTGGCGCGGCGTCTTCGGGACGTTCGCGGAGGTCCAGTTCGCGACCGTGCACCAGGCAGTCGACGGCGACGTCGTGATCGCCGAGCAGGTCCACGGCCTCGGCCTGCCGGGCCGACCGGTGGCGCCGGTCATGAACATGGCGATCTACGAGATCCGCGACGGCAAGATCGCCGCCTGGCGTGACTACACCAACCCGGAGTACGCCCAGAGGCTCGTCACCGGCTGACCCGCCCGCGTGCCCGCGGCCACGAACCCGCAGCCCCGGTCACGGCCGCGGGCACCCCTTCTGCCACAAATCCCCCTGGAGGAAGACATGCGCGCCATCCGAATACACGAGTACGGCGGACCCGAGGTGCTCCGCTACGAGGAGGCACCCGTGCCCGTCCCCGGTTCCGGTGAGGTTCTGATCAGGGTCGCGGGCACGTCGTTCAACCCGGCGGACGCCGTCATCCGAGCCGGTGTCCTGCACCATTCCCATCCCGTCCGGATGCCGCACATCCCTGGCACCGACGTCGCTGGCACGATCGTCGAACTCGGCCCGGGTGTCACCGGCCATGCGGTCGGCGACCGGGTCATCGCGGCCCTGCCACGACCGGCGGACGGCGCCACCGGGGAGTTCAGCCTCGCTCCGGCGACGATGGTGGTCCCCGCGCCAACGAACATCCCGCTCGCCGACGCCGCCGCCCTTCCGATCGCCGGGCTCACCGCCTGGCAGGGCATTCACGACCACCTGCGGGTCCGGCCCGGCCAGCGCATCCTGGTCAACGGCGCGGGCGGTGGCGTCGGTCGGTTGGCCGTGCAGTTCGCCAAGCTGGCTGGCGCCACCGTTCTGGCAGTGGCGGGCCCGTCCAGCATCACGGCAGCCCAGTCGGCCGGCCCCGACCAGATCCTGGATTACACGGTCGACCGGCTGACCGAGCCAGTCGACGCTGTGTTCAACACGGCACCCATCGACGGGTCCGGCCTGAATCGGCTCGTCGCCCTCATTGAGCCGGGCGGTCGTCTGGTCTCCATCACCTCGTCCGCGACGACGGACCGCCGCAGCGCGGTGCGCGCGATGGTCATGACCGTCCGCTGGGATCCCGCCCACCTCAACGAGATAGCCCGCCGGGTGGACGCCAACGGGGTTTCGCCAGGCGTCAGCGAGCGCCTCCCGATGACCGAGATCGTCGAGGTGCACCGTCGCCACGCCGCCGGCCGCCTGTCGGGCAAGGTCGTGCTCAGTCACTGAACGAGGGGGTCCGCCACCTGCGGTCAGCGGTCGCGCAGGGCCGCCGCCAGCTCTCTGCGCGACCCGATGCCGAGCTTGGTGAAGACCTTGCGCAGGTGCCACTCGACGGTACGCGGGCTGAGGAACAGCGCGGCACCGATCTCCGGGTTGGTCTGCCCCGCCACCGCGAGCCGGGCGATCTGCGCCTCCTGCGGGGTGAACTCGACCGGCTGTCCGAGGGTCCGCTTGCGGACGGTCTCGCCGGTGGCGAGCAGTTCCCTGCTCGCCCGCTCGGCGAAGCCCTCCGCGCCAATGGTGGCGAACGCCTCGTGCGCGGCACGCAGCTGGACCCGGGCATCGGCTCGGCGGTTCTCCCGGCGCAGCCACTCGCCGTAGAGCAGTCGGGCCCGGGCCAGTTGCAGACCGAACTGGCCGCCGGTGAACCGCTCAACCGCCTCCCGGTACCGGTCCTCGGCCCTCTCCGACGTTCCCGTCAGGGCGTCGGCGAGGGCCTGTACGGCAAGCGCCCAGTCCGTGCCGGCGGCACCGGTACGCTCCGCGAGGCGCTCGCGGGCCTCGGCGGCCACCTCGGTCTCTCCGGCGCGTACGGCGGCCTCGATCAGCTCACCGAGCGTCCAGTTGAACACGGCGAGGTCCACGTACTCGGTCGCCTGACGCGCGGCATCCAGCGCGGCCGGATACAAGCCGAGCCCGTTGGCCAGCACCGCTCTGGCGTAGCCGGCCAGGCCGAGCAGGCGGCCCTCGCCACGCGCGTCGGCGTCCTTGACGGTGGCGTCGATCAGCTCCATTGCGGGCAACTCCCGGCCACGGTGGGCGGCCAGAGTGAGCGAGGCGGACGGGTGCATGGCCATTCCGGTGGCCTGGCCGAGGGCATCGGCCTCGTCGAGCAGGCCGGCCGCATCGACGAGCCGACCCGCGAACACCAGTGCGCCGGAGCGGAACGCCAACGCTGTGGGCAGCAGCGACAGCGCACCGGTGGCGCGGGCGAAGCCGACCGCCTGCTCGGTGAGCCGGAACCAGGCGGCGGCGTCCCACACCTCGTGCGCGACCGGCCCGGCCAGCCAGAGCAGGTGCAGGTTCTCGTCCGCCGTCATCGTTTCGAGAGCCCGGCGGAGATACGGAACGGCGTGTGCGTACCCGTCGAGGGTCCATGCCGTCAGGCCGGTCAGGAACAGGCCGGCCGGATCGTCGCCGGCCGGCAGGCCGCGGGCCGCCTCGACCGCCCGGCGCAGGTCGCCGTCAGCAAGCCGGCCCGCGTGAACGGCGGCACCCACCGCCGAAAGGTACGTGGTGCGCGCCGAGGCGCGATCCAGCTCCCGGAGACGGCCAGCGGCAGCGAGCAGCGGCGGGCCGGCGGCTCGGCCGGGGTTGAGCGCGAACGCGACCTGGGCCCGCAGGCGCTCCACCCCGGCCCGCTGCAACGGTTCGAGTGGACCCAACTCGGCGGCCGCCAGCAGGTCCGGAACCTGGTTCAGCTCTCCCGCGTCGAGTCGGGCCCGCGCGGCGCCCAGGGCGCGTGCGGCACGCGACTTCGGATCCGGGGTGAGCGCGACGGCGCGCTCGAGGAAGGACGCGGCGGCGGACCGACCGCCCCGGGCGAGCGCCCGACCGGCCGAACACTCCAGTTCGGCGGCGACCTCCTCGTCCGGGCCGACGGCGGCGTGCGCCCGGTGCCAGGCACGGCGGTCGGGGTTCTGATCCGGATCGGTCGCCTCGGCGAGCACACGGTGCACCTCACGCAGCTCGTCGGCCTCGGCCAACCGCCAGGCTGCCGAACGCACCAGCGGGTGCCGGAACCGCACCCTCGCCCCGAACTCGACCAGCCCGGCGGCCTCGGCCGGCGCGGCGGCGTCAGGTCCGACCCCCAACCGCTGCAGGGCGCGCCACAGCAGCGTCACGTCGCCGACCGGCTCGACCGCCGCGGCGAGCAGGAGTTGACGGGTGTTCGCCGGGAGCGCCGTGATGCGCCGTCGGAAGCCCTCCTCCATCCGGCTCGCCAGGGGTGCTGCGGCCTGCCCACCGAACCCGAACGCCAGCTCCGCCGGTGTCAGGCCGCGTGGCAGCTCGAGCAGTGCGAGCGGGTTGCCGCGCGTCTCGGCGACGATCCGGTCCCGGACCCGGTCGTCGACCGGCCCGGGTAGCACCGAATCCAACAGCGCCCGCGCCTCCGCGGCCGGCAACCCGTCGACCCTCAGTTCCGGCAGGCTGCGGAGGATCTGTTCGTCCCCTGGGCTGCGGGAGGCGAAGACCAGCGCGATCGACTCCTCGTCCAGTCGGCGGGCGACGAAGGTGAGGATGACCTCCGACATGCGGTCCATCCACTGCACGTCGTCCACGATGCAGACCAGTGGCTGTTCCGCCGCGGCCTCGGCGAGCAGCCCGAGGACGGCTAGACCGATGAGCAGCCCTTCCGGCGGGTCGCCGGGGCTCAGCCCGAAGGCGGTGGCGAGGGCGAGCCGTTGCGGCTCAGGCAGCCCGTCGAGGTGACCGAGCAGCGGCGCGCAGAGTTGCTGGAGCGCCGAGTAGGCGATCTCGGACTCCGGCTCCACACCGGCGGCCCGGGTCACCCGACCGGCCGACGCATGCTCGCTGAGGTAGTCCAGGAGTGCGCTCTTACCGGCACCTGCCTCACCGCGGAGTACCAGCACCCGACTGTGTCCGGCGCGAACGTCACGCAGGAGTCGGTCGAGTGTGTCCCGCTCGCGTCGGCGTCCCCGCAGCGCGGAACCCTCGGTGTAACTCGGCACGTCATCCTCCCCGGCGGAGGGTACACCGAGGGAGATCACCGATTCCGAGTCCGGCCAGCTCGGAGGGGGGTCCCCCGCCCGTCGCCTGCGCGAGGGACCCCGCGGAGCGACTGTCGCTGGCCCAGCGCGCTGAAGGTCGGGTCGGTCGGAGGCCAGTGCCTCGGCCAGGGTGTCTCCCTGGGGCGATCGAGTGGCACGGCCGGGAGGGTTATCCAGGTAATCGACCGGACCGGCAGAAAGCTGACACTCGGATGTCTCCCCTCTTTCGCATCTACCTCGTCCGTGGTCTCGTGGCGATCGCCTGGGCCGCCGGATTCTCGACCGTCAGCGATTCGCTCACCGCCACCGCAGTGGTCCTCCTGATCGCGTATCCACTCATCGACGTGGTGGCCTCGCTGCTCGACGCCCGCGAGGACCGTGGCACCCCGGCCCGCAAGCTGCAGATCTTCAACACCACGCTCAGCGCCCTGGCGGCACTCGCCCTGGGGCTGGCGGCAAGTAGCGGGATCGGCACCGTGCTCTTCACCTTCGGCGTGTGGGCGATCGTCTCCGGCGTGGCCCAGTTCACCGTCGCCATCCGCCGCAACAGCCCGGAACTCGGCCGCCAGTGGCCGATGCTGGTCGCGGGCGCGCTCTCGGTCATCGCCGGCGTGACCTACCTGCCCGCCGCCCTCGGCGCGGAGCCGAACCTCAGCATGCTGATCGTCTACACCGCGGCCGGCGGTGTCTTCTTCGTCCTGCAAGCCACGAGCCTCGCGTGGCGGCAGCGCCGACAGACCGTCCGGGTCTGACCGATCGACGCCGTGGTGGCAGGGGCTCACCTGCCACCACGGCGTCGTCGACTGTCACTCGCCGATACTGGTCGTCCCGGCGAGCCCGGAGGCCGACGCGGCCTCACCCTCGTAGAGCGCGACGTACCGCCGACGCCACTCGTCGCCGTCGCCGTCGCCGTCGACGCCGAGGTTGAGGGTGTTGTGTTCGACGCCCAACGCCTCCGGCAGGGCGCACACCCGCAGCGGCACCCCGTTCGCGTCGGCGATCCGGCGCGGCACCTGGACCGCCGCCCTGAGGTCCACCACAGCGTCGAGGGGGCTGATCGCGACCGCCGCGGTCCGCAGACCGGTCCGCCGGGGCGGATTCGGCAGCGTACGCGCGATCGTCAGGTACTGGGTGACGGCGGCCAGGGAGTATCCACGCGACGTGACGCGGTCGGGGAGGACGCGGCGCCCGTACAACACGATGAGCGGCTTGACCGCGTAGGCCGGCGCCTGCCGCGGGTTCGGGCCGAAGAACGGCGACAGCAACAACAGATGCCGTACGACGTTGCCGGGCACCTGGGCCAGCCAGGCGGCCAGCACGGCGCCGCCGGAGATCCCCACGACGCCCACCTCGTCTCCCAGAGCCGCCGCCACGGCCCACCCCTGCGCGGCGTACGTCGTCAGCTCACCGGCCTCGACCCGGTGGTGGGCCCTCCGGTCGACGGTCCCGTGCTGGGGAGCGCGGGGAATCCAGACGTTGTACCCCCTGTCGAAGAACTCCTCGGCCAGCCCCGCGTACTGCTCGGGCGCGAGGGTGTACCCGTGCAGGAGCAGCACGGCCCTGCCGGTACGGGAACCGTGGCTCAGCAGGCGGCCGCGCGACTCCGGCCGGATCTCCGGATCGGCGGCCTCGGCGGCGATGATGGCCTCGGCGGCACGGATGGCCGTGTCGAAGTCGAGCGGCCGGGCAGGCGCGACCCGTAGCCCTCGGCGGCCCAGCGGCCAGAGATAGAGCCCGGCGACCGCCGCTCCGACGAGCGCCAACCCGCCGACCAGAAGCGCGATGATCTCCGGCATGGTCAGATGCTGACAGGGGCCACGCTCGACGCTGGCCGAGGGGGTGCGCCCGGGTGACCGGGCGCACCCGGGCAGCTATTCCTGGCTGTTCGGCGGCGCGAAGACGACCCGGGAGCGCAACTGCCGGAAGCCGGTCCGCTCCAACTCCGCCAGCACCGCCACGCGGTGGGAATCGACGTCGGCGATGACCTCGCGGGCACCGCCGGCGGCCAGCACCCGGACCGCTTCGGCCAGCAGCTCGGGCCGCGCCGCTTCGTCGAGCAGGCCGAGATAGGCGAGCTGTGGGAAGCAGGCATCGCCGGCCGTTCCGGCCAGGCCCACCGGCTTACCCGCGTCCACCGCGACGCGCCATTCCTCGAAGTTGTCGCCCAGCCAGGCCAGCGGGTCGGTGGCCAGGTCGACGCCCCCGACCGCTAGTGCGTTCTCGACGCCGGTCAGTACGTCCGGCTCGGCGATCCTGGCGACCAGGGTGTTGATCTCCGCCGCGTCGACGGGCGGACGGAAGTCGTACCGTCCGGGGGACGCCGGCAGGGGTGTGCCCGTCCAGGAGCAGCGGAGCCGCTCGCTCCGCTCGACGAGTCCGGCGAGCCGGGCGGCCGCCATCGGCGCCCGCACCACGGCCAGCACCTCGGGCCGACGCCGCCAGTGCGCCGGCAGGGCGGCGTAGTACAGACCGGGACCGCCAAGCGCCTCGTGGGCGGCGCGCAGCAACTCGGCGCCCACCTCCGGCTCGGCGTCCAGGTCGAACCGTTCCAACCACGGGGCACCGATGGCACCCGGCGGGAGGACCCAGGCGGCCCGACCGACCACCCGGCCGGCACGGAGGGCGACCCAGGTGGTCTCGGGCCGGTAGCCACCGCCGGCAATCCCATCGGCGTACGCGACCTGGCGCAGTTGGGGCAGCGGATCAGGCATGGAGTCGAACAGGTTTTCCTCGCCCGCGACGAGCGGACGAAT
The DNA here is from genome assembly GCF_018070365.1 of Micromonospora sp. D93. Classification (NCBI taxonomy): domain Bacteria; kingdom Bacillati; phylum Actinomycetota; class Actinomycetes; order Micromonosporales; family Micromonosporaceae; genus Micromonospora; species Micromonospora sp. D93. Next base: position 26,184 of record NZ_JAGPXW010000017.1, on the reverse strand, counting down.
GACCAGATCAGTCATGGGTTGGTCCTCCGGGAAGCGAGCGCCCCGGATCAGATCCGCGCAGACGCCGGAGCGCGGAGGGGGCGCAGAACATCGGACATTGTTCTGACCTCCTTCCCGCTCGACGGCGTGCCCGACGACCATACGCGCGGGGGTCGCCGGCCCGCAACGGATCGTCACAGCGTCGGGTTGGTCTCCGACCCACGCTTGTGTGCCCGCTGGTCGAACACGGTGATGGCGGCCAGGATCACCGCCGCGAGGGCCGCCACGGCGACCGGCGGGAGCAGCACCATCGCCGGGGCCACCACGATCAGCGCCAGGACGCCGAAGTACAGCACCCGACACCGCGGCGTGGTGTTGCTCGCCCGCTCCAGGGTGCTGCGCCCGATCAGGAACAGCACCGGGCCGCCGAAGACGATGGCGACCAGGGCCCAGTCGATCGGCGGGTGTGGATCCTCGATGATCTGCCCGAAGCCGACGGCGGTGCAGATGATGCCACCGACGATCAACAGCAGGCTGTAGCTCGCCCACCGCGACAACTGGACCCCCTCCCCGCTCGGGGTCGAGGCACGGCCGGACCTGACGTGGTAGAAGTAGATCCGCCAGAACGAGACGACCGCCACGAACGAGGCGACGAGGGTGATGGTTCCCCCTGTCGAGAAGCCCGGGAAGCTGACCGCGGCGCCGGCTTCGAGCACCACCTCGGCGAGAGCGATCATGAAGAACTGGTTGTACCGCTCGGCGAGATGCTCCTGCGAGACGGTGACCCCCAGGCTGTTGAGCTGTCTCCCGCCCATCCGCGGAAGGGGGTAGGTGGTGGCGGCGCCGATCAGCTCGATGGCGAGGGCGAGGGTCCAGAAGACGCCCCGACCGAGACCACCACTGATGCCGCCACTGATCCAGAGCACGCTGGACGCCAGGTGCCAGGTCAGCACCCGAAGGGCGAACGCGTGACCCGGGTGGCCCCGCAGGGCGAAAACCAGGAAGAGCGGTCGGCCGACCTGGATGATCACGTAGGTGCAGGCGAAGACGACGCCACGTTGGCCGAAGGCCTGCGGCAAGGTGACCGCCAGCACCAGCGTGCCGAACATCGTGGCCAGCAGGACGGCCTGCAGATCGGGGCGCCTGGGGTCGTAGGTGCTCGCCAGCAGGGCGTTGAGCGACCAGATCATCCACATCGCCGTGAAGAAGAGGACGGTCTGGCCCGCCTCGGACAGCAGCGTGTGCCGGACGATGGTCAGGTCGTCCGCGACCCGCCCGGCGAGGCGGGCGAGCGCGAAGACGTAGACGATGTCGAACAGCAGTTCCAGGACGGTCGCTGAACGTGGGCTCCTGCTGTCCCCGAGCCCACGAAAGAACTCGGTGCGCCTCAGCACGGACGGCGAGACAGCTCAGCCGGCCAGGGCCGCCGGCACGGGCACACCACTGTGGTGACGCTGCTCCGCTGCCATCGCCCCCGAGCCTCCTTCACCGACCGGCCCCGCCCCAACCCCTATCTGCGTACTTTATCCATCTTTATCGGGCCCTCGTCGCTGATGGCGGATACCGGGTCGGTCAGACCGCCCGTGCCACGCAGATCCTGGCGTCCAGGCGTGGACCAGCCTCGTAGATCATGTAGCCCACGCCGCCGTCGGTGCCGAAGCTCGGCGAAGCGACCCGACCGTTGTCGGAGGCGATCGGGCTGTGGAACACCCCGAGATGCACCTCCCGGTCGAAGCCGTTGCCGACCTCGGTGAGGTGCATCCGCCCGTCACCGCCGTGGTAGACGACGTACGCGGTGCCGTTGCGGGTGAGCAGGTGCGGTGCGGAGATGTCGCTCAGGCCGTCGCCGGCAGGCGAGATCAGCGGCTGCGGCGCGAACTGCCACTGGTCCCAGCCGTTCGGCGACCAACCCCAGAAGATCTTCCGGGTGCCGGGCCGCACGGTGTGCGCTCCCATGTAGAGCATCACGTACTTGTTGGCCAGCCCGGTCACCCGGTGCTCGAAGACCCGGGCGTACGACGTCTCGGTGGTGTTCGGTACGAGCCTGGTGCTCAGGATCGGCGTCTCGTCGCTGAAGGTGATGCCGTCCCGGGACCGGGCCACCCGGGTGGTGGTGTTCTCCCCGTGGAAGTAGAGGAAGAACTCCCTGCTGGAGGCGTTCCAGACGACGTGCGGCGACGAGACGTGGCTGACCGTCGCGCTCGGGAGCACCCGGTCGACGATGGGGTTGCCGGGGTGCTCGGTGTAGGGGCCTTCCAGCCGGTCGGCGTAGGCGAGGCAGATCCCGCCGGGGGCGTCGTGCGGGGCGTAGTAGAGGTAGTACCGCCCCTTGGCGCCGGTGATCTTGTCGTAGACCCCGCGTACGCAGGGAAAGATCGTTTCGCCGGTGGGGTTGTAGGCAAGCGGGCTGTCGAACGCGTCGCGGACGTACCGGTAGCTGGGGAAACCGGCCGGTCCGGCCAGTGCCGGTGTGCCCTGAAGCAGGGTGCCGACGCCGCCGGCGGCGGAGGCGGCGCCGAGCAGCGCCGCGCCGCGGAACAGCCCTCGTCGGCTCAGCTCGCCGGGTCGGCCGGCGGGCGGATTCGGGTACGCGTGTGCCATCTGGTGTCTCCGATCGTGAGGGGACGCTCGTCGATCGCGGAACGTGGGTGGTGGCGCGACGGCGGCCGGGAGGCACGGACGAGGACGCAGCCAGCGTCACTGTGGGTGATCTGGCTGCCTGGCCGGTGACCCGGGGTCGTCATCGACGAGTCTGGCCGGGTCCGCAGTCGACCGTCAAGGTGCTAATACGAATTATCGAGCGGCTTTCGTCGACAGAACTTCTCTGCCCGAAGGTCTTGACGGCGACGCCGGGTGCGCCGCACCATTTCACCTCACCGACGCTAATGCGTATTACCCCGGTAATGATTGGACACGGAACGTGACTGGTTCGCGCAGGCGAGTCACCCAGCACGACATCGCCCGGATGACCGGCGTCAGCCAGGCGACAGTCTCGCTGGTGCTCAACGGCCGCGACGACGGCAACGTCAGGATCGCCCCGGAAACCCGGGAGCGGGTCCTGCACGCCATCCGCACCACCGGTTACGTCGCCGACCCGGTCGCCCGCCGGCTCGCCGCACGGCACAACCGCATCCTCGGTGTGTTCACCTACGAGCCGGTCTTTCCGACCGGCACCGGCGACTTCTACCACCCGTTCCTGGTCGGCATCGAGGAGTGCGCCGAACGGCTCGGCTGTGACCTGCTGCTGCTCACCAGCGCCCCGGTGGCGGGCGGCCGACGACGGATCTTCCACGACGACAACCGGCTCCGCCTGGCCGACGGTTGCGTTCTGCTCGGTCGATCGCTGGACCACGACGAGCTGACGCGGCTGGTCACCGAGGGCCAGCCGTTCGTCTCGGTCGGCCGCCGCGACGACGCGGGCGGGCCGGTGCCGTACGTCGGCGCCGACTACCCGACCGCCACCGCCACCGTGGTACGTCGCGCGTTGGCCGCGGGTCATACCGCGCTGGCCTACCTGGGTCAGGGCGCCGGCCCCGAGTCGCACGCCGACCGGATGCGCGGCTTCCGGGCCGCGCTCGACGAGGCCGGACACACGCCGCGGCACCTACCGACCACCGACCGCTCCCCCGCCGAACTGCTCGACGCCCTGCTCGCGGCGGGCGTCACGGCGGCGGTGGTCGAGGAGTACGCCGACGGTGTGGCCATCGCCCAGCTCGCCCGCGAACGAGGGCTGGACATCCCCGGTGATCTGTCCATCCTGGCGCTCGGCGACCCGACCCGACCGGCCAGCACCGACATCGACTTCACCGGCTTCCGCATCCCCCGCCGGGAAATGGGGTGGCAGTCCGTCGAGGTGTTGACCGGGCTGCTGGAGGCGGACCCGGAAACCGTGCCGCAGCGGCTGGTGCCCTGCCAGCCCGTCGACGGCGCCACCCTCGCGCCGCCGAAGGCGATCCCGTGAAAGGACAGCTCTTGCCAGAGATGCAGGCCGAAGTTCTGATCGTCGGCGGCGGACTAGGTGGCGTCGCCGCGGCCCTCGCCGCGCTACGCGCCGGCCGTTCGGTGGTGCTCAGCGAGGAGTACGACTGGCTCGGCGGTCAGCTCACCAGCCAGGCCGTACCGCCCGACGAGCACTCCTGGGTCGAGCAGTTCGGCGTCACCGCCAGCTACCGCAGGCTGCGCGACGGCATCCGGGACTACTACCGCGCCTACTACCCGCTCACCGACCGGGCCCGCCAGGCCACCGCGCTCAACCCGGGGGCCGGGCACGTGAGCCGGCTCTGCCACGAGCCACGGGTCGCGGTGGCGGTGCTGGAGGCGATGCTCGCGCCGTACCGGGGAGCCGGTCGGCTGCGGCTGCTCCAGCCGTACCTGCCGGTCGGGGCCGACACCGACGGCGACCGGGTGACCGGGGTGACCCTGGCGCACCGGGACAGCGGCGAACAGGTGCATGTCGTCGCACCGTACGTGCTGGACGCCACCGAGACGGGCGAACTGCTGCCGTTGACCGGCACCGAGTACGTCACCGGCTTCGAGTCGCGGGGCGAGACCGGCGAGCCGAGCGCGCCGGACGAGGCGCAGCCGGAGAACATGCAGGCGTTCTCGGTCTGCTTCGCGGTCGACCACGTCGACGGTGACCACACCATCGACCGGCCGGCCCGGTACGACTTCTGGCGGGCGTACGAGCCGCCGTTCTGGGGCGACCGGATGCTCTCCTTCCGCTCACCCAACCCACGCACGTTGGAGATCTCCGAGCGCAGCTTCACCCCCAACCCGGACGACGACCCGTGGTTGGTGATGGCCGACCAGCGGCTGAGTCCGGGCGACGGCAACCTGTGGACGTTCCGCCGGATCGCCGCTCGGCGCAGCTTCGTCCCGGGCAGCTACGACAGCGACATCTGCCTGGTCAACTGGCCGATGATCGACTACTTCGAACAGCCGCTGATCGACGTGCCGGACCCCGCCCACCAGATCGCCGCGGCCCGGGAACTCTCCCTGTCGGTGCTCTACTGGCTGCAGACCGAGGCGCCCCGCGCCGACGGTGGGACCGGCTTCCCCGGGCTGCGACTGCGTGGTGACGTCACCGGCACCGGCGGCATCAGCACCGGCGGCGACGTCGCGCACAGCGGTCTGGCCCAGGCCCCGTACATCCGTGAGGCGCGGCGCATCCGCGCCGAGTACACGGTCGTCGAGCAGGACCTCTCCCTGGCGGTACGCGGAGACAAGGGCGCGGTCAGCTACCCGGACGCGGTCGGCGTCGGCATGTACCGGATCGACCTGCACCCGTCCACCGGCGGGGACAACTACGTCGACGTGGCCTCGTGCCCCTTCGAGATCCCACTCGGCGCCCTGATCCCCCGACGGGTGGAGAACCTGCTGCCCGCCGGGAAGAACATCGGCACCACCCACATCACCAACGGTTCGTACCGCCTGCACCCCGTGGAGTGGAACATCGGCGAGGTCGCCGGCCTGCTCGCGGACTTCTGCCTGGCCCGCCGGGTCACTCCCCGCGCGGTGCGTTACACCCCCGGCCTACTGGCCGAATTCCAGAACCGCCTCGCCGACGAGGGCGTCGAGCTGCGCTGGCCCGACATCGCCGGCTACTGAGGGAGAACCCTGATGAGGAAACGGTTGACGGCCGTCGTCGCGCTCGCCGCGATGCTCGGCCTGAGCGCGTGCGGCGGCGGCGACAGCGCCGGCTCCGACGGCCCGGTCTCGCTGCGGATGACCACCTGGTCGGCGAACGAGGCACACCTGAAGCTGTTCAACGAGATCGCGGCGGAGTACCAGAGCAGCCACCCCAACATCGCGAAGATCACGTTCGACCCGATCCCGTTCGAGAGCTACACCACCACGTTGACCACCCAGATCGCCGGCGGAAACCCGCCCGACCTGGCCTGGGTCCTGGAGAACGCAGCTCCCGACTTCGTCTCCTCCGGCGCGCTGCTGCCGTTGGACGAGACCCTGCGCAAGACCGACGGGTACGCCTTCGACGAGCTGGCGCCGGCCGCGACCAAGCTGTGGCAGGCCGACGGCAAGCTCTACGGCTACCCCTTCTCCACCTCACCGTTCGGCATCTTCGTCAACACCGACCTGGTCAAGGCCGCCGGCGCGAAGAGCCCCGCCGAGCTGATCGCCGCCAACGCCTGGACCTGGGAGAACGCGGTGACCACCGCCTCGGCGGTGGCCGCCGGGACGGGCAAGGCGGGCCTGGTGGTACGGGACTTCGACTACAAGGGCTGGGACAACCTCTCCACGATCTGGACCGGCTGGGGCGCCCAGGCGTGGAGCGCGGACGGGAAGACCTGCGGCTTCAACGCCACCGAGATGGTCGACGCGATGACCTTCCTGCACCGGGCGATCTTCACCGCGAAGGCGCTGCCCGGCCCGGGTACCGCGGCCGACTTCTTCGCCGGCGAGGCCGGCATGACGATCACCCAGATCTCGCGGGCCTCGCTGCTGGAGAAGCAGAAGTTCGGTTGGGACCTGGTGCCGCTGCCGGCCGGCCCGAAGGGTGCCTACTCGGTGATCGGTCAGGGTGGCATGGGTGTGTTGAAGAAGGGCAAGCACGCCGACGCGGCCGCCGACTTCCTGGCCTTCCTCACCAATCCCGCCAACTCCGCCAAGCTGGCGCAGTTCTTCCCGCCGCCGCGTACCCCGCTGCTCACCGCCGCGACGCTGGCCAAGACCAATCCCCTGCTCAAGCCGGCACAGTTGCAGAGCGTGGTGATCGACGGGATCGCCAACGGTGTGGTGAAGCCCAACCACACCGGGCAGGCCGAGCTGAGCCAGGCCGTGCGGTCGGCGCTGGACCCGATGTGGAAGGCCGACGCGGACGTGCGGGCCGTGCTCGACGGGGTCTGCTCGGCGATCAACCCGCTGTTGGCGAAGTAGGGGATCAGCGATGCCGGTCCTGACGGACGACGTGGCGGGTCGGGCTGAGCCCCGGCCCGTCCCGGGCGGCACGGCAGCGTCGCCGCGACGCGGGTGGTGGACCAGTCGTCGGCGCGACCAGTTGGCTGGCCTGCTCTTCGTGACCCCACAGCTGGTGGGTACGGCCCTCTTCGTGTTGCTGCCGCTGGGCCTGGTGGTCTGGTACAGCCTGCACGAGTGGAACGTGCTCGCGGACACCTTCGACTTCGTGGGCACTGACAATTACCGCGAGCTGATTGACGACCCGAAGCTGCCGGGCGTGCTCCGGAGCACGCTGTTCTTCTCCGTGGGCCTTGTCGTGTTCAACCTCGCCCTGGCCCTGCTGCTCGCCGTCCTGCTCAACCAGCGGCTGCGCGGCACCGTGGTGTTCCGGACGCTGTTCTTCTCACCCGTGGTGGTGTCGCTCGTCGCCTGGACGATCGTCTGGGGTTTCCTGCTCCAGGACAACGGCGGCGTCAACGGGGTGGCCGGCGCGGTCGGCCTGGACGGCCCCAACTGGCTGCGCGGCGAGTGGACCGCGCTGCTGTCGGTGATCGTCGTCCAGGTGGTCAAGAACGTCGGCCTCAACATGGTGCTGTTCCTCGCCGCGTTGCAGGGCGTCCCCGCCGAACTCTACGAGGCGGCCCGGGTCGAGGGCGCGAGCCGGTGGACCCAGTTCCGTCGGATCACCGTGCCGCTGATCAGCCCGACCATCCTGCTGACCTCGATCATCACAGTGGTCGGCGCACTACAGGTCTTCGCCCAGATCGCCGTGCTCACCCAGGGCGGACCGGGCACCTCGACCACAGTGCTCGTCTACTACCTCTACCAGCAGGCCTTCCAGTTCCACCAGTTCGGATACGGGTCGACGCTGTCGGTGCTGCTGTTCCTGATCGTGCTGACGCTTACCGTCGTGCAGTGGCGGATGCGCAGGAAGTGGGTCTTCCATGAACAATAGGCTGTCGTTGCGGGCCCGGGTGGCGATCTATGGGCTGATCTGCCTGCTGGCGATCCCGTTCGTCTTCCCGACCTGGTGGATGGTCACCTCCTCGTTCAAGCCGGTCAGCGACATCTTCGCGTTCCCACCGTCGCTGATCCCCACCGAGCTGAGCTTCTCGGCGTACCGGCGGGTGTTCGAGCTGCAACCGTTCGCCCAGCAGTACCTCAACAGCGCGTACATCGCCGCGGTGGTCACCGTCGGCACCCTCGCGGTGTCGTCGCTGGCCGGCTACGCGTTCGCCCGCATCCGGTTCCGCGGCCAGCACGCGCTCTTCATGGTGGTGCTGGTGGGCCTGCTGATCCCGAGCGAGGTGACCATCGTGCCGCTGTTTCAGATGTTCAACTCGGTCGGCCTGATCGACACCCACTGGCCGCTGATCCTGGTGCCGACGCTCGGCGCGCCCAGTGTGCTGGCCACCTTCATCATGCGGCAGTTCTTCATCACACTGCCCAGCGAGTTGGAGGAGGCCGCCCGGGTGGACGGGCTGGGCCGGCTGGCGACCTTCTGGCGGATCGCGTTGCCGCTGGCCCGCCCGGCCCTCGGCGCGGTGGCGATCTTCACCTTCCTGCACAGCTGGAACCTGTACCTGGAGCCGATCGTCTTCCTGTCCACCCCGGAGAAGTTCACACTGCCGCAGGCGCTTACCCAGTTCGTCGACGCGTACGGCGGCCCGATGTGGGACGTACAACTCTCGGCGGCCTCGATGACGGCGCTGCCCGTCCTTGTGGTGTTCGTCATCGCGCAACGGCAGTTCATCGAGGGCCTCGCCCACACCGGCCTGAAGGGCTGATCATCAGGCGTGTGTCCGTTGCCAACCCGTGCGTCCGAAGCCCATGGCGCGCTACCCGAACGTACGCCGGAGCCACTCGTCGTAGGCCAGGGGAAGGATGAGCAGGCTCAGATAGGCGGTGAACGCCACGAGCAGGACCAGCAGCGCCGCGATGACGACTCTCGCGAGTGGCCCGGTCGGCCGGATGGCGGGGACGATCCGCGGCACTCGACGCCGGTAGGCAGCGCCGAGTGCCGCGGACAGGATCATGACGGGTATCGCGAGGATGATGCCCTGCACGATGATCTCGTGGGTGACCCGGGAGAACGACTGGGCATACAAGGCGCCAAAGCACCGGGTCGGCGCGGGCGAGAAGTCCCAGACGTTGACGTGGCAGGCGATCGGGTCCGTCACGAAGAAGATCACCAGAGTGGACAGCACCGCCGTCGTCGAGCCGGCCAGGGCCGCCAGGGCCGGCCGGTCCGGGCCGGGTCGGCCCACGATCACCCCCAGCACGACCGCGACGGCGACCGCGGCGATGGTGACGCCCGCGGCATCGTAGATCGCGAAGAACGGAACACCGTCCACCACCTCCTGCTGGCGAGCCCAGGCCGGTAGTGCGGCCTGGGCCGCAAAGGGCAGCACGGCTCCGATCACCAGCACGCCGGCCGCGCCGACGGCGCCGACGGTAAACGCGGCCCCCAGCCTCAGCGGCTGGTGATCCGGTGCTCCACGGTTCCGGCCCCTACGAATGATCGCCGGAACGAGCCAGAGCACCGTCAGTAGGAGCAGCGTGAACGGGTTGAACACCAACCGGGGCGCACTGTCGAACCGGATATCCGCCCATCTCGCGATGCCGCTGTACCAGCCGATGTCCGCCCCGATCGCCGGAGGCTCACCCCAGCGAATGGCGAAGCCGCTGGGGACCGCGCTGGCGGGCAGCCAGACGGCGAAGAGGAGGCCGCCGAGGAGGGCCACGATCACCACCACGGCTGGCATGACCCACGGCGCACCTCGCGGCGCAATGAGCACGCGGCGGGCCGTCGACGTGATCCAGCAAGCGATCAGCACGCCGGCCGTCGTCAACAACAGCGTCGAGACGACCCAGGCCGACGGGCCGATCAGGCCACCCGGCACCTGCACGGTCCCGGCCACCTGCAGGGACAGGAACGAGCCGGCGACACACCCGGCGGCGAGCACGACGGGACCGACCAGCCAGGTCAACGCCGACGGCACCCGGGTGGGATCGATCGCGACGGCCCGCCAGATCACCACCGCGAGCAACGCGACGGCGACCGCACCGACGAGAAACCCAACCGTCGCGAGCGCCAGCCGAGGATCGCTCAACACATTGATGCCCAGCAGGAAGCCGGCGTTGGCGCAGACCAGGCCGGTCGCGATACCGATGCCGGCCAGCTCCCACAGACCGACTGTGGACAGCAACCGGTGGTCCGCCACGGTGGCGAGCCGCCGACGCGGATCCGGGTGGGTGCCCCACCTGCTCCACCAGTACCGAGGCGTTGGCAGGCGCTCCAGGACGGCTCGCAACGCGTCCCCGCTGCCCTGTCCTGCGGCGGCGACGTCGGCGTGGGTCTCCCGCACGCGCAGGATCGCGTTGCGGGTCAGGTAGACCAGGGCGGTCAGCACCAGCAGCGAGCCGAGGCGGTAGGCAGTCGAGCCCGGATCGTCCACGAGTTGGACGTCGCGCCAGTGCCAGCCGAGCGGCGTACGGAACAGCTCAGGGTGCACGGTCAGGACAAGGTAGGGCAGGAGCGCGACGGCGACGAACGATCGCCAGATGGCAATGGTCAGGTAGGTCCGATCCACGTCCTCATGACGAAGGTGTGCCAGTTCGTGCCGCACCACCGCCCGAAAGGCGGGCCGGTCAGTGGTGTGGAGCAGCAGCAGCCCGGCGTCGAGTTGCACGTATCGGTGCCAGGGCAGGCCGAATGCCTGACCGCCGGTGGTGCGGGCGAGGGGTGCGAGACGCCAGTCCGGCGAGGTGTCGAGGCCCATCTCGTGGCTGAGCTGCTCCAGGTGACCGAAGAGCTGTGGTGCGGTGCTCTCCGACAACCGCCTCAACCTGCGTCGACGCACGATCCACCAGGGGTGCGACAGGTACGACGCCAGCGCCACGGCAGTCAGCAGGGCGACGCCGCCGGCGACGAAGGCCACCTGGTCGACGAGCACTGGGGCGAGGCACTCGCTCAGCCGGCGGTGGGCGGCGTCCGACCTCTGGGCATCCTCCTCGGTGACTATCGGAGTGTCGAACCAACCGGGTGCTGCCGATCGCTCCGCCTCACACACCTCGATGGCGGTCGTCAGACGGTGCAGCCGGTCCGGGAGAAACGTGTAGACACTCAGGAAGACGAACCCGCTGGTAGCCAGGACGACCGCAGCCAGAAGCGCGAACCGGAGGGTGGACGCCGCCGGTGCGTCACGCCTCCCCACCATCGACCTGACCTTGGCCTACGACCGCGTCAGCGATGAGCATCGCCTGGTTGGCGGGGACGCCACCCTGACGGGCCACGCGCTCAACGATCCGGCGAATCTGGATCCACTGCTCGGCGGTCAGCGTCAGCGGCGCAGTCTCGTCGAGGGCGGGATCCGGACGACGAGGGAGTCCGAACAGGCGTCGGACGCCGTCGGCCGTCGCCTTCACACCCTTCAGCGCCGCTTCGGTGACCACGTACCGGACGACCTCGCTCATCGCGGCCAGGAGAGCTGGTGTCATGATCACCGCCAGCTCAGGCAGCCCGAACCGGAGCGGTCCGCCGCCGCCGCCGTCACGGCCGAAGGCTTTCGGGTCGGCAAAATAGGCAGCGCTCAGCAACGGGAAAAGTTCGTCTCGCTCGGCTGGCGAGAACTCCCGCACCAACGGCCACACGAGATCACGTAGCAGGGCCTCATCCGGGTCAGCGCTCATGAGATCCTTCCCGACCTCGGCGATCCTCGATCCGGGCAGCGTCGAGCATAGTGGACGCGCTCTATCACTGACGGTGGCCGGAACGCCATCGAAGCACCGAGCGGACCGTCCGCTCGCTGCTCGCGCCGACGAAACCGTTATCCCCGTCCGGTCGGCAAGTCTCCTGAGGGGAGGAGTTGGGCGATCAACCACCACCTCCCCCTCGTCAGCAGTGCGACCACATGAAGGAGCGAGATCGATGCGTGCAACCGGCCAGGCGGAAGCGGACGCCGCGAGGGGAAACCGAGGCGCCCACGCGGACCCCCGACGCGGGTTGCTCGGCCGCCTTCCCATCGGTGCACGGCGGCTGCTGTGGCCGCTCGTCGTGGCGGCAGTGGTCGCCGTACTGGTGACGGGTGTGATCGTGGTGGTGCAACCGACCGGGCCGACGCCGGCCCCGGCGGCGACGCAGGCGCTCGACACGCCGCCGCCCGCGAGCCCGCAACCCGGCGCACCCAGCCCGACCACGCCCGCCGCCACGACGAGCCCGGCGGGGGCGACCCCGACGCCGACGCCGACGGCGAAGCCGACAACCGGGCGTCCGGTCGCTCCGGCGGCCCCGGCGGTGACCTCGAAGCGCAAGGGCGTCGGGGTGTGGACCTTCGACGGTGTCAGCCAGGCGCTGGCCAACTCCGGGGCCAGTTGGTACTACACCTGGGACGTGGCCCACTCGGGCGTCACCAGCCCGACGGGTGCCGAGTTCGTCCCGATGATCTGGGGGGCGAAGAGCGTCACCGCCACCAACCTGCAACAGGCCAAGAAGAACGGCCGTCACCTGCTCGGGTTCAACGAGCCGGACCTGAAGGGTCAGGCGGAGATGACAGTCGAGCAGGCGTTGGAGCTGTGGCCGCAGTTGCAGGCCACCGGGCTTCCGCTGGGCAGCCCGGCGGTGGCCTGGGGCGGCGACCGGCCGGGCGAATGGCTCGACCGGTTCATGGCCGGGGCGAAGCAGCGCGGCTACCGCGTCGACTTCATCGCCCTGCACTGGTACGGCGGTGACTTCACCACCGCCAACGCGGTCAACCAGCTCAAGTCGTACCTCCAGGGCGTGCACGACCGGTACAAGCTGCCGATCTGGCTCACCGAGTTCGCCCTGATCGACTTCTCCAACGGCGTCCGCTTCCCCACCCAGGCACAGCAGGCCGCGTTCCTCACCGCGGCGACCCGGATGCTGGGTGGCCTGTCCTGGCTACAGCGGTACGCGTGGTTCGGCCTGCCCGCCACCGACAAGGACCAGACCGGTCTGTTTCGTACCGGCAGCACCGCGACCGCCGTGGGCCGCGCCTACCAGGCGGCGCGCTGACCTACAGCACGTCGACGTGGTCCCGCCAGGAGTGCTGCGGTTCGTACCCCAGCACCCGGCGGGCCTTGTCGATGCTGAGCAACGTCTCGTGCTCACCCAGCTCCTTACGGATCTCGACGCCCGGGTAGACCTCGGCCATCAGGCTGGCGCTGGAGCGGCTCATGACGGTGTCGGCGTTGGCGATGACGAAGACGTCGGCACCGGGCTGGTCGTGCGCGAGCGCGCGCTCGACCGCCTGGGCCCCGTCGCGGGCGTCGATGTAGCCCCACAGGTTCCACCGGCGCAGCCGCGGGTCGGCGTCGAACGAGGGGAACGGCGCGTAGTCCTCGACGTCCATGACGTTGGAGAAGCGCAGACCCACCATGACCAGCTCCGGGTCCCACCGGCAGAAGTGCCGGGCCATCTCCTCCTCCAGGGCCTTGTTCAGCGAGTACGTCGACTCGGGCCGTGGCGCGTACTCCTCGTCGACCGGCGCGTACGGCGGCGGGGTGTCGAACGGCAGCCCGAGCACCGTCTCGCTCGACGCCCACACGACCCGCTTGATTCCGGCGGCCCGGGCGGCGGCGAACACGTTGTACGTCGCGGCGGAGTTGTTCGCGAAGGTGGTCGCGTTCGACTTCAGCCCGGGGGCCGGGACCGCCGCCAGGTGCACGACCGCGTCGACGCCGCCCGCGTGCTCGTCGGCGCCCCCGGTGAGCGCCTCCACCACCTGCCCGTAGTCGGTCAGGTCGACAAGCAGGAACTCGCCGTTCACGTCGCGCGGGTCACGACCGCCGGCGCGGTCCACCGCCAGCACGTCGACGCCCACGGCGCGCAGGTGGGCGACCACGGCACGGCCGAGCTTGCCGGTGGCGCCGGTGACGACAACACGCCTGGGCAGTGCGGAATTGCTCATGACCACATCCTCTCCGGCGCAGCAAGGTGCCTCGCGCACGGGTGGGGCCTACTCCGCGTCAGGCACACACACTCAACTGCCAGTAGTAACCGACGCTAGCCGCTCGCGCAGCGACTGGATAAGCTTCATTCGGAACGATGTCGCTTCTGGTTCCTCGTCGTCCGGTACGCCTCGACCGCCTTGCGGGAACTTCGCCAGATGCCGTCCGCCCCCTGCACCGCGTCCAGACGTCCACGCTGGGCGGCCTGTCGCAAGGCGGGAAGGCTGAAATCGGTTGTCACCAGGGCCGCGAGCGGTACGAGGCGGGCAGGCCCGGCGACGTTCGGCACGATGAAGCGATTCAGGTTGTCGTACATTGCACGTGCGATTAGCTCCCCCAGCGCTCCGTAGTCCCCGAGGTCCGCCCTTTGCATGGCAGCAAGATAGGCGTCACGCTGACGCTTGAAGATGATCACGGGCGGGTAGCCGAGGCGTACGAGAATCAGGTTGAGCAGTAGGCGGCCCGCACGCCCGTTCCCGTCGATGAAGGGGTGCACCCGCTCGAAGTCGTCATGCAGCCGGGCGAGTTCCTCGGGCAACGGCCGATCCAGCGAGCCACCGGCCGCAAGACGCTCCCCGGTCTCGCAGGCCTCCTCGACCCACTGGTTCACCTGGGCCGGCACCAGAGTCCATGCCGGCGGAGCCATACCTGCGGAAAATGGGCGGATGTCGTGCCGCCGGAAGTTGCCGGGTCCTTCGGTGCCGGTGGCTTCGGGGGGAGGTTCAACGTCCCAAACGGGAGTCATTGCGGTGCGATGCACCTGGCGGACCTCGGTGACGCTGACAAGGCGCCCATCGTGCCATCCGTCGGGTTCAAGGGCCTGGCTGTAGACCCACCGGGCGGCGTCGGCGTAGCCACGGACCTCGTTGTATTCCCTGAGCGGCTTTGACCCGACGGCCCGACCCCGTTCCAGTAGCGCCTGCACCTCACGAAGCACCAGCGTGTTGCCCTCCAGCGCGGTGGAGTGGTGGGCCTCTTGGTGCCAGATGTCTTCCCAGATCGTCTGGGCTTCCTTCGGGCTAGGAAGGCCACCGAGGCGCTGGTTTAGCTCACTCAACGCCTGATCGAGACGCAGGTAGACGGTGGCGCGGCTGGGACGGCCTCTTCCCACCACACACCCACCTTTTCCCCACAGTTGGTCGTTCGAATATCGACGAACGAAACTTGTCACAGGATTCCGCTGGTCAATTGAACTTATCAAGTTCCGCGCATCGTCCGGCGGAGGCGCGCACCAGGCGTAGTTATTCTCTGACCGCCGGAGCTACTACTTCCGCCACGATCCGGAACAGCGGGCGACGCAGACACCCGGTGCGTAACGTGCAGGGGTAAACGTTGTCGCGACGAGGAGACTTCATGTCCAAGCCACCGCTTCCCGAGGCCGCGGTCGCCATGCTCCAGAAGCCCAACCCCGCCGTCATGACCACCCTTCGCAATGGTGGCCAGCCGGTGTCCGCCGCCACCTGGTACCTGTGGGAGGACGGCCGGATCCTGGTGAACATGGACGAGAGCCGCCGCCGCCTGGAGCACGTCCGCAACGACCCCAGGGTGTCCCTCACAGTGCTCGACGAGGCCGGCTGGTACACCCACGTCAGCATCATCGGGCACGTCGCCGAGCTGCGCCCCGACGAGGGCCTGGCGGACATCGACAGGTTGTCGAAGCACTACACGGGCAACGCGTACCCACGGCGGGAGCGTGCCCGGGTCAGCGCCCTGATCGAGATCGACCGCTGGCACGGTTGGGGCGCGCAGAAGGACAACAACCAGGTCGGCTGAGCGCCCGCCCTGGCGCCCTCGACGACAGTCGTCAGGGGCGCCAGGGCGTCAGCCGTCAGGGCGTCAGGGCGGTGGCGGACCGGGCGCCGACGCGGGTCACCAGGTAGCCGAAGGCCGCCGCGGTGAAGAACATGACGATGCCGTAGACGGCGCCCGGGATCGCCATCTGGGTGCTGTTGAGCAGCGCCGGGCTGAGCGCGATAGTGATGGCCAGGGTGCTGTTGTGGATGCCGATCTCGAACCCGGCGGCCGTCGCGGCGTTCCGTTCGACACCGGCGAGGCGCGGCACCCCGTACCCGATGGCGAGGCTGAGCAGGTTGAAGGCGAGCACGGCCAGGCCGACCGAGACGAAGTAGTCGGCGATGTTCTCCCGCTCGCCGAGCACCGCGCCGGCGATCACCGCGACGAGCACGACGACGGAGAGGATCCGGACCGGGCGGTTCAGCCGCTCGGCCAGGTGCGGCATCCGCGCCCGGATGAGCATGCCGATCGCGACGGGGACGAGCACGATGGCGAAGACCTGGAGCACCTTGTCGAACTGCAGTCCGATGCTCCTCCCGTCGGGCAGGAAGTACGCCGCCGACAGGTTGACCAGGATCGGCAGGGTGAACACGGCGAGCACCGAGTTGATGGCGGTCAGGGTGATGTTCAGGGCCACGTGCCCGCCGAACAGGTGGCTGTAGAGGTTGGCAGTGGTGCCGCCGGGTGATGCGGCCAGCAGCATCATGCCGACGGCCAGCTCGGGCGCCAGGTCGAACGCGAGGACGAGGCAGAAGCAGAGCGCCGGCAGCACCAGCACCTGGCACACCAGTGCGATGACGGCGGCTCGTGGATGGTGGGCCACCCGGCGAAAGTCCGCCATGGTCAGTCCGAGACCGAGACCGAGCATGATGATGCCGAGGGCGACGGGTAGTCCGATCAGAGTCACGGCGGAGTCCATGGCACAACATCGTTACCACCCGGTAACGCCGTCACAATCCCCCATCTGGCTGGGCGGCTCTTGACCCCGGACGGTGATCGGCTTAACTTCATCAATCAGATAAGTCTCTTTACTAATTCTGCTTGCTGTCTCGTGGGAGTGTGCCGATGCGACCATTCCGCCACCGCCGTCTCACCGCCGTCGCCGCCCTGGCGACAGTGCTGGTCACCGCCGCTCCACCCACCGCCGCCAGCGCCGGTGACAACCACCAGCACCGCACTGGTTACCACCGGGTCGGCTACTTCACCCAGTGGGGCATCTACGGCCGGGCCTTCCCGGTCAAGAAACTCGAAACCTCCGGGGCGGCGAGCCGCCTCACCCACCTCAACTACGCCTTCGGCAACGTCAGCGAGGACGGCCGGTGCTACGTAGACGGCGGGCCGGGTGAGGGCGACGCCTGGGCCGACTACCAGCGCCCCGTCCCGGCCGAGGAGAGCGTCGACGGTGTCGCGGACGCCCCGGGTCAGGCGCTCAACGGCAACTTCGGCCAGCTCGCCAAGCTCAAGGCCAAGCACCCTGAACTGAAGGTGCTGATCTCGCTGGGCGGTTGGAGCTGGTCGACGTACTTCTCGAACGCGGCCCGCACCGACGCCTCCCGCAAGGCGTTCGTCACGTCCTGCATCGACCTCTACCTCAAGGGGAACCTGCCCGGCGGTGACGGCGCCGCCGGCGGCCCGGGCGCCGCAGCCGGCGTCTTCGACGGCATCGACCTCGACTGGGAGTGGCCCAACTGGGAGGGTGAGCCCGGCAACGTCATCCGCCCGGAGGACCGGCAGAACTTCACCAAGCTGCTCGCCGAGTTCCGCCGGCAGCTCGACGGGTACGGGCGCACGACCCGCGCGCACCACCCGCTGACCGCGTTCCTGCCGGCCAGCCCGGCCACCATGGACGCCGGCTACGAGGGTCGCAAGATCTTCAGGTACCTGGACTTCGCCACCGTGCAGGGGTACGACTTCCACGGCGGCTGGGACGCGCGGGCCAACCAGCAGTCGGCACTTCGGGTCCCGACGGGCGCCCCGGACAACCCGGACTTCTCCGTCGAGGTCGCCATCGACGGGTGGATCGCCCGTGGGGCGCCGAGGGACAAGCTCGTCCTCGGCATCCCCTACTACGGTCGCGGCTGGACCGGCATCACCGGCGGCGGCAACGGCCTGTTCCAGCCGGCCACCGGGCCCGCGCCGGCCACCTTCGAGGCCGGGTACGAGGACTACAAGGTGCTCAAGACCCTGGCCGGCAACGGCTACACGGTGCACCGCGACCTGCGCGCCGGGCACGCCTGGTTGTTCGACGGTACGACGCTCTGGACGTACGACGATCCGGCGGTCGTGTTGCAGAAGACGCTCTACATCCGACGGGCCGGCCTGGCCGGCGCGATGATCTGGTCGCTCGACGGCGACGACGACAACGCCACGTTGACCAAGACGATCGGTCTCGGCCTGACGACCTGGTAGCCGTACCCGATAGACCCGGCCCGCCGCCAGCCGCTGAGTCGGCCGGCGGCGGGCCGGCGGGACCGGGCCGCGACCCTTCGGAAGGCGTGTGCCCGCTGAGGGGGACCGCCGCCGGGTCACGCCGTCGGGCCGCTGTTACCCGACGTGCCGAGGTGGATGTCGACGTCGGCCGCCCCGGTCATCTGGTCGTACGCCTTGGTCTTGAGCCGGTTGGTCTGCAGCTCGCCGTCGAGCAGCGCCGCCCGCAGCGCCTCCGCGTCCCTGATCTCCTTGCTGGTCACCGCGTCGGCGGCGGTTGTCGCACCCTGCACGACCTCCAGGTGAGTGCCGTCGGTCGGCATCAGCTCGGCCCACTTGGCCAGGCAGTAGACCCGCTCCGGCACCTCCTGGCACTCGCTGGTCAGGTCCGGCATCTCGTCGCCGGTGCCGAGGTGGCTGGTGCGGAACGCGCCCAGTTCGTCGACGAACGCGGCCAGTTGCTGCTCCACGGCCGGCGCGAGCCGGGTCGCGACGGCCTTGCCGAAGATCCACCGCAGCGCGGCCAGCTCCATACCGGCCCGCACCGGGAGGTAGAGCTTCGCCCAGCTGGCGTTGAGGAAGTCACTCGGGTCGCGCTCGGGAGCGCGGGCGTCCCCGGCTGACCACCAGCCGGGGTACGACACGAACGAGGCGCGCTCCCAGTCGAAGACGCGGTGCCAGAACTCGATCTCCCACGCCTCGTCCCGCACACTGGCCGGAAAGTGCGCCTCGACGATCTGCGAGACCATCTCGTTGACCGGCGAGAAGCCGCCGCGCAGCCGCGCCTCGAACTCGTCAGCGGCCTCCTCCGCCGCCGCCAGCGCCGCGTCGCGCTTGTCCTGCCAGTCCTGCAGATCCGTCAGATAGCCCGCGATCAGCGCGTTGTAGGCGGCGTCGTCGGCGTTCTCGGCGACCAGCGTCGGGGTACGCCGGAACGTGGCGGCGAGTTGCACGTCGGCCCCGGGACCGGCGAGCCAACTGGCCGCGCCGACGTGGATGCGCACCCGCAGTGCCGGCTGACCGTTGGCGTCGGTGACCACCGGAACCCCGACCACCCGAGCCGCGATGCCCGACGGCGGCCGGCGGGTGATCAGGGTCAGGTTCTGCCGAATGGTCTCGATGTCGCCGTCCCACTCCCACCCGCTGTCGAAGGCGACGTCGATGTCGTAGTCGGCGCTCATGTCGCCCGTGAATCCCCACTTGTCGAGTGTGACCACCGGGGAGAAGATGGTGCGGGTCTCCACGGCGGCCGGCACGCCGGGCGCCGGGGGCACCGGCTTGACCGGCATGGTGGGCAGTGCGGCGAGAGCGTTGTCTCTGATCCGCTGGCGCCCGTCGGTGATCTTCTTGGCGAACGCCAGCGCCGGGTCCTTCACCGTCGGCGCCCAGCACACCCGGGCGCCGTATCGTTCGTGGGCCAGCTCCAGCCGTTGCAGCACCTTGAAGTAGTGCAGGGTGATCGGAGTTGCCCGGTTGGGGTTGCGTACGGTCCGCTTCGAGGTCGACTCCATGCCGGTCTCGCTGACCAACTTGAAGTCGGTCTTGTGCTGGGTGCGGTAGCGGGCGGCGACCTTGGAGGTGGCGGTCTGACTGTCCTTGACCGCACGACGGCTGGTCTCCTGGCTGGCCGCCGTCACGCTGCGCGTGTAGCCGATCGTGTGGCTGGCGTTGAAGGTGCCCCAGATGCCGGTTGGGCTGGTGTACTGGCCAGTGTGGCTGGCGTTGAGCCCCCAGGTGTCGGTGAGCGACTTCTGCCGCTCGAAGCCCTCCTGCAGTTCCGTGGTGAGCGCGCTGGTCAGCTCGACGTCGGTCTGCTTCTCCGTCTCGTCCTGCTCCTCCAGGGTCAGCTCACGCTTGGTGTAGGTGCGCTGCTCCAGCACCGCCTCCTCGCCGGGCGCGAGCGCCAACGCGTAGACGTGCTCGCCGAGCGCGAAGCCCACCGGCCGGATCCGGGTCCGGTCGAGGAACGCGATGCCCACATCGGACTGGAGCAGGCCGGCGACGAACTCCGCCTCCTGGTCACCGAGGAGGCTTTGGCGCCGGGCCGGCGGCTCGCGGTTGATCATGCCCGAGTCCTGCCCCGGCAGCGCCGCCTCGGCGGTGTCCATGTCGTTGGCCTTCCACAGCCCCGACAGGCCGAGTTCCTTGAGCAGGTGCGGCAGCCGGTCATGGGAGAGCCCGCCGTACCGCATCGCCTCGATGAGCGCCTGCTTGACGTAGAACGGCAGCAGGGGCGTCTCCCCGTCGTCGAAGGTGAGCTGGACCGGCACGAAGTAGTTGGAGTAGACGTAGCGGTCGGAGTGCGCGGTGCTGAACCTCAGCGTCGCCAGGTCCGCGTCGGCGACGACGACTTCACCCATCGGTGCTCCTCTAAAGTGGCAGCTTGAACAGGGTTTGCAGGCCCTGGTACGTCATCTCGTGCGAGGTGACGAAGAACCCGGGGAACAACTGGCTGAGGGCGGCCTGCCGGACGACGGTCTCCCGCACGGCGTGCGCCGTCAGCTCCTCCAGACCGGCGACGACCTCTGCCGGCACTCCGCCCTTCTTCGCCCGCTGGTAGGCGTCCGCGATCGCCTCCCAGCGACCGTCGAACGCCTCACCGAGGTCGTCGGCGACAGTGCCCCACGTCTTCTCGAAGCGCTCCAGCTTCGTCGACGCGGTCCAGTCCACGTTGGTGACCCGGGCCGCCTCCGAGTCGACCAACAGCAGGTCGCTGCGGAGCTCACCGACGGTCGTGGACGCCTTCCACCCGAACCGCTCGGCCAGGTGGCCGGCCAACGCCTTCTCCGCGCCGGCCGCGGACGGGCTCCGGCTGAACCCGACGAGGCGCAGCAGCAGGTCCCGGTCCGGGTGGCTGAGCAGGAGCTGGGCGACCGTCTGCCGTAGCACCGCGTCGGAGCCGCGCAGGGCCGCAGCCAGCTCCGGGTTGGCCGCGCGGACCGCCTCGACGACAGTGGCGAGCGACTTCTCCGCGAACGGCTGCAACCCCGGTGAGCGAGCGACCAACTGAGCGGTCTCGGCCGCCATCCGCCGGTGTACCTGTTGGCCGAGCCGCCAGGGCTGCGCCTGCCCGGCCTTGCGCAGCGCGCGGAACTCCTCGTACGCGGCGGTCTGCAACGCCCGGTTGGACACGGTGGTCAGGCGCTGTTCGAGCTGGCGGGCGATGGCGGCCCGCACCGCGGCGGCCCGGATGTCGCGGGGGGTCTTGGGCGGCTTGAGTTCGCGCAGATCCTCGACCCGCTTGATGATCTCGTCGAGCGCCTGGTTCAGCTCCGCTCGGCTGGCCGAGCGACCGGCCGACGACACCGTCTCCGACATGCACGCCATCAGGACCGGCTTGCCGTCGACGCTGATCAGCGCGCTGAGCCGGGCTCCCGCACCCGCCCCGGCGAACGCCTCGGCGTGCGCGGCCTGGTTGAACACGGTCAGGGTCAGCTCGGCGTCGACCAGCAGCGTCCGGCCCTGCCGGAACAGCGCGTCGAGCACCTTCGGGGGAAACAGGGTACGCAGCACGGCCAGGCCTACCTGTGGCGTGGCCAGCAGTGCCGCCCGGCCGATCGCGACGAGCAGCGCGGCGATCTGGGTGGTCAGGAGACGGACCTCGGCGGCGGCCTCCCGGGCGCCCACGATCAGCAGCGGCACGTACCGGACGGCGGCGCGCACCGCCACGCCGCCGAGCAGCCGGACCAGGTGGACCAGGCCGGTCAGCACCTGGAACAGGTCGCCGGCAATCCTGCCGAGCAGTCGGCCGGCGGCGAACGGGTCGAGTTCCTCCAGGTGCCGCCCGAATTCCGCCGCCCAGCCGCGCCAGAGCGTCAGCAGCCGCTCGGGCACGGTGCTCGGGTCCAGCGCGGCCACGACGCCGGCCAGCGCCTCGCGGACGACGGTGGCCTGCTCGGCAAGACGTTGCAGACCGGCCCGGGGGTCCACGGCGAGCACGATCAGGGTGGTCAGCTGCTCCTGCTGGAGGCGACCGACCAGCTGCACGAGTTTGCCGAGGTCGACCACCACAGTCGCGAACGACTCCCCGACGCCCACCAGGAAGCCGTCGAGGAACAGCTTGGGATTGATGCCGTTCCAGGCCGCGTAGTGGCGCATCGCGTCGAGCAGCGCGGGGTCGAGGCCGAGCAGGAATCGTCGGAACGCGCCGTCGGCGTCGACGTCGGAGGCCGCCAGGTCGAAGAACGCCTCGGCCAGCCCGAGCCTCGCCAGCATCGCGACCAGGTCCCAGACGTTGTCGGCGGAGATCCGGCCGGTCATCGCCTGCAACACCCGGTCGCGGGTCATCGAGCGGGTGGCGTGTGCGTCCACCCAGTACCGTACGGTCAGCGCGACGAACTCCACCCGCGGATCCTGGGTGCGTACGCCGTAGACCGCGGCCCGGTTCTCGGCGGACACCCGCGGCACACTGAACCACTCCCGGATCATGACGGCGTCGCCCGTCGGCTGCCCCAACTTCCCACCTCCTCCGGCGCAGTGCACTGTCCGGGCAAGGGGATTCGGGCGGTAGCGCTGGGTCGAGAACCCGACATCGATCTACTTCGGAGCGCCCGGCCGGGTGTCCGTGCGGCGATCGATATCGGTCAGCGGTCGTTCGTCTCGACAGACGGTTGGTGACCGGCCAGAGCACGCACCGCAGCCTCGATGAGCGCGGTCACCTGATCCATGTCGCGAGCCCGGTGCACGTCCACCTCGGCCGACCATCCGTCGGGCCGGGTGAGCTTCACCGTCACATCATCGCGGCGGTGGGTCAGCCAGCCGGCGATCGACTGCACCAGCACCATGGCGGTGCCCGCATCGCTGGCCGCCACCCGCAGCACGTCCGTGCGGTCCGCCGCCATTCCCTCGGGGGGCGTCGTGGTCACCCCCTCCCGCAGCCGCTCCTCGGCGCGCAGCCAGGACGCCAGCGACCGCCGAGCATCGGCGGACGGAAGATCCGGATCGACCGAGAGCGTGATCATCTCCGGCACGTCTCCTCCTCCCAGACGACGACAAACCCACGCCACCATCCTGCCACTCCGCGTCGGGACCGGCACGCCGCGTAGTCAACAATATCGATCAACCCTTGACCGCCGTATCGGCGATTCATAGGCTCCGGCCACTGCGAGGTTGTTCCCGAGAGGGGAAACACGACTCATGGCCCCATCGATGCGTCCGTTCCGGATGGCCCCCGCCAGGCGGCTGGCGAGTGCCGCCACGATCACGCTCCTGCTCGGCATGACTCCCCTGCTCGGCGGCACACCGGCCGCGAGCGCCGCCCAGCCCTCCCGGTGCAGCGACGACCCGACCGCCCGGTTGAGCACGGTGCCCACTCCGGAGAACGTGCTCGGCTTCCCGCTCGGCGCGGGGCAGGAACGGGTCGTCACCAACGACGAGGTCCGGACCTACCTCGGAGCCGTCGATCGTGCCTCCAACCGGGTCGTCACCGGCGTGATGACCACAAGCGTGCTCGGCCAGCCGTTGCCGTACGCGGTGGTGTCCAACGAACGCCATGTGCGGCCCGCCGCGCTACGCGAGATCGCCGATGACGTCCGCGACCTGCGCGACCCGCGCCGCACCAGCGCGCGGACGGCCGCCCGGACGGCGAAGGACAGCCCGGCCATCGTCTGGGTCACCGCTAACGTGCACGGCGGCGAGAAGAGCGGCGCCGACGCGGCGCTCAAGACGTTGTACGAGTTGGCGGCTGGCCTGTCCTGCGCGGTCGCCCAGCGCAACGACAACCTGGTCACCATCATCGTCCCCACCCAGAACCCGGACGGCCGCGACGCGACCCGCCGGCAGAACGAGTTCGGCTTCGACCTGAACCGGGACTGGTTCGCCCGCACCCAGCAGGAGACCGACGGCAAACTCGAACTGCTGCGCCGCTACCCGCCGCAGGTCTTCGTCGACGCGCACGAGATGGGCGGCCGGCAGTACTTCTTCCCGCCCAACGCCGACCCGATCCACCACGAGATCGCCGGTGAGGCGGTGGACTGGATCAACCGCATCGGCGAGGCCAACAAGGCCGGCTTCGGATTCAACGGGGCCTGCGACGAGACCGTCACCACCGAGTGCTACTTCAACTACGACACGTACGACATGTTCTTCATGGGCTACGGCGACACGGTGCCGACCACCGGCTTCGGCGCGGCCGGCATGACGTACGAGAAGGGCAGCGCGTCGGCGGTGGCCGACCGGGTCCAGCAGCAGTTCCACACCCAGTGGTCGACGCTCGGCTGGGCAGCCGCGAACAAGCGCGAGGTGCTGGACGGCTACTTCGACATCTGGACCGACGCGCTCGCCCAGGGCAGGGCGGGCACCCTGGAGCCGAACGAGGTGGTGCAGCCCACCAACGAGGTCCAGTTCCCGGTGCCGAACCTCAGCATCCGCTCGTACTTCCTGTTGCCCGACCGGCAACTCGCCGACGTCCGCCAGCTCGTCGAGCGGCTGCGCCGGATGGACGTGGAGGTGTACGAGGTGCAGAAGGCGACCCGGGTGCCCACCGCGCGGGTCTTCGGCGGGCGCAGCGCCACCAACGTGACGGTGCCCAAGGGCGCGTACTGGATCCCGATGGACCAGCCGCAGAAGCACTGGATCCAGGCGATCATGGGCGAGGACCCGTACGTCCCGTTCCCGTACTTCTACGACGTGTCGTCCTGGAGCAACCCGCTGTTGATGGGCATCAACACCATCTACACCGGAGACTCCGTCCGGCCGAGGGCCGAACTGGTCCGCAAGGTCTCCGGCGGTCGCACCGGCGCGGCGTGGCCCTGGGGCTCGTACACGTACCCGCTCGACTCGGCCGCCGCCGCGGAGTTCACCTTCACTCTGCTCGGCCGTGGCGTCCCCCTGGTCCGTGACCTCACGACCAGCCGTGTCGCCATCCCGGCCGCAAAGGTGAGCCGGAGCGTGGACGGGCTGGCCGAATCCCTCGGGGTCACCCTCACCCCGGGCGGTCGGCCCGCCGGCACCCGACTCGACCTGCCGGACGTGGGGTTGTTCCAGGGCGCCGGCATCTCCACCACCTCCGGCTCGCACGGGGAGGCCCGCTACGTGCTCGGCAAGCGGTGGGGGCTCGACCTGAAACCGGTCACCACTGCCGACATCAACGACAACACCGAGGCGTTCACCGGGCGTACCGTGCTGCTGGTGCCCGACGGCAGCAGCGCCACCGGCGGTCTGACCGCCGCCGGGCAGGCCAACCTGCGCGACTGGATCGGCCGGGGCCACACCTACCTCGGGCTACGCAACGAGGGCACCCGGGTGGCCCGCGCCGCCGGGCTCACCTCCACCACGGAGAAGACCAAGCCGGCGGACTACCTGGTGATCGGCTCGCACCTGCGCGTCGACGTCGACCAGGACAGCCCGGTGGCGCTGGGTCGACCGGCGGAGGACTTCGAGTTCAACAACAGCGACCCGATCCTCACCCCGAGCACCACCGGGACGAACGTGCTCACCTACCCGACGGATGACACGTTCTGGGCCAACGGTTACACCGTCGGGGCGGAGACACTGAAGGGCACCGCGGCCGTCGTCGACGAGCCGACCGGCGCCGGTCGGGCGGTGCTGTTCGCGTTCAATCCGCTCTTCCGCGCGTACAACGAGAATGGTCTGCACCTGGTCGCCAACGCGCTGCTCTACCCTCCGAACCCGCCGAGCGCCCGACGCACCCCGGGCACCGACGCGGCGCGCGCCAGCGCCGCCGCCGCGCCGGTGACGCCGGACCTGGGCGGCGGCTGGCGGCCGATCACCATCCAGGTGGCGGCCGGCGACCTACCCCGCACCCGGGCGATCGTCGAACGCTTCACCACCGACGCGCAGACGTCCGAGAAGAACGGCTCGGCGTATGTCGTGATCCCGAACCCCCAGGGACTCCAGGTCGACGAACACCCGTTCGCAAGAGATCTGGTACGCGCGCTGAACGCCGCCAAGGTGCCGCTGCGGTCGGTTGTCGGCTGACGCAGCCCCGCACAGCGAAGCGCCCGTCCCCTCGGCTTGAGTTCCAGGGATCGTCGCAACACGGTGGGCTAGTTCTGGGCTGACGCCAGGAGTTTAGACAGGCACTCGGTTGGGCTCTCCCAGCCGAGTGCCTTCCTGGGGCGGGCGTTTAGTTCGGCAGCG
>NZ_JAGPXW010000016.1:0-151246 GCF_018070365.1 Micromonospora sp. D93 | reverse complement strand
CCCCCCACCCACCCGCGCCCCCACCCCCCGCCCCGCCCGACCCGCGCGCGCCTTCCTCGCGTTGATCATGAGGTTATTGCGGCGACACGCCGAGGCGGCGCGCAATAACCTCATGATCAACGGGCCGGGGCCGGGGCCGGGGCCGGGCCGGGCCGGGTTCCGGGAGTGGGGCGGGCCGGGTTCCGGGAGTGGGGCGGGCGTCAGGGGAGCAGGGTTGCCGCGTGGCGGCCGGCGGCGGCTGCCGCCAGGAAGTACGCGTGGTCGGCGTCGAGGCCACGGCCCATGGTGGACAGCGGTACGGCGCTGGCCCGCAGCGCGGCGTCGAGACCGGCGGTGGGCACCCGGACGATCCGGTGTCGGGCCGCCAGGGGGGCCAGCGCCGCGTCCACCTCGGCCGCTAGGGCCGGGTCGAGGTCGTCGGGCACCACCAGCTCCGCCGGGGCGAGCGCCACCCTGCCGTACGCGGTGAGGCTGTGGTGTGACACGCCCCGGTGTCGGGGGCGGGCGTCGGCGTCGGAGATGCGCAACGAGCCGACCGGTCGACCACCCAGCGTGGCTACCGCGTTGACCGCCTCGCCGACGGCGACGCCGGAGAAGCCCCAACGGGTGCCGGTGCCCAGGTTGCCGGGCCCCTGGGCGACGATCGCCACGTCCGCGTGGAGCACGTACCGGGCGGCGAGCAGACCGCCGTGCAGGGTGGTGGCCTCCAGGTCGCCACCGAACGCCTGCCCGACGGTGATCGTGCCGGCCAGCTCGCTCCGCAGCCCGGCGAGGGTGCGGGAGAACCAGGCGGGCAGCGCCCCACCGTCGGTGAGCAGGTACGCCACCCGCGCCCGCGGGGCGTCGGCCCGGATGCCGGCCAGGATCGCCGGGAGCGCCGAGTGCAGGTCGGCGGTGACCACCGGCAGGCCGCCCAGGTCGTCCGCGTCGGCCAGCACGTCGCGGTGCGGGGACGCCTCCTCGTCGACGCCGAGGAGGATCGGCTGCAGCGGTGTGTAGCGGGCCTTGACCAGGTGCCCGGCGTCGCGGGTGTCGGCGACGTCCGGCGGGTCCGGCGGCAGCCGGTCCGGCAGGGCGACCACCAGGGCGTACCCGCCGGTGCCCAGCCCCATCAGCAGCGCGCCGGCGTTGAGCAGCACCCGGTCGCCGGGCTCGGGCGTGCCGACCAGTTCCGGGTAGGCCAGCGCCCGCATCCGCGTGCCGTCGGGCAGGTCGACGTCCAACTCCACCGCCCCGGTCCACTGCCGTCGCAGCGTCGCCACCGTCCCCGTACGCCATCGCACCATGACGGGCACGCTAGCCGCGCGGGCCCGGCGGCCCGCGCCCGGGTGTGGTTCAGGTCGGCTCGGAGCCGCCGGCGTCCGGGCTCGGCCCGGCCTGGGTGTCCCGGGCGGTGCCGGTGGCGCCCGGCAGCGAGCGGGTGGGGTCGAGGAAGACGAACCGGATCTCCGGGTACCGGTCGGTGAGCCGCCGTTCGGCGTCGTCGGCGGTGGCCTCGATCTGCGCGCCGGTGGCCTCGTCGCGGAAGTCGACCTTCGCGGCGACCAGGATGTCCTGCGGGCCGAGCTGCATTGTCAACAGGGTGTCGATGCGCTCCACCTCGGGCAGCCCGGCCAGCTCCTGCTCGATCTCGCGGCGCAGCCGCTCCGGGACGGCCCGGCCGACCAGCAGCGACAGGTTGTTGCCGGCGAGGACCCCGGCGACGGTCAGCAGCAGGAGCCCGATCAGGATCGACGCGACGCCGTCCCACACCTCGTCGCCTGTGGCGTGAGACAGGCCGACGCCGAGCCCGGCCAGCACCAGACCGATCAGGGCCGCGCTGTCCTCCAGGAAGACCGCCTTGACCGTGGTGTCGGCGGTCAGCCGCAGGAACCGGCGAGGCGTGGTCTGCCAGCGTCGCGACTCGCGGCGGACCTGCCGCACGGCCCGGGCCAGTGAGATCGACTCGATGACGAACGACACCCCGAGCACGATGTACGAGATGAGGTAGTCGCCGCTGTGCTCGTGCACCAGGATCGTGGTGACGCCGTGGGTGACGGCGAAACCGGCGCCGGCGACGAACGTGAACATGGCCGCGAAGAACGCCCAGACGTAGCTCTCCTTGCCGTACCCGAAGGGGTGTCGCTGGTCGGCCGGCCGGGCGCCGCGGCGCAGCGCCTGGAAGAGCAGCACCTCGGTGGTGGTGTCGGCGATCGAGTGGGCCGCCTCGGAGAGCATCGCGGCGGATCCGGAGATCAGCCCGGCGATCAGCTTGGCGACCGCGATGGCGAGGTTGGCGGCGCCGGCGACGACGACGGTGCCGACGCTCTCGCTCTCGGGCCTGGCGTCCGCTTGCGACATGAGCCTCACCCTATGACCGGAGACGGCGACGCGCCGGAGGAGGCCCGATCCGAACAAGTGTGCGGCACGCCCGCGTGGGTGCACGGTGCGGGCGTGTCGGCTGCTAGCGTCTACCGCGTGTCGCGGACCCGCACCGAACGCCTGGTCAACCTGGTGATCTGCCTGCTGTCCACGCGACGGTTCCTGACCGCCGCGCAGATCGCCGCGACCGTGCCCGGTTACGAGCACGATCCGGACGACGCGCGCGACCACGAGGCGTTCCAGCGCAAGTTCGAACGGGACAAGGCCGAGTTGCGTGAGCTGGGCGTGCCACTGGAGACCGGCACGGCGAGCGCCTTCGACGCCGAGCCCGGCTACCGGATCGCCCACCGCGAGTACGCGCTGCCCGACATCCTGCTCGAGCCGGACGAGGCCGCCGCGGTCGGCATCGCCGCACGGCTGTGGCAGCACGCCGGTCTGGCCGCCGCCGCGTCGTCCGGGCTGGCCAAGCTCCGTGCCGCCGGGGTGGACGTGGACCCGCAGGCGACCCTCGGCCTGGAGCCGATGGTCACTGTCGATCCGGCGTTCGCGCCGCTGACCGCCGCCGCCCGGGACCGCCGCGAGGTGGGGTTCGACTACCGGGTGCCCGACCGCGACGCGCCCAGCCGGCGGCGGCTGCAGCCGTGGGGCGTGGTCTGCTGGCGCGGCCGGTGGTATGTGGTCGGCCACGACCAGGACCGGGAGGCGACCCGCTGCTTCCGGCTGTCCCGGGTCGTCGGCGCGGTCCGGGTGACCGGCGCCCCCGGCGCGTACGAGCCACCGCCCAACGTCGACCTGATCAGCCACGTGGCCCGCTGGTCGGGTCCGGTGGAGCGCACCGGTCGGGCCACCGTGCTGGCCGTGCCGGGGCGGGCCGCCGGGCTGCGCCGCTGGGCGGTGGAGGTGACCGCAGGGCCGGACGGCGACCGGTTGGTCCTGCCGTACGCGGACGCGGACGGGCTGGCCGGTCATCTCGTCGGCTACGGCCCGGACGTGCGGGTCCTCGACCCACCGGAGGTCCGCGAGGCGGTCATCCAACGACTCAAGGAGATCGCCGTGCGCCACGACGAGCTGGCCGTCAGCGGGGGTGCCCGGTGACCCGTCCGGCCGCCCGTAACGGTTCCCGCGCGTCCGCCGACCGGTTGGCCCGGCTGCTCAACCTGGTGCCCTACCTGCTGGCCCGGCCCGGCATCGAGATCGCCGAGGCGGCCGGTGACCTGGGCGTCACCGAGCGTCAGCTCCGCGAGGACCTGGAGTTGCTCTGGGTGTGCGGGCTGCCAGGGTACGGCCCGGGTGACCTGATCGACATGGCGTTCGACGGTGACCGGGTGACCATCACCTACGACGCCGGCATCGACCGGCCGTTGCGGCTGACCCCCGACGAGGCCCTCGCGCTCGTGGTGGCGCTGCGGATGCTGGCCGAGACGCCCGGGGTGGCCAACCGGGAGGCCGTCGAACGAGCCCTCGCCAAGATCGAGGCCGCGGGCGACCTGGTGGGCGCCCCGGTGGCGGTCCGGTTGCCCGGGGACACCCCTCGGGTCGAGGCGCTGCGCACCGCTGTGGAGGGCGGGAAGGCCCTGCGGATCACCTACTACACAGCCGCCCGGGACGAGACCACCGAGCGTGTCATCGACCCGTTGCGGATGCTCATGGTCGGCGGCCGGGCGTACGTGGAGGCGTGGTGTCGACGCGCGGAGGCCGTCCGGTTGTTCCGCGCCGACCGGATCGACGCGATCACCGAGCTGGACGAGCCGGCCACGGTGCCGCCGCAGGCCGTTCCGCACGACCTCACCGAGGGCGTGTTCCGCCCCTCGGCCGACCTGCCGTTGATCACCCTCCGGATCGGCCGGCGTGAGCGGTGGATCACCGAGTACTACCCGTGTGAGCGGGTGGAGGCCGGCGACGGCGACCAGTGGCTGGTCTCCCTGCGGGTGACCGACCTGGGCTGGGCCCGCCGGTTCGTGCTGGGCCTCGGCCCGGAGGTGACGGTGGTCGCCCCGGTCGAGTTGGCAGATCAGGTGAGGGCGACGGCGGCCGCCGCGTTGGACGCGTACGCCGTACCCACGCCCGCGGCCGTGCCGCGACGGCCCGAGGTCGACCCGGAGCGCGCGCCGTCGGGTGACCCGGCGGTGGCCGGCCGCACCCAGTAGGCTGACCGCCGTGCTGATCTGGATCGTGCTCGCGGTGGTGCTGCTACCCCTCGTGGCGCTCGCGCTGGCCGTGCGCCCGGTGTTGACCCGGCTGCCCCGACTGCGCCGGGCCGCCGAGGCGCTGCAACGGCGGGCCGTCGAGGCCGAGGCGCTGCGGGAGACCGCCGAGGCGCTGCAAGAGCGTGCCGAGGAAGTCCAAGATCGGCTCGACACCACATCCCGGCGGCTCGCGGTGATCAAGGCCAAGCGCGGCTGATCGAGCACGCACCCGGCGGTGGTTGACGGATCATCGCGGGTTGGTCAAGACTTCACCCTTCCGGCCAGACCACCACCACCCAGCGGGTGGCGGGCAGCCGATCCGCACGTACGATGGGCTGCGTACCACCCCCCGGACACAGAGCGACTGGAGCTTCTCATGGGTGCCCTCAAGCCGTGGCACATCGCTGTTCTCGTGGTTGTGCTGATCCTGCTCTTCGGTGCGAAGCGGCTCCCCGACGCGGCCCGTTCGCTGGGTCGGTCGCTGCGGATCATCAAGGCCGAGACCAAGAGCCTGCAGGACGACGACCGCGACCTCGCCGAGAAGGCCGACGCGCAGGCCGGCTACCAGCCGCTGCCGCCGCACGCCGGGCAGCAGGCGCCGTACACCGGTCAGCCGCAGCAGGCGCCGTACCAGCAGACGCCGCCGCAGCAGCCGGTCGTCGACCCGGTGCACCGCGTCCGCGACAACTGACCGAAGGGCCCCACCACCGTGGCCTTCGCACTGCGTAAACGTGGCCCAAAGGCGTTCGAGCGGGCCGCCGACGGCTCGATGACGCTCATCGAGCACGTCCGCGAGCTGCGCAACCGTCTCTTCCGCGCGTCCGTGGCCATCCTCATCGGGTTCGGCCTCGGTGTCTGGCTGGCGGGTCCGGTGCTGCACCTGCTCCAGCAGCCCTACTGCGACCTGCCGCAGGCCAGATATGTCGACGGCAAGTGTGAGTTCGTGCAGCTCGGGCCGGCCGACCTGTTCCTGCTCCAACTGAAAGTCGCGCTCTGGGTCGGGTTGATAGCGGCCGCGCCGGTGTGGCTCTACCAGCTCTGGGCGTTCATCGCGCCCGGCCTGCACCGGCACGAGCGGCGCTACGCGTACTTCTTCACCGCCCTTGCCGCGCCGCTGTTCGCGGCTGGTGCGGTGCTGGCGTACTTCGTCACGGCCAAGGGCCTGGAGTTCCTGCTCAGCATCTCGGACAGCGAGATCAGCACGACACTGGAGATCACCAAGTACATCTCCTTCGTCACCAACCTGATCCTGTTGTTCGGTGTGGCGTTCGAGTTCCCGCTTGTCGTGCTGATGCTCAACTTCGTGGGCATCGCCAGCGCGAAGCGACTGCTCAGCTGGTGGCGGGTGGCGATCTTCGTGTTCTTCGCGTTCTCCGCCGTGGTTACCCCCACCCCGGACCCGTTCGGGATGACGGCCCTGGCGATCTGTCTCTCCGCGCTCTACTTCGGTGCGGTGGGCATCGCGTTCATCAACGACAGGCGGCGTGGGCGGGGCAAGGAGATCTACGCCGGCATCGATGACGACGAGGTGTCGCCGCTGGAGTTCGACGCGGACCCGGTCGTGGCCGGGCAGCGGGTCGACTCGACGGCGCCGGTCGGCGTACCCGATCCGATCGCCGCACCGGCGCCGATCGAACGCCGCTACGACGACATGACCTGACGGCCCCACACCGCCCGGTCCACCGACGCCGTCCCCGTTCCGGGGGCGGCGTCGTTGCGTCACATTTAGCGCCGGTAGCGGAACCGGTGGTGACGGCATCTGCCCATGGTGAACAACAGGTGTCCGACCGGTACGGTGCTGCCCGTGACCGCAGACGATCATCTGCCCGGCCCGGTCGCCGTGCTCGCCAACCCGACCGCTGGTCGGGGACGGCACCGCGCTCTGCTGCCCCAGCTGCTGGAGCGCTTGGCCGCCGGTGGACGGCCGGTCCGGCTGCTGCCGGTGTCCAGCCCCGCCGAGGCGGAGGCGGTGTGCCGGGCCGCCGTCGCCGACGGCGCCGGCGCCTTGGTGGCGGTCGGTGGGGACGGCACCGTGCATCGGGCGTTGCAGGCGGTCGCCGGCACCGACGTGCCGTTCGGCCCGATCCCGGCCGGCACCGGCAACGACTTCGCCCTGGACGTCGGCTTCCCGGCCGACCCCCTCGCGGCGGCGGCGGTGATCGCCGAGGCGGTGCGCGACGGCCGGAGTCGACCTGTCGACCTGGCCCGGATGGTCGGGGTCGACGGGGCCGAGCGCTGGTACGGGGCGGTCCTCGCGGCCGGGTTCGACGCGATCGTCAACGAGCGGGCCAACCGGATGCGCTGGCCACGTGGCCCGCGCCGGTACGAGCTGGCGATCCTGGTCGAGCTGGCCCGGATGCGCCCACGCCGCTACACGCTGCGCCTCGACGGGGTGTCGCAGGACATGGACGCGGTGCTCGTGGCGGTGGGCAACTGCCCCACGTACGGCGGTGGGATGCGGATCTGCCCCGACGCGGATCCGACCGACGGGCTGCTCGACGTGGTGGTGGCGGGTCCTGTCGACCGGCGGACCCTGGTCCGGGTGAAGCCGCGTATCTACGAGGGCACCCATGTCAGGCACCCGATGGTGTACAGCTTCCGGGCCCGCACTGTGGAGTTGTCCGCCGAGGGCATCACCTCGTACGCCGACGGGGAACGCTCCCTGGAGTTGCCGGTGACGATCAGCGCGGTTCCGGGCGCCCTGCGGTTGCTGCGTTGACACGTACCGCGCCGATGCTCGCCGCGATGACCAGCACGATGGCGGCGCACTCCAGCACTGTCAGCTCCTGCCGCAGCACCAGCCAGCCGGCGAGCGTGGCGACGGCCGGGCCGAGGCTCATCAGCACCGCGAACGTGGCGGTGGGCATCCGCCGTAGCGCCAGCAGCTCCAGGGTGTAGGGCAGCCCGGAGGCGAGCACCGCGAGGGCGGCGCCGAGCGCCAGCACCGGCGGGTCGAGCAGCACCGCGCCGCCGTCGATGATGCCCAGCGGCAGTGTGACAAGCGCGGCGAGGGTCAGCGCCAGGGCCAGCCCGTCCGCGCCGGGAAAGCGGCCGCCGACCCGGGCGCTCAGCACGATGTACGCGGCCCACATGGCGCCCGCGCCGAACGCGAAGGCGACCCCGACGGGGTTCAGCCGGTCGAAGCCGCCCTGCCCGAGCAGTGCCACCCCGGCCAGTGCCAGCCCCGCCCAGCCCCAGCTGGCCAGTCGTCGGGCGGAGAACACCGACAGCGCCAACGGGCCGAGCACCTCAAGTGTCACCGCCGGGCCCAGCGGGATGCGTTCGATGGCCTGGTAGAACAGCGAGTTCATGCCGGCCAGCGCCAGCCCGAACCCGCCGGCCGCGAGCCAGGCCGACCGGTCGTGCCCGCGCAGTCGGGGCCGGCACACGGCGAGCAGCAGCACCGCCGAGATGGTCAGCCGCAGGGTCACCGCGCCGGCCACCCCGGTACGCGGGAAGAGCAACGCGGCCACGGCGGAGCCGAACTGCACCGACAGGGCCCCGCCGAGCACCAGCCCCACGGCGGTGACGCCACCCCGCCGGGCCGGTGGCGTGTCGGACGGTGCCGTCGTGGGCAGCAGGATCTCGGTCACGGCCACGACGTTAGGCGCTCAGCTCCGGCCACCTCGCGGCGGCGTCCACCTGCGGAAAGGCGCGCCTTCCCGCTCGGTTCGTGGCCCGGGTCGGCTTCGCTGCCGTTCGCCTGGCTGACGGATGGGGGGAACGGGGGTTGGCGGCCGCCATCGCCACCGAGGCCGACACGGCCGTAGAGTTTCGCCACCCGCGGTGCTACCGGCGTACGGTTCCTGGTATGACGAGCGC
Organism: Micromonospora sp. D93; assembly: GCF_018070365.1. Classification (NCBI taxonomy): domain Bacteria; kingdom Bacillati; phylum Actinomycetota; class Actinomycetes; order Micromonosporales; family Micromonosporaceae; genus Micromonospora; species Micromonospora sp. D93. Next base: position 142,877 of record NZ_JAGPXW010000016.1, on the reverse strand, counting down.
GATGCGGAAACTATCGATCTCCGTGCCACCTGACGTGGCTGAGCGCCTGGAGCGGGAGTCCAACGCCAGCGCCTACATCACCCAGGCCGTCCGTGACCGGATGCGGCTGGACGCCCTGGACGCGGAGCTTGCTCACCAGGGCATCCCGATCACCGAGCAGGGCGTGGCCGAGGCACGCGCCCGCCGGGCCGCCGTGGAGGCCGACTGGTCGCCGGAGCGCCGTAGCGCCCTTCGCGAGCGGGTCCGCCAGCACGCGCGGGACGCCGCCGCCGGAACGCCCGAACAACCCGCCGCGTGAGCCCCGAGGACGAACGACCGGTCCGGCTCGTGCTGGACCGGTCGGCACTGCTGGCGTACCTGGCGGGGTCGGTGCATGTCGGGGAGCCGCTGCACGAGGTCATCCAGGACCGCAACAGGTTCGGCGTCACCGCCGTGACCGCGGCGGAGGCCCTGGCGATCGTCAACGACCCGAAGGAACGAGCGGCTCTGCACCGGCTGCTGAACCTGGACGCCTGTGCGGTGCTGTCGACCGAGGGGCGCTCCTGGCACGAACTCAGCTTCTGGCGCACTGTGACAGGCCGTGCTGACCTGGCCACCACGGCGATGGCCGTCCTCGAACACGACGCCTCGATCCTCACCGGGGAGGCCCGGTACGGCGACGAGCTACCGGTGATTCACATTCCCGACTGACGGTGCAGCGCGGCGGGTTCAGGCCGGCAGGGCCAGGTCGAGCGCCGCGCCAAGCCCATTCTCCCGGCCCGGCTCGGCGGCCGGGAGTACCAGCACCGAGCAGCCGGCGGCAACCGCGCCCGCGTCCGCCGGGGTGTCACCGACCATGAGGGTCTGTTCCGGGTCGACGCCCAGCATCCCGCAGGCACGCCAGAAGATCGCCGGGTCGGGTTTGCAGCGCCCCACCTCGTACGAGAGCACGAACGCGCCGACCAGGTCGGTCAGCCCCCAGGCGTCGAAGTGTGGCCGCAGGTCGAAGCCGATGTTGCTGACCACCGCCACCGGCACCCCGGCGTCGCGTAGAGCGGTCAGCGTGGGGGCGGCGTCGGCGTACGGTAGCCAGCCCTCGGCGGTCAGCAGGCGCTCGTAGAGCGCGTCGGCGAAGCCGTCGATGCCGGCGTCGACGGTCTCGGCCAGCCCGGTGTACGCGCCCCGGTGGGCGTGTTGGTAGAGGTCCCGGTCGGCCCACAGTTCGGCCAGTCGGGGTGGCACCCGCGCCGGCAGTGGCCCGCCGGCGCGGCCGGCGGTCAGCAGTCGGTCGGCCAGCGAGGTGGCGCGGACCCGGTCCAGGGTGACGCCGCACGCAGCCGCGGCCTCCAGCACCCACCGTTGGGAATCCTCCACCTGGGCCAGGGTGCCGTGGAAGTCGAAGAGCACCGCCTTGACAGGGCGTCGGGACGCCCGGTGGGCGGCGGGCGCCTCGGCGGTGCCCGGCGGACTGGTCTGGGGCGGTTCGGCATGGTCCGGCACGCCGTGCACCCTACCGACCGCCCCCGACCGCGCCTCCGGACGGCCTTGTGGGGTGGCGCGACTCGGCACGCACTAATCTTGGTGCCATGTCGAGCCCCGCCGAGCGGTACGCAGCGGCGCGCCGCAAGGCCGCACAAGCAGCACAGTTTCCGGCGCTGGACGAGTTCGCCCTTGAGCTGGGGTTCGACCTCGACGACTTCCAGCGGGAGGCGTGTCAGTCGCTGGAGCGGGGCAGCGGTGTGCTGGTCTGCGCGCCGACCGGCGCCGGTAAGACGGTGGTCGGGGAGTTCGCCGTCCACCTGGCGTTGCGCGGGCGGCCTGACGACCCGGTGCCCGCCGCCGACGCGACGAACCCGCCGGCCCGGCGCAAGTGCTTCTACACCACGCCGATCAAGGCGTTGTCCAACCAGAAGTACCACGACCTCGTTGCCCGGTACGGCGCCGAGCAGGTCGGCCTGCTGACCGGCGACAACGCGATCAACGGCGACGCGCCGGTGGTGGTGATGACCACCGAGGTGCTGCGCAACATGCTCTACGCGGGCTCCAGCACCCTCCAGGGCCTCGCGTACGTGGTGATGGACGAGGTGCACTACCTGGCCGACCGGTTCCGCGGTGGGGTGTGGGAAGAGGTGATCATTCACCTGCCCGCCTCGGTAACGCTGATCTCGTTGTCGGCGACCGTCTCCAACGCCGAGGAGTTCGCCGACTGGCTGGTCACCGTGCGCGGCGAGACCGCGGTGGTGGTCAGCGAGCACCGGCCGGTGCCGTTGTGGCAGCACATGCTGGTGAACAAGCGGATGTTCGACCTGTTCCACGACGCCGACGCCGCCCGCAAGCACGACGTGCACCCGGAGTTGCTGCGCTACACCCGGGAGACCGCGCGGCGGCTGGAGTTGGGCGAGGGCCGCAGCGCGGGACCCGGCGCCGGCCGGCGTGGCCCGCGCTGGCGTGGCCCGTTGCGCCCGGACATCGTCGACCGGCTGGACCGGGAGGGTCTGCTGCCGGCGATCCTGTTCATCTTCAGTCGGGCCGGTTGCGCCGCCGCGGTGCAGCAGTGTCTCGCCGCCGGGCTGCGGCTCACCTCGGCGGAGGAGCGGGCCGAGATCCGCCGGGTCGTCGAGTCCCGGGTCACCGCCATTCCCGGCGAGGACCTGTCGGTCCTGGGTTACTGGGAGTGGCTGGACGGCCTGGAACGCGGCCTGGCCGCCCACCACGCCGGAATGCTGCCGGTGTTCAAGGAGATCGTCGAGGAGTTGTTCGTCCGGGGCCTGGTCAAGGCGGTTTTCGCCACCGAGACGCTGGCGTTGGGCATCAACATGCCGGCCCGCTGCGTGGTGCTGGAACGGCTGGTCAAGTACAACGGCGAGGCGCACGTCGACCTGACCCCGGGGGAGTACACGCAGCTCACCGGGCGCGCCGGCCGCCGTGGCATCGACGTGGAGGGGCACGCCGTCGTGGTGTGGTCCCCGGAGACCGACCCACGGCACGTCGCCGGGCTCGCGTCCACCCGCACCTACCCGCTGCGCTCCAGCTTCCGGCCGTCGTACAACATGGCCGTGAACCTGGTCGGCACGGTCGGCGCGGAGCCGGCCCGGGCCCTGCTGGAGTCCTCGTTCGCCCAGTTCCAGGCGGACCGGTCGGTGGTCGGTCTGGCCCGGCAGGTGCAGCGCAACACCGAGACCATCGAGGCGTACGGCGCGGAGGCCGCCTGCCACCACGGCGACTTCGACGAGTACTTCGCGCTGCGGGTGGCGATCGCCGACCGGGAGAAGGCGATCGCCCGGCAGGGGCAGACCCAGCGCAAGGCTGCCGCAGTGGCCTCGTTGGAGCGGCTGCGGGTCGGCGACGTGATCCGGGTGCCGTCGGGTCGGCGGGCCGGCCTGGCCGTGGTGTTGGACCCGGCGACCGGCGGGTTCGGTGAGCCTCGGCCGTTGGTGCTCACCCAGGACCGTTGGGCGGGGCGGGTCAGCCCCGGCGACTTCACCACTCCGGCCGAGGTGCTGGCAAGGATCCGGGTGCCCAAGCACTTCAACCACCGGTCCCCGGGCGCCCGGCGGGATCTCGCCGCCGAGGTCAGCGGCACCGGCCTGGACCGGCACGGCGGCCGGCGCGGGGGCCGTTCCCGGCAGGTGAGCGGCGAGGACCACCAGATCACCCAGCTGCGCACCGAGCTGCGCCACCACCCCTGCCACGCCTGCCCCGAGCGGGAGGAGCACGCCCGCTGGGCGGAGCGACGTCGGCGGCTGGAGCGCGACACCGAGGAGCTGCGCGAGCGCGTCAGTGGTCGTACGGGGTCCCTCGCCCGGACGTTCGACCGGATCGTGGCATTGCTGACCGAGCGGGGTTACCTCGCCCGCGACGGCGCGGTCACCGACGCCGGTCGGATGCTGGGCCGGATCTGGACCGAAGCGGACCTGCTGGTCGCCGAGTGCCTGCGCCGGGGGGTGTGGAACGGGCTGTCCCCGGCCGAGTTGGCCGCCGCGGTGTCCGTTGTGGTGTTCGAGGCGCGCCGTGATGTCGACGAGCGGGCGTCGCTGCCGCGTGGCCCGGTGGCCGACGCGGTGGACGAGACGCTGAAGCTGTGGGGGGAGATCGAGGCCGACGAGGCGGCGCGGGGGCTGACAGCGACCCGGGAGCCGGATCTCGGTTTCGCCTGGCCCGTCTACCGGTGGGCCCGGGGCGAGGCGCTGGCGAAGGTGCTCGGCAGCGGGCACGAGATCGATGGTGAGATGCCCGCCGGTGACTTCGTCCGGTGGGCCCGACAGGTCGTCGACCTGCTCGGTCAGATTGCCGACTCGGGTGGTGCCACAACGGAGCTGCGGTCCACGGCTCGACAGGCTATAGCGGCCGTCAATCGGGGCGTTCTCGCGTACCACACGTCGGCCTGACAATTACGCTCAGTCATTATTGTCGGTGAAATCGACGCAGCGGACGGTTACCGCAATGGCACCCCTCGGATGGCCCGGGGGGCACTGTTGCGCCTGATCACGGCACCCCTGATCATTGCCGAGGCGTCTTGTTGACGCGTCGGTAACGAATGGGGAGAAAGCCGCCGTGGCGGAGATCAATCACTTTGAGTACGGGTGGATCACGCCCGCGCTGAGCTATGCGCTGTCCGTGCTCGGTTCGATTCTCGGTCTGGTCTGCGCGGGGCGAATCCGCACGGCCCGGACGAACGGTCAGCGGGCGTGGTGGGGCCTGCTGTCGGCCTGGGCGCTGGGCGGCACCGCCATCTGGGCGATGCACTTCATGGCAATGCTCGGCTTCGCCGTCGAGAACACCCGGATCCGCTACGACGTGCCGTTGACCGCGGCCAGCACGGCCATCGCCGTGGTGGCGGTCGGTATCGGCCTGGCCATTGTGGGCACCGGCCGGCTGAATCCGGTACGGCTGATCGCCGGCGGCGTCTTCACCGGTGCCGGCGTGGCCTCCATGCACTACACCGGAATGGCCGCCATGCGCCTCAACGGCAGCCTCGACTACGACACGGTCCGGGTCGTGCTCTCGGTGGTCATCGCCGTGGTGGCGTCCACCGTCGCGCTGTGGCTCGCGATGACCGTCCGGCGGGGGTTGGCGATCTTCGCCTCCGCGTTGGTCATGGGGGTCGCGGTCAACGGGATGCACTTCACCGGCATGAGCGCCCTGTCGGTGCACCGCCACGAGCGGACGGGCGAGGTGACCGGCGCCGGGGTGAGCACCCTGCTGGTGCCGATCGTGCTGGCGGTGGTATTCGGGGTGGTCGGTCTGCTGTACGCGCTGCTCGCCGCCCCGACCGACGACGACCGGGCCGCCACCGCGTACCTGGACGGGCGGCGGCTCTCGGAACCTGCGCCCGCGACGCCGACCGCTGCTCCCGACCCGGTCGGGTTGCGCGCCCGCTCCACCCTCGGTCAGCCGGGTACGCCGTTCCCGTCCCGCCGGGACACGCCGCCGCGCTGAGGCCGTGCGGCCGGCCCGCCCGATCCGCGCACGGCGCGGTGGCGGATCAGGCCGGCCGCCGGCCCGGTCGGCCTCCGTCGATGGTGAGGGTGACCAGCAGCCCGGGGTGGTCGGTCGCCCCGTTCATGGGCACCGTTCTGCGACAGCAGAGTTTGATGTCGGGGGTCGCCATGATGTGTTGCAGTCGGCCGTCGTCGACCCGCTGATGGCCCGGCGGCGTGCAGGACCGCACGTCGGGGTCGTGGCCGGCGAGCAGGTTGAGGTCGCCGGCCAGCACGGCCGGCTCGTACCCGGCGTCGCGGCTGATCGTCGGCAGGATGGTGCCGAGCAGGTGGTCGCACTGGGCGATCGCGACGCGGTAGCCGCCGGTGGCCGACAGGTGCGTGGTGCAGGCGAGCAGGGCGCCGTCGACGTCGACGCAGAGCCAGGCTCGTTCCTCGGGGTCCGCGAGGTCCTGCGTCGGGTGGGTTCCGGCGTACACCGTGGCCGGGGGGCTCGGCGTCTGCACGTGGGTCAGCAACCCGATGCCGAACCGTTGGCCGTTGCTGCAGCGGGTGTCGTCCCCGCTCGGGCGGTCGCCGGCGGCCTGGAACGCTCCCACGATGGTCCGGCCGGGGTGGACGGCCTGGAAGACGCGCCGCAGTGCGGTCAGGTTGCCCGCGCAGATCTCGTTGAGAGTGACCACATCGGGTGCCTGCGCGGTGATCACCTCGGCGGCCCTGGCCATCGCCCGGCCGGTGTAGCAGCCGGCGCGGCCACTGTTGCAGAGGTTCATCTGGAGCATCCGCAGGACCGTGGGCTGCGGGGCGACCGCGGCGTCGCTGGGTGCGGCCGGCGGTCCGGCCGGCGGTGCGGCTGGGCGTGCGGCTGGCAGCGCGGCGGCGGCGATGAGGCAACCCACGACCACGGTTCGGCGCAGGAACCGGTACGAACGGGCGGCCACACGGACTCCGGGGGTGCACGAGGCGACAGGCGTCGCCGAGGTGCCAGTGATCCTACTGGCGGCCGATCGGCGATCGCGATCCAGAGCGGCGGGCCGAGGGGGCACAGACGCGGGGCGTACCCCCTCGGGTCGCTCAGTGGGCGCGGACCGCGACAGCCGTGTACGGCGTGGTGGGGGTGGGCGGCGTGGTGAACCGGGCGTTGGGCAGGTAGAGACGGCCCAACGCCGTGGCGACCGTGGTGGGCACGTCGAAGTTCGGATCGGTGATGGTCCTGGTGAGCGTCCCCGCGGTGCCGGCGTGGTTCAGTCGGACCACAGCGATCTGGTTGAGGCGGTTCTGCACGATGTAGAGGGTGCGGCCGAGCAGGAGCAGTCCGTCGCCGTTGGTGAAGGTGTGGCCCGGCACGTCCACGACGGTGCTCACGCCGGTGGCCGGGTCGACCCGGTACAGCGTGCCGGTGGTGGACTGGACGACGATCAGCGCCCGGCCGTCGGGTGTGGTGGCGATGCCGTTGAGGTTCACGCCGGTGCCGACCTGCTCGTACGCGCCGCTGAGCGTGATCGTGGTGAAGGCGTCGGCGGGCGGCAGCGCCCCACCGCGACCGAGTGGCAGCCGGTAGAGCACCGGCCGGTTCGAGTCGGTGAAGTACGCGGCGTCACGGGTCAGGACGACGTCGTTGACGAACGTCGGGGCGGTGGCGAACTGGTAGCGGGCCAGCACCTCTCCGGTGCGGGTGTCGAGCACGCGTGCGTCGCCGGCCGTGCCGCCGGAGACGAAGAGCCGGCCACGGTGGTCGACCTTGAGACCGAGCGACGGGGTGCCGGTGGCCGCGCCGATCGTCGTGCCACGGCCGGTGACCAGGTCGACGCGTTGGATGGCGCCTGTCGCACGCGAGCCGAAGTAGGCGTACCGGCCGGCGGTGGCGATGCCCTCGGGCTGGAATCCGTCGGGAAGGTCGAGCACGGCCGGCGGCCGTCCGGCGGGGTGCGCCTGTGCCGGCGCGACGGCGACGGTGGCCAGCATGGCGGTGGTCAGCGCGCCGACGAGTGTGGTGCGGAGGGGGCGGTTCACTGTGCTCCTTCCGGGCGGAAGGCGGCACGAGCCGACACGTCCGCCGCGTTCACTGGGGCCAGGACCCTCCCCACTGTACGACCGCTGGCGGGCGCCCGCCCGGCGTCACCGGCGCGGTCTTCGGGTGACCGCGCCGGTGAGCCCGTTTGGCGGGGCGGAGGTCAGGCGTTGCGGACGAGCCTCCACCGGTTGTCCGCGCTGCCGTTGTCCGAATCCTGCACGGCCTGCGCACCCATGGCGGTCGACGCGTTCAGGATGCCGAGCAGTTTGTTGCTGTTGACGTTGCGGATCTTGTAGGTCCCGTCGCCGTTGTCCACGAGGATCCACCGGTGGTCCGCGGTGCCGTTGTCCGCCCATTGCAGGACGCGAGCGTTGTCGGCGGTGGACATGTTCTCCACACCCAGCACCTTGCCGCTGTGGGCGTTGCGGAACCGCACCGCGTTGCCGTCGGTCACGACCACCCAGTTGTGGTCGGCGGTGCCGCTGTCGCTCCACTGCACGGCCAGACCACCGTCGGCGGTGGACATGTTCTGGACACCGAGAACCAGCCCGGTGCCGACGTTCTGCAGGCGGTAGCTGCCGCCGCCGCCACTGCCGCTACCGGTGGTGTTCCAGTAGACCGTGTAGTTGTAGCCGTGGGCGTCGTAGAAGGGGGCGAGGTTCACCGTGGACCCGTTGGCGCTGGCGGTGAACGCGAGCGAGCTGGTGCTGGTCCGGGTGATCGAGGAGACGGTGAGGGTGGGCAGGGTGCTCAGGGCCGTGTTGCCGTAGTTGCCGGCCAGCACCGCGGGGCCGTAGGTGACCGCGCCGACGTTGGCGTTGTCGTTGGCGGCCTTGACGGCGATCTGCATCGGCAGCCGCACGGTGATGGTGTCGCCCGCGGCCCAGGTGCGCGTGACAGTGGCGTAGCTGCCCGGGGTGGTGGTGACGTTCTCCACAGTGCCGTTGACGGAGATCGTCGCGCCGTTGGTCCAGGACGGGATCCGCACCCGGATGCTCCAGGAGCCGCTCATCGAGCCGCTCAGGGTCAGCGTGGTGGTGTCACTGACCGGGAAGCTGGTGGTCTGGGTGACAGTGATGCCGCGCTGCGTCCAGTTCAGCACCGACGGCGTGAACAGGTTCACGCTCAGCGTGGTGCCGTTGTAGAAGTAGATGGAGTCCATCAACCTCGTGTTGATCTCCAGGCCGGTGCCCTGGCAGCACCAGAACGAGTTGTAGTCGGTGCTCCAGGTGCCGCCACCCCAGGCCGGGCCCACACCCCGACGGCCACCCGGCCGCAGCGGGGTGAAGTAGGTGATGTGGCCGCGGCTGTCGGCCGAGTTCTGTCCGCCGATCAGGTGGTTCATCAGCGCGCGCTCGTAGTAGTCGAAGTAGTCGGCCCGGTTCGGGTCGAGCAGCCACAGCTCCCGCGTCAGTTTGAGCATGTTGTACGTGTTGCACTGCTCGCAGGTGTCGTTGGTGAGGTAGCCGGCGATCGCGTTGGGCGGCCGGAAGTGCTCCGCCTGGCTGTTGCCGCCGATGGCGTAGGTGTGCGCGCCGACGGTCATGTTCCACGCGTTGCTGGCGATGTTCCGGTAACGGGTGGTCCCGGTGGCCTTGAACTCCCGGGCCGCGCCGATCCACTTGGGCACCTGCGTGTTGGCGTGCTTGCCGTTGAGCTGGTCCTGGTTGTTGGCCAGCGGGTCGAACACGCCGGCGTGGTCGAACCGCTGCGCGGTGGCGAGCCACCGGCTGTCGCCGGTCTGCTGGTAGATGTCGGCGAGCACGTCGTTCATGCCCCCGAACTCGGTGCCCAGCATCGACTGCATCTGACTGGAGCTCAGTCGGCTCGTCCGGGTGTCGACCCAGCCCGCCAGCGACAGCAGCACCGTACGGGCCTGCGTGTTGCCGATGTAGCGCCAGACGTCGAGCAGACCGGCGAGGGTCTTGTGGATGCAGTAGTAGGGCACATTGCCGTTGGACAGCGTCCGTGCCTCGAGGGCGGTGAAGTCGGACTCCGGGAAGCCGGAGAGGTATCCCGAGCCGAACCCGGCGGCACCGTTGTTCGCCTGGCACTTGGCCAGCTCGGCGACCATGTAGTTCGCCTTGTCCCGGCAGGTGGTGTCGCCCAGGACCGCGTACGCGTACGCCCACGCGCTCAGGAAGTGGCCCTGCATGTGGGTCCGGAACGGGAAGTTCGGCGCGTCCCAGCCCCCGTTGGTGGCGGCGCCGTTCGTGGACAGCCGGTGGTTGGCGCGGAAGTTGTAGAGCATCCGGTCGACGTCGACGAACCGCAGGTAGTTGAGCGTCCGCGACTGGTTGTCCATCCAGCGGCCGGAGGTCAGCCGCACCTGACCGAGGTCGAACGCGTACGCCGAGACGCCGATGTCGGCCCGGGCCGGGGGCACGATGGCGGCGGAGGCGCTTCCGGGGGTGACGGCGGCGCCGGTCGCGGAGAGCACCACTGTGGCGCCGGTGGCCTGAAGCAGGTTGCGGCGGCTGAGGGGCGGGGGTGGCATGGGGAACCTCCAGATGGCCGGGTACGTCGGGGCCGCCATCGATGGCGGCGGGGGCGGTCGGCCGCAACGGGGCCGACAGCGGATGCGGTGTGGGTGGTGGGGAACGCGGTCGCCGTGGACGCCGGGTGCCCACCCAGGCGCTTATCGCGGCACATCGATGTGATCGCTAACATAGTTCGTCGTTAACACACCCGCAACCCCCGGGGCGCCTCGCTGACTCATCCCGCGACAACCTGCCTCGGGGTGCGGGGCCGCCGGTGGCAGCTATGGTCCGAAACGGACACCTGCCCGGCTCGCGACCACCAAAATGTGACCGTGTGTGACGGATGACGGTGGGTGCGGAGCGAGTGCCCTCCCGTTGACGCCCGCCCGGTCGCTCAGTACGGTGCATCGTAAATCTTGGATGTCAACGTCAATACATCAATGCTGCGATGTGGTTACGACGGACATCCCGCGCCGCACAAAATTCCAGGTCAAATGGGGGAGGAGGCGCTCGGAAGGCGCTGTTAACGCTAACACGGCTGGCGCACTCTCTGTGGGAGTAATCGTGAAGGTGAAAGATCGAACCACAACCCGGGCCACCCACCGGGCCAGGCGCGCCATCGCCTGGCTGGCGAGCATGGCCTGCGTCCTCGCACTGATCCCGGGCACGGCCAGGGCCGACAACCCCATCGTCCAGAACATCTACACCGCCGACCCGGCGCCGTTGGTGCACAACGGTCGGGTGTACCTCTACACCGGACATGACGAGGACGGCTCCACCTACTTCACCATGCGTGAGTGGCGGGTGTACTCGTCCGCGGACATGGTGAACTGGACCGATCACGGCTCGCCGATGAGTCTGGCGACCTTCGCGTGGGCCGACGCCAACGCGTGGGCCGGGCAGGTCATCGCACGTAACGGGAAGTTCTACTGGTACGTGCCGGTGCGTCAGCGCTCCAACGGTCAGATGGTCATCGGCGTCGGTGTGGCGGACAGCCCGACCGGGCCGTTCCGCGACGCGCTCGGTCGACCACTTGTCGGCAACAACGAGATCGATCCGTCCGTCTTCATCGACGACGACGGGCAGGCGTACCTGTACTGGGGTAACCCTGGCCTGTGGTACGTGAAGCTGAACTCCGACATGATTTCGTTCTCCGGCAGCGCGACACGCATTCCACTCACGACGGCGGGTTTCGGCACCCGTAACGGCAATGCGAGTAGGCCGACGTTGTACGAGGAGGGGCCGTGGGTGTTCAAGCGCAACGGCCTGTACTACAACGTGTTCGCGGCGGAGTGTTGCTCGGAGTTCATCGCGTACTCCACGGCGACGGGGCCGACCGGGCCGTGGACGTACCGGGGAACGATCATGCCGCGCCAGGGCGCCAGCTTCACCAATCACGCGGGTGTGATCGATTTCCAGGGTGGATCGTATTTCTTCTATCACAACGGGGCGTTGCCCGGTGGTAGCGGTTACACCCGTTCGGTGGCGGTGGAGAAGTTCAACTACACCAGCGGCGGCATGTTCCCGACGATCACGATGACCGGTACGGGTGCGCCGCAGGTGGGCACGCTGAACCCGTACCTACGGCAGGAGGCCGAGACGATCGCGTGGGGCTCGGGCATCGAGACCGAGGTGTCCACCGAGGGCGGGATGAACGTCGGCTGGATCGAGAACGGCGACAACATCAAGGTCAAGGGCGTCGCGTTCGGCGCGGGTGCCACCTCGTTCAGCGCCCGGGTCGCGTCGGCCACCAGCGGTGGCCGGATCGAGGTGCGCCTCGACAGCGCCAGCGGCCCGACCGTGGGCACCTGCACCGTGGGCGGCACCGGCGGCTGGCAGACGTGGACCACCACCACCTGCGCGGTGAGCGGGGCGACCGGCACCCATGATCTCTACCTGCGCTTCGCCGGTGGCAGCGGCAACCTGTTCAACATCAACTGGTGGCAGTTCAGCGGCACCGGCGGCGGCAGCGCCAACCTGATCACCAACGGCGACGTGGAGAACGGCACGACGGGCTGGGGTGTGCACGGCAGCGGAACGCTCGCCAGGAACACAACAGTCGCGCACGGCGGCAGCGGGTCGCTGTCGATCACCGGCCGGACCGGCGCGTGGAACGGCCCCAGCCAGGACGTGACCACCAAGCTCACCAACGGCAAGAGCTACACCACGAACGTCTGGGTACGCGCACAGAGCGGCACCCCGTCGGCGAAGGCGACGCTGTCGCTGACCGCGAACGGCACCACGAGCTACCTGCAGCTGACCCCGGCCGTGGGAGTGAACGTCAACGGTTGGACCCAGCTCACCGGCACGACGACAGTGTCGTGGAGCGGCACGCTGTCCAGTGCCGCCTTCTACGTGGAGACGGCGGAGGGCACCGACAGCCTCCTCGTCGACGACGTCTCGTTCCAGTGACGGGTGCTGCCGGAGCCGTGCTCGCACGGCTCCGGCAGCACGACGACGTGCCCCGCCGGTGCGACCGGAGCGACCCCGTGCCCGGCACTGTTGGTTACGACTTGACGAACGGGATGTTATCGCTCACAGTCGATGTTTGAGGGCGGCCGCACCTGTGGTTCACCGGGCGAACCCGCTGTGGCCCCTCGGATTCCGACGTCCGCCCAGGGCATGCCGGACGTCGGGTCAGGACTTTCCGCACTGCTGCCGTGACGGCGACAGGTGCTGCCGTCTCCGATCTCGCAGCAGATTCGGCGCTGCGCCCCCATCGCTGCACCACCACAGACAAGGAATCCGCATGAAACACAGAAGAGTTCTGCGGGCGGCGGTGACCGTCGCGGTCACCGGCGCCCTCGCCGCGGGTATGACGATGGCGCTGACCACCTCGGCCAACGCCGGCACCACCCTCCGAGCGTCCGCGGCCGAGAAGGGCCGTTACTTCGGCGCTGCTGTCGCGACGGGCAAGCTGTCCACCAGCGCGTACGTGACAGTCCTGAACCGTGAGTTCAACAGTGTCGTGGCCGAGAACGAGATGAAGTGGGACGCCACCGAGCCGCAGCAGGGTCGGTTCAGCTACACCGGTGGTGATCGTCTGGTCAGTCACGCGCAGGCCAATGGCATGAGCGTGCGTGGCCATGCGTTGTTGTGGCACCAGCAGGAGCCGGGTTGGGCGCAGGGCATGTCGGGCAGCGCGTTGCGCAGCGCGATGATCAACCACGTCACCCAGGTCGCCACGCATTTCCGGGGCAAGATCTATGCCTGGGATGTGGTGAACGAGGCGTTCGCCGACGGTGGTAGCGGTGGGCGTCGGGACTCGAACCTGCAGCGCACCGGTAACGACTGGATCGAGGCGGCGTTCCGGGCGGCGCGGGCGGCGGATCCGGGTGCGAAGTTGTGTTACAACGACTACAACACCGACGGGATCAACGCGAAGTCGACGGGGATCTACAACATGGTGCGGGACTTCAAGTCCCGTGGCGTGCCGATCGACTGCGTGGGCTTCCAGTCGCACCTGGGCACCTCGCTGGCCAGTGACTACCAGGCCAACCTCCAGCGTTTCGCCGATCTCGGTGTGGATGTGCAGATCACCGAGCTGGACGTGATGACCGGCGGCAACCAGGCAAACATCTTTGGCGCGGTCACCCGCGCCTGCATGAACGTCTCGCGCTGCACCGGCATCACCGTGTGGGGCGTGCGGGACTGCGACTCGTGGCGTGGCTCGGACAACGCGCTGTTGTTCGACTGCAACGGCAACAAGAAGGCCGCGTACACGAACGTCCTGAACGCCCTCAACGCCGGCCCCGGCATCCCCACGGACCCGCCGACCGACCCGCCGACGGATCCCCCGACCGACCCGCCGACGGACCCGCCGACTGTTGGTTGTTCGGCATCGGTGTCACTGAACTCGTGGACCGGTGGATTCGTGGCCTCCGTGAAGGTGACCGCCGGCTCCGCCGGCACGAGCGGGTGGAACGTCGGCTTCACGCTCCCGAGTGGTGCCAGTGTCACCAACACCTGGAGCGCGACGGCCAGTGGCTCCACCGGCACGGTGCGGTTCGCCAACGTGAACTACAACGGTCGGCTCGGCGCGGGGCAGGTCACCGAGTTCGGCTTCCAGGGCACCGGCAGCGCCTCCGGCGTGACGCCCACCTGCACCGCCTCCTGATCACCCGATGACCGACTGAACGACAAACGTCGGCCGGTGCGGAGGACCCGTCGTGGTCCTCCGCGCCGGCCGACGTCATGTCGCGCCGTGCCTGTGGATCAGGAGTACGGGAGCCGCAGCACCGACTGGTTGCCGATGCCCACGGTGGTCGGGTTGTTGCCGATCGCCGACCAGACCTCCACCCGGACCGTGCCGTTGCTCAGCGCGCCCAGCGTGCCGGTGGCCGAGGACAGGCCGGCGTTCTGGGTGTAGTGCTCGTAGCCGGTGACCGGGTCGGTGGCGAAGTAGCGCCCCGTCTCCACCCGCTCCCAACTGCCGTTGCCGGTGAGGTCGTAGGAGATCCGCACCTGCACGCCGTTGCCGACCGCCGACCCGGCGTCCACGAACAGGTCGAACGCGGTCTGCCCGCCGGCGTAGGCGAGGTTGAGGCCGGTCGCCGTGAAGACCTGGGCGTTGGTGGGCGTACCGTCGTGGTTTCCGTTCGCCGCCGCGACAGTCGTCGTGGCCGCGCTGCCGGCGGCACCCAACCCACCCCCGGGCAGCAGGTACCGCGTCGGGCTACCCGAGGTCGGCGGCGGGTCGGTTGTCGGCGGGGGGTCCGTCGGCGTCGTCGGTGGGACGCCGCCGGCCGCGTTGCCACCACTCCAGGTGTACGCCCCGGTGGTGGCCGTCTTGCCGGCTCCCACGGTGAGGGTGGTGCCGTTGGAGAACGTCACAGTGATCGGCGTCGCCGTCGGGTTCGACGCCACGTAGGTGCGGGCCCCGTTGCGGGAGAAGACCGCGGACAGCGGGTGGTTGCCGGTCACCGTCGTGTCGACATTGCCGAGAGCGGCGAGGTTACGGATCCAGTGGAACGTGTGTGCCCGACTCTCGCCCTCCTCCGGGGTGTAGCCCGGGTTCGCGCGGAGGTTCGCCAGCGCCGCGTCGGGGTCGCCGAGGGCCTGGAACTGCCAGAGGATGTCCTGCCACACCGTCGGTTGTCCGCCGTTGTTGCGGACGAGTTCGGCGTAGTTGGTCCGCACGTACGCCGGGTTGTTGCCCAGGTAGAGGTGACCGCCGGTGACCGGGAGCAGGTTGATGCCCTGGATCATCTCCGGCTCGCCACTGAACCAGGTGGCGTACGCGCCGCCGTCGCCCCAGACCATGCCGACAGTCGAGTGCCCGAACGCACTGGGGAAGTTCTGGTCGCTGACGTCGAACCAGTACTCCTGGATGGCCGCGGCCTGGGTGGTGTAGAGGAAGACGCCGGCGTCGCGGACGGCGGTGTTACCCGTCGTCTGCCCCCACTGGATGAGGGCGCTCGCGAAGTTCATCCCCTCCGACGAGGACTCCTGGTTGTTGCCGGAGCCGAACGAGCCGTGCCCGGACGCCCAGTCGTGCCCGGCGTAGATGTCGAAGTCGCGCAGGTACGGGAACTGGGTGTCGCCGCGGCGGTAGTTGTTGGCGTCCCGGATCAGCAGGTCGACCATGCCGCCGTAGCGGCTGGTGGCCGCCCACGTCGGGTCGAACTTCGCCAGGGTCGCGGCGGCGGCGATGTAGTAGCCGTAGTGGAAGTGGTGGTCGTTGAGCTCCTGGTCGGACCCGTACGACGCCGGGTAGCCGATCAGGGTGCCCCAGTTGTTGTCGTAGTAGAAGACCCGGCTGGTCTTGCCGCTGGACGCGGTGAACCAGTCGGTGAGCGTGCTGCGGATCGCGTTCAGCGCGCTGTCGCGGGTCGTGGTGTCGTTGACCTGGTCGGCGATCTCGGCGATCCGCGCGGCCCGGCCGAGCCCCTTGCCGGTCCAGTAGGTGTCGTTGCCGCGTTGGTCCATCGGGTTGGCGCGGGTGGCGGCCAGGTGCCCGGTGAGCGTCGACAGGTCACCGCCGCTGCCGTCGCCGACGGCCGGCAACTCCGGCAGGATGCCCTGGAACTTCATGGCGGTGCGGAACTGGTTGACGCCGGTGAGCACCTTCATCCGGCCCCGCGCCGACGGGTAGGTCGGAGTGATCGCGGTGGAGCCGCTCAGGGACTTCCACTGGTGTGGGTAGAGACTGACCACGGTCTGCGTGGCGGTGCCCTCCCGGGCGGTGGTGGTGAACGCGTACGTGGTGGTCAGGCCGCTGGTCGCGGGGTTGTAGGCGTACGAGACCTGGGTGCCGGTCACGTGGGCGTGCGCGTACTGCCCGTAGGTCGCGGCCAACGCGGCGCGCTCCGTCGCGCTGGAGGTGGGCGGCAGCAGGGCGACGGAGAAGTAGCCGCGGCCGGCCAGGGTGGACGAGATCCGGCCGGACGCCACTGTCCAGCTGGCGCCGCTGGGCGCGTACCCGACGTAGTCGTGGCCGTTGACCCGGAA
This sequence comes from Micromonospora sp. D93, assembly GCF_018070365.1. Taxonomy (NCBI): domain Bacteria; kingdom Bacillati; phylum Actinomycetota; class Actinomycetes; order Micromonosporales; family Micromonosporaceae; genus Micromonospora; species Micromonospora sp. D93. Next base: position 126,513 of record NZ_JAGPXW010000016.1, on the reverse strand, counting down.
GCCGATGGTGGCGCCGCTGTTGGACCAGACGTCGGGGGTGCCGGCGGTGCTGATCTGCGCGTTCCCGCCGGTGGTCTGGAAGTACGCGAAGGGCAGCCCGTGGCCGATGGTCGCGCGCATGGTGCGCGTGCCGTCGCTCCAGTGCGGGCTGACCGTCCAGTCCGTCCAGCCGTCGACCTTCACCAGGGGTGCGGCGAGCCCGGCCACACCGACCCGGATGTCCTGCACGTACGGGTAGTGGAACTCGCCGACACCGGTGGCGGTGCCGCTGATGGCGGGCGTGGAGTTCGCGGAGAAGCCGAGCCCGTCGCCGAAGGTGTCGTACGAGATCGGGTGGGCGTGCAGGGGCTCACTGAAGGAACAGTCGGTGCGCTTCCACAGCAGCGAGGACCACCAGTCGTTTGTGGGTATCGGCCCGGCGGGCGCGTTGGCGGTGGCGAACTGCCGGGGGTTGCTGGACATCGCGCCGCAGCCGCTGGGGAGCGGGCCGACCGGGGTGGTCGTGTAGCTGCCGGCGCCGACGGGTGCGGCTTCGGCCGCGCGGGTGACGGGGATGGCGAGGCCGCCGACGACCAGGGCCAGCGCGGTGGCGGCGGCCAGGGCCCATCGGCGGTGGGGGACGGGAGGTTTCATCGTGCCTCCATCGCGCGCCGGGTGCGGCCCTTGCCGGGTCCAGCGCGATGCGTCTGAATTGGGGGGAAGGTCAGGTGAGAGAGCGCTCTCTCGGCCACCGTAATGGAGCACCGAGATCCCCGTCAATGTGTCCGGCCCGTTGCGTGCTGATGTCGCTATTTGCCGACGCCCGCACGGTCGCCCAACGGTTCGCCCTCGCGGTCGCTCAACAGGGCGTCCGGCACGCGCATCCGCCACGCGTCGGTCACCAACTCGGTCAGCCGTTCCAGGTCGACCGCCGCCAGCCGCAACAGCACCAGGGGCAGGCCGTCGTAGCCGGACGTGGTGAAGAAGACCTCGGGCTCCCCGAGCAGGAGAGCCTGCTTCTCGGCCTCGTCACCGACGAACAGCACCGCGATGTCGAGCCGGATCACCCGCGGCTTGCCAGGTATCCGCTCCGGATAGGACCAGACGAAGCCCTTGTCGGCCACCCGGAAGTCGAAGCCGTCACTGGCGATCTCCACCGTGTCCGGCAACGCCAGCGCCACCCGGCGTACGTCGTCCGCGTCAGCCACCGAGCCCCCTCGTCGCACCACGCACCATCCGCATGTGCCGAGATTACGCGGTGGACAGCTCGATCGCTGTGGCGCCGACGATCGCCCGGTCGCCGTTCTCCTGGACATAGCCGACCACGCTGGCGCTCCGCGGATCGAGACCAGATGGTGTCGCCAGCTCCACCTGCCCCCGCTCGGCGTCCAGGCCCACCGACCTGAAGGCGCGTACGACGTTGTCCTGCCGTAGCGTCCGCCCGGCGTTCTCCCCCCGGGCGATCTCGCTGGTCAGATCCCGTTCCACGACCGCCACGTGCAGCACCGCGCGCGGCGGCGGCCCTTCGACCCGGTAGTCCAGCATCACCCGGTCCGCACCGAGGTTGTCGACGGAGAGCGCCAGTGGTGTGGTGGTGGTCGACGCCATGGCGGACATGATCGCGCTTGCCGCCCGTCGTCGATCGGAGCCGACGAACTCGACGGTGCCGTTGACCACCATCTGCGGGGTGTACAGACCTCTGGTGCCGAACGCGCGGGTGTACGCCTCCTGCCGCGCGGTGTACGCGGCGTCCGCGAACTGGTCGGGCCACCCCAGGTCGTCCCAGTAGTCGACGTGGAACCCGAGGGCGAAGACGTTCTGTCGCCGTTCCCGGGCATCGCGTTCGATCTCGCTCAGCAACTCCTCCGCAGGAGGGCAACTGTTGCAGCCCTGGGACGTGAACATCTCAACGACGGCGAAGCCGCCGTCCGTCGATGGATTCGTCATGGTGCGTGTCTCCTCCCACGGTGTGCCCGGCCGCGTCGCGTATCCCCGGCGGCGTTGCGTTCCCATTCCCGCCGGGACAATGCGCGTGGGTCGTGTCCCCTGCCGGCCTCGCGGTCAGCGCCGCCGGGTCGGGTGGTTGGATGGTCGGGTGCAGTTCACCGTGACAGACGCGCCGGCGCGGGAGCGATTCGAGGCGCGCGACGAGGCGGGCGCGGTCGCCGGGTTCGTCACCTACCAGCTGACCGGCTCGATCATCGCCTACACCCACACCGAGGTCGATCCGGCGTACGAGGGCCGGGGCGTCGGGTCGACGCTGGCGCGTGCGGTGATGGACGACGCGCGAGCCAAGAAGCGCACGGTCGTGCCAATCTGCCCGTTCCTCGCCGACTGGCTGGTCAAGCACCCGGAGTACGAGAGCATCGTGGTCCGGTCCACTCGCAAGATCAAATAGACGCGCCTTGCGGCGTCGTGCCGGGTCGGGCGTCCGGTAGAAGTCTCGTGGCGAGGGCGCGGGCCGTCGCGGTCAGGGTGTCGATGTCCAGCCCGGTCCGCCCCATGAACACCAGCCCCTGCTGCGCGGCGAGCAGCGCGCGCGCCGTCTCGACCGGGTCGACGTCGCGTGGCAGGTCACCCTCGTCCTGGGCCCGCCGGACGCACTCGGCGACCAGGGCGGTCGTCGTCTCGTAGGTGCGCCGCGCCTCGGCGACAACATCGGGGTCGGTGGTGGCCAGCTCGTACGTGCTGTTGGCCATGAGGCAACCGCGCCGGGCGGCGGCGCCACCCGGGTCGTCCACCGGGGCCAGGACGAACGCGCGCAGCGCGTCCAGGGCGCGGGGAGTGGACGCCAGCATCTCGCGCAGGTAGCCGCCGCTGGTGTCGGTGTATTCCCGCAGCGCCCGCAGGAACAGTCGGTGTTTGTCGCCGAAGGCGCCGTAGAGGCTGCCCTTGCCCAGCCCGCTGACGCGCACCAGGTCCTCCAGTGAGGTCGCCGCGTAGCCGGCGTCCCAGAACTGGTCCCGGACGGCGCGGATCACCTGTTCCTCGTCGAACTGCCGTGGCCTGGCCATCTGAACAGCCTAGCAATTATTGACCACGCGGTCCACCAAACGTATGGTGGACCGATCATGACAGCCTCCACCTTCCGTGCCCTGCACCACGACCGTGCCGTCGGTGACCCACTCGTCCTGCCGGGCCCCTGGGACGCGGCCAGCGCCCGGGTGCTCGCCGACGCCGGTTACCCGGCGCTCGCGACCCCGAGCGCGGGTGTCGCCGCCTCGCTCGGCTACGACGACGGCGCGACCCCGCCGGACGAGATGTTCGCCGCGGTCGCGCGCATCGTCCGCGCCGTGTCCGTTCCCGTGTCCGCTGACGTCGAGGGCGGTTACGGTCTCGCCCCCCGCGAGTTGGTGGGGCGGCTGTTGGAAGCCGGCGCCGTGGGCTGCAACCTGGAGGACTCGGACGGGCACGGCGCCCAGAAGGACCCGCAGCTGCACGCGGACTGGCTTGCCGAGGTGCGCGCGGAGGCGGGTGATGCCCTCTTCATCAACGCCCGCGTCGACACGTTCCTGGTCGGGACGGGTGACCCAGTCGACGCGGTGGAACGCGCCCGCCTCTACGTGGCGGCCGGCGCCGACTGCGTCTACCCGATCCTGGCGCCACCGCAGGTGCTCCCGCGGCTGCGGGAGGGCATCTCCAGGCCGATCAACATGGCCGCCGGACCGGACCGCGAGTCCATCGCCGAGCTGGGCCGACAGGGCGCGACACGCATCACCTTCGGCCCGGGAATGCAGCGGTACGCGATGAGCGCGATCGGCGACCTCGCGGCCGAGCTGCGCGCCTGAGGCCAAACGTCACCCCGCGCCCCGCCGCCAAGGCACAGCCGCAGCCGCTCCCGGTCAGACGGGGCTGCGCGCCCGGTCGGGCCAGCCGCGCGCTCGGTCGGTCGGGCGCAGCCGCTTCCGCCGCAAGATCGCGCAGCATCGTGGATGTCAACACCGTTGCGTTAGGCGGAGTGGCTGTTCGTCAACCCCGCGCTGTTCCGTCGATCATGGACTTGTGGTGGGTGGCAAAGTGTCCGGATCGAGCCAAACCAGGCACCGTAACTCCATGATCGACGAGGGTGGGGTGCCCCTCTTCCGCGATCTTGCGTTTACTGTCGCGACACAAGAGGGCAATCGGCGCATATCGGCGACCGAAACTGCAAGATCGGCGCGGGCGGGGCGTTTCTGGAGTGGCGGACCTGGGCTCACCGCGCCCTTGCGCCCAGCAACCGCTCGCTAACGCAATGGTGTTGTCGTGGATGTAGTGGCATTCGCCGAGCTCGACACCACTGCATCCACGATCGAGCACGATCTTGCGGCGAGGTGTCTCCGTCCCGCCGCCGTATTGCGCGTCGCCGCGGGCTGCCGTGGGTGGGCTGCCGTGCGCCGGCTGGTTTTGCGCCGAGGGCGCGGGTGTGCGGCAGCTCGCGGGGTGATCGACTCGGGTTCCTGCAAGTCGGGCTATCCGGGTCGGGTGGAGGGCCCGGATTCCTGAAGGCCGAGTCGATCACCGGGGGGTGGTGGGCGGCGGGCGGCGGGCGGCGGGGGAGTTTCGGTAGCTACGGCCGAGCCCCCGGCGCGCCGTCATCATGGACGGCTGCCGGGGGCTCGAGTGCTGGCGGTCAGGCCTGGTTGCTGTTCGGCAGCACCGCGGCCATTTCCTCGCCGGCGCCGGCGAGCACGCGTGCCTGCTGCGGCCAGCTGGCCAACCCAGGTGCGGCGCGCAGGCCGGCGGCCCGGATCAGGTCGCGCAGCGCCGGCTCGTCCAACTCGCCGAGTTCCCCGTACGTGCGCACACCCGCGTCCTGCAACGCCGCCGCCATCTTCGGGCCGATCCCCTGAATCCGGCGGAAGTCGTCGGCCGGCCCCGTCGGGTTGGCGTCGACGCCGCTGATCGCCGCGTCGGCGGCCGAACGGACCGGAGGGGTCGCGGCGGTGGCCGGCCGTACCGGAGGCGTGGCCATCGCCGACCGCTCGGCCCCCGCGGCGTCAACCGCAGACTCGGCGTCAACCGGCTCGGCGTTCACCGAGTTGGCCTGGACCGGCTCGGTGTTCACGGAATCGATGTGCACCGGCTCGGCGTCGGTTGGGTCTGCGGTCGCCAACGCGTCTGCCGGCATGGCGTCGGCGGTCGTGGCCTTGGTCTCCGAGTCGTCGACCAGGCCGACGGAGTCCGGCGCACCGTCGGCCGGCGTCGTGTCGAGCTGCTCAGTGTCGACGGTCGGGAGGTCGTCCGCGGGCTGGCGGGGAGCGACCACGGCCGCCGGGACGGGCTTCTCGTCGACAGTGACCGGCTCGGAGGCCGACTCCACGGTCGGCTCCGGCTGCAGTTCAGCGCCGTCGGACTGCTCGGTGACCGGTACGGGCGGCGGGTCCTCGGTCAGTGCCATCTCCGCCGGGTCGACGGTGCTCGGTGCGTCCGCCGGCACGGGCAGCGGGGTGGGACCGTCCGGTTCGGTCAACGCGGCGGGCGCGCTGACCGTGTCGACAGGTGCCGGCTCGTCGGCGACGGCGGTGGGCGCCGAGTCGACGGCGGCCGCGGGGCGGGCCTCGTCGGTGGTGGCAGCCGGTGTGGGCGTGGTGATCACGGCCAGGCCGGCGACGGGGTCACCATCCACAATCGAATTGCCCTGTACGCCCCGTCGGCCGCGCAGCAGCCACCCGGCGGCCAGGCCCAGCAACAGTGCCAGTACCACTATCAGCGAGTGTCCGAAAGACCACGCCACGGCGAACCTCCCTCTCAGGTCGTTGGAAAGTCACGAGAAAAACTCGCCGCAGCTTCGCACACGCGTATTGCCGACGAAAGGCAGGATCGGCCGTCAGCGTTGCGGGTGGGCCGGCCACCTCAGCCGGTGCCTGCCATGTGACACAGCGTCGCCCAATCGCGCCGAAATCGACCCAATGAGACCGGCACCCACATGACACCGGTACCCGGCGGGGTCCGGACACGATGAGACCCGGGCCCGGCGAAGGACGCCGAGCCCGGGTCGGGTGATGCGGGGTTCAGTCCCGGTCGCCCTCGTAGGTGTGGAAGTCGTCGACGAACCGGCGACGGAGTCGTGGTACCCGGCTGGTCACTCCGAAGTAGCCGCGCGCGCCGAGCAACGCGAGCCGACCCACCACCGGCCGGTACATCCGGTCGTCGCCGTTGGTGCCGCTGCGATTCAACGATTCGGCGACTCGCGCGAAGCCGTACGGGGCCATCACGGCCTCGTAGTCGGCGACCGCCTGGAGCAGGGTCTTGTCGCCGGCGGTGGCGCGGCTGAGCTGTTCACAGAGCAGGCGGGCGTCGCGCAGCGCGGTGTTCGCGCCCACGCCGCGACCCGGGGTCATGGTGTGGATGGCGTCGCCGAGCATGGTGACGGTGCTGCTCTTCCAGGGCGGCACCGGCTCGGACGTGGACACTTTGATCGGTAGGGCGCTGGCCGGGTCCGCGTGGGTGAGCAGTTCCCGTAGGTGCGGGTGCCAGTTCGAGGTGAGGTCCAGGGCGACCTGCACCAGGTCCTCGCCGCGGCGTTCCATCACGTCGGCGGGGAACCGGTTCGCCGCACTCCAGATGATGAGGTTGATGTTGTCGGTGGTGGTGTCGTGGGCCAGGCCGGACCAGTCTCGGAGCAGGGCGGCGTCGGCCTCGCTGACGCCGGGCTTGATCGCCCGTTCGGCGTCCCACTTGAACTCCATCACGTGCAGCACGCCCATCATCCCGCCGACGCCGAAGATCAGTGAGATGCCCTGCTGGACCCGCTCCGGAACGAGACCACGGGTGTACGGGGTCAGGGGGATCCGGGTGGCGATGTTGATCGTCCCGGCGTCGCGGGTGACGGCGTGCGGCAGGTACTGGCGGCGTACGGCGGAATGGGTGCCGTCGGCCGCCACCAGCAGGTCGCCGGTGGCGGTGGTGCCGTCGGCGAAGTGCGCGGTGACCGTGCCGTCGTCGTGCTGCTCGTACCGGGTGAAGGTCTTGTCGAAGTGCACCACGTCCTCCAGGCCGGTCAACAGCACCTGGCGTAGCACCATCCGGGCCACCGAGTGTTCGGTGCGCACCGGGTCGGCGCTCGGCCGCAGCCCGAACGACGCGGTCTGGCGGAGTCTCTGGGTGACGACGTTGAAGTAGTGCGGCGGCCGGGCACACGTGGCCAGGAAGGTGGCGAACAGCTCCGGGGGCAGGCACTCCCGCAGCGCCCGGCTACCGGTGGGGCCGATACCGACCCGGTAGCCGAGCAGCCCTTCGGCGCGGTTGCGGTGCCGTTCGTAGACGGCGACGCTGATCCCGGCGCGGCGCAGACCGTGCGCCAGGCACAGTCCGCCCGTGCCCGCGCCGATGATCAGGACGTGCGGTGGTGCGGCGGACATGTTAGCCGGCCGGGTGTGCGGCAGGTGCCTCGGTGCTGGCTGGGCGCGCCGCGGGCACGTCGGTGCTGGCTGGGCGCGCCGCGGGCACGTCGGGCGCGTCCCACCGGTAGAAGCAGCCGGCGATCGCGTCCCGGGGGGAGCGCCAGGTCGGCAGGTACGGCGACGTGTGCGCGGAGAGTCGTTCGTTGACCTGTTGGAAGAGCGGGTGGTTGCGGGCCGCCGCGAGCGCGTCCGGGTCGACGTCGTCCGAGGTCTCCAGCAGGTGTACGCACAGGTCGTGCAGGCAGTACAGGGATCGGTGCGTGACGCCGGTCAGGCTGGGGAGTTCGGTGGCGTCGGATTCGGCGAAGATCTGCGCGACCCGTCCCTCCGCTCCCGGGATGATCCGGCTGACGATCAGTAGACGACTCATGGGACCCCTTCCGCCGGTGGCGTGCCCGACCCTTGGGGATCGGTGCCACGTGCTCTGTGCGCCCACCGTGCCGCAGCGCCTGTCACGTCACCGTCACGTGCACCGACCGGCCGGTGACGGGCGGCGCCGTCACGTACGTCGGCCGGCCGGTGACGGCCGGTCGGTGACGGCGTCGCGACTGGCCTGGCGGATCGGGGCGAGGGTGTCGTCGAGCAGGGCGCTCATGGCGGGGCTCGGCTCCAGCCGAAGTTCCCGGCGCAACAGGTCCCGGTAGACGTAGAAGGCGTGCACGGCTTCGAAGGCGTTGCCCTCGGCCAGGTGGATGCGGACCACCAGCCGGTGTGGTGTCTCCCGTAGCGGCTCGGCGGCCATCGCCTCCAGCGCGGCTTCGAGGGCCTCGCCGTGCCGCCCCGCGGTGAGGTGGTGCCCGGCCACCTGCTCCAGCATGTGCAGGCGGAGTTGGCGCAGGCGTTCCCGGTCCAGCAGCACCCAGTCGTCGTACCAGCCGGGGAGGAGGTCGTGTCGTCCGGCGGCGAGCGCCCCGGCGGCGGTGCGGGGGTCGTCGCCGTCCCGGACCCGGGCCGCGGTGCCGACCAGGTCGTCCACGTCGAGCCGGACCGCCGGGCCGAGGCGTACGGTGTCGCTGGCCACTGTCATCGGGCAGCACGGGTCCTGGCGGAGCCGCCACAGGGCGGTGCGCAGGGAGGACAGCGCACGCTCCTCCGACGCGTCGGGCCAGAGCAGCCCGGCGAGCTGGCTGCGGGTGGCGCCGGGGCGCAGCCCGATCAGCGCGATCACCCGTTGCAGCCCGCGCGGCACCACGACCGGCACCGCCTCGCGGAGGAGTCGAAAGCCTCCGAGCAGGTGCAGTGAGACACCCTCCTCGGGCGGGTCTCCGGCGGTCGGCACGGACGGATCAGCGGCCACGGCGGCACCCCCTGCGGAACGCTCGTCCCGACTGTCTGCTGTGTCCCGGATCGGTCGCCCGCGACGCCACTGTCGACCCCGCCGATCGCGGCGTGGCCAGGCGCGGCCCCGCCCGCCGAGGCCGCCAGGCTGACCACGCTGAAGATTATCAAAAATGGTCACGTTGAGTCAACGGCAGCGTGGACCTTCTATTGCCGACAGTCAACCCGAGATCGGTTCTGAACTGCATAAACATTAGCGCCCGGAGCACACCGAACGCATAGCTGATACACAGGTTGCGTCAACGCAGCGTCACCACCATGCGTCGCTGGTTGGCCCGGCGCGGTGACGCCGCCGTGACGAGGACCGGCGCATCGTGTCGGCAGTCGTCCAGCGCGTCCGGGGCCACCCGTCGCCGGCCGGACGCTGTGGGGGGAGGCCCAGTATGGACCGATCGCTGATCGTCGCGAAGGTGGATCCGACCGCCGAGGAGCGGGTCGCCGAGATCTTCGCCGAGTCGGACGCGACGGAGCTGCCGCGCCTGGTCGGTGTCCGGCACCGCTCGCTGTACCGGCTGCACGACCTCTACGTGCACCTGCTCGAGACCGCGCAGCCGGCGGAGGGCGCGGTGGAGGCCGCTCGTGGCCATCCCGAGTTCATCCGGGTCAGTGACCGCCTGCGTCCGTACGTGTCGCCGTACCTGTCGACCTGGCGCTCGCCGCGCGACGCCATGGCGCGGTGCTTCTACCGGTTCGACGCCCCGGACGCCGGGCGGCGGTCGTGACGGCCACCGCGCCGCGCGAGGAGCAACTCTGGTCACGGTGCGCGGGCTGCGCCAGCCTGCTCTACCGCAAACGGCTGCGCCGCAACCTCGACGTCTGCCCGGAGTGCGGGAAGCATGCCCGACTCGGCGCGCCGGAACGCCTGCGCCAACTGGTCGACCCGGGTTCGCTGCGCCTGCTCCCCGACCGGCTGCCGGAGGCGGACCCGATCGACTTCGTCGACGTGCTGCCGTACCCGCACCGGCTCACCGCCGCGCGGGCCAGCACCGGCCTGGCCGAGGGGGTCGTCTGCGCCACGGCCGCCATCGGTGGGCACCCGGTGGTCCTGGCGGTGATGGATTTCCGCTTCCTCGGCGGCAGCCTGGGTTGCGCGGTGGGCGAGCTGATCACCCGGGCGGCCGAACGGGCGCTGGACGACCGCACCCCACTCGTCCTGGTCACCGCCTCCGGTGGGGCGCGGATGCAGGAGGGCGCGCTGTCGTTGATGCAGATGGCCACCGTCAGTCAGGCCATCGCCGCGCTGCGCGAGGCGGGGCTGCTCACCGTGAGCGTCCTCACCGACCCGACCTACGGCGGGGTGGCCGCCTCGTTCGCCACCAACACCGATCTGGTGCTCGCCGAGAGCGGCGCGCGGATGGGCTTCGCCGGCCCCCGGGTGATCCGCCAGATCACCGGGCGGGCCCTGCCGGAGGGCTTCCAGACCGCCGACTTCCTGCTCCGGCACGGGCAGGTCGACATGGTGGTGCAGCGCCGGTCGCTGCGTGGACGGCTGGTGGCGCTGCTCGCCGCGACCCGCGCCGGCCGTCCGGCGCGTCCGCCCGTACCCCGGCAGGAGCCGGCGCCGCGCCGCGAGCGCTGCGCCGACGACGGCGCGGCCCTGGTGCGGCCAACGGGCCCGGTGGCCGACGCGGCAACTCCGGTCGCGGGCGACACCCCTGCGGTACGCGACGCGTGGGCCACCGTCCGGCTGGCCCGGCACCCCGGGCGACCGACCACGCTGGACTACCTGGACTCCGTCTTCGACGGGTTCGTGGAGCTGCACGGCGATCGGCTCGGCGCGGACTGCCCGGCCATCGTGGGTGGGGTGGCGCGGCTGGCCGGCCGGCACGTGATGGTCATCGGCCACCAGAAGGGGCACACCACCGCCGAGTTGGTCGCCCGCAACTTCGGCATGGCCAGCCCGGCCGGGCACCGCAAGGCGTTGCGGCTCATGCGTCTCGCGGCCCGGCTCGGCCTGCCCGTGATCACCCTCGTGGACACCCCCGGCGCCGACCCGGGGGTGAGCGCCGAGGAGCAGGGGCAGGCGGCGGCCATCGCCGAGAACATCCTCACCCTCACCGTGCTGCCCACCCCCGTGCTCGCGGTGATCACCGGGGAGGGCGGCAGCGGCGGCGCGCTGGCGCTGGCGGTGGCCGACCGCGTGCTGATGCTGGAGAACGCTGTCTACTCGGTGATCAGCCCCGAGGGGTGTGCGGCGATCCTCTGGCCGGACCGGTCCGCGGCGCCGCAGGCTGCCCGCGCGTTGCGATTGACCGCGCCCGACCTCTGCCGGCTCGGAGTGGTCGACGAGGTCGTGTCGGAGCCGTCGAGCGCCGCGCACGACGACCCGGCGGAAACCGCCGACCGGTTGCGCGCCGCCCTGCTGGCCAACCTCCTGCCGCTGCTGGACGTACCGCCCGCCATGCTGGTCCGCCTGCGCCGGCAACGCTTCCGACGGTTCGGCGCGAACCGCGCCGCCGCTCGGGCGGGCCTGCGATGACCGCCGGCGACGGGTCGCTGTCGACAGTGGACGCGGCCGACGACGTCGGGGCGGGTGGCGAGGAGGCGCTGGCCGGGCTACGCCGGCAGGCCCAGCACCTGATCGCCGAACTGGCCGGGCCGGTGCGCCGGATCCGACTGCGCAGCGGGCCGGCGGTGCTGGAGGTCGAGTGGCACCCCGAAGACGTGACCCGACCGGACGTACCTGCCGTACCGGCCCAGGCGGCGTCGGCGCCCGGCGCCCCGCCCGCGGCGATCCGGCCGCCGGTGCCCGGGCGCGCCGCGGTGCGGGCACCGATCGTCGGCACCTTCTACCGGGCGCCGGAGCCCGGCGCGCGGCCGTTCGTCGCGGTGGGCGACCTGGTCCGCCCGGGGCAGCCGGTCGCCATCGTCGAGGCGATGAAGCTGATGAACGAGGTGACCGCCGACCGGGCCGGACGGGTGGCCGCGATCCTCGTCGAGGACGGCCAGCCGGTCGAGTACGACCAACCGCTCGTCGACCTGGACCCGGCATGACAGCGCGGGGTGGTTGACCATGTTCGAGACCGTGCTGATCGCCAATCGGGGCGAGATCGCGCTGCGGGTGCTGCGCGCCTGCAAGGAGCTCGGCGTGCGAACGGCGGTTGTCTACTCGGCCGCCGACGCCGACTCGGCGGTGGTCCGCCTCGCCGACCAGGCCGTCCGGATCGGACCGGCGTCGAGTCGGCGCAGCTACCTCAACGCCGCCGCCATCGTGGAGGCGGCCCGGCAGGTGGGCGCGCAGGCCGTGCACCCCGGCTACGGCTTCCTCTCCGAGGACGCCGACTTCGCCGAGATCTGCGCCGACAACGGGCTGACGTTCATCGGCCCGCCGCCGGCGGTGATGGCCGCGCTGGCCGACAAGTCCTCGGCACGGGCATTGATGAGCCGCGCCGGCCTGCCGCTGTCGCCGGGCAGTGTCGCGCCGGTGCCGACCGCCGCCGCGGCGGCCGAGGTGGCCGAGGCCGTCGGCTACCCGGTGATCGTGAAGGCCGCCGCCGGGGGCGGGGGCCGGGGGATGACAGTGGTGCACACCCCGAGCGAGCTGCGCCGGGCGTACACCCGCACCCGGGCCGCGGCGCAGGCCGCCTTCGGCGACGACCGGGTGTACGTCGAGCGCTACCTCACCGAGGCGCGGCACGTCGAGGTGCAGGTGCTCTGCGACGCCCACGGGAACGGGGTGCACCTGGGCACCCGGGACTGTTCGGTGCAGCGCCGGCACCAGAAACTGGTCGAGGAGGCGCCCGCCCCGTCGCTGCCCGCCGCCGTCCTCGACACCATCGCCGAGACCGCCCTGCGGGGCGCGCTCCAGGTCGGCTTCGTCGGTGCCGGCACGCTGGAGTTCCTGGTCGACGCCGAGGAGAAGTTCCACTTCCTGGAGATCAACTGTCGGATCCAGGTGGAGCATCCGGTGACCGAGATGGTCACCGGGATCGACCTGGTGCACGAGCAACTGCACATCGCCGCCGGGGTGCCACTGCGCTGGCGGCAGGAGGAGATCCGCCTGCACGGCGTCGCGGTGGAGTGCCGGGTCAACACCGAGGACCCCGAGCGCGGCTTCGCCCCCACCCCCGGCCGGCTGGAGCGGTTCACCCCACCCGGCGGCCCGTTCACCCGGGTGGACACCCACGCCAGCGCCGGTTACCTGGTCGGCCCCTGGTACGACTCCCTGCTGGCCAAGGTGATCGTCTGGGCGCCCGACCGGGAGTTGGCCCTCAACCGGCTGGAACGTGCCCTGGACGAGTTCGACGTCGCCGGTCCGGGCGTGCACACCACCATCCCGTTCGTCCGGCGGGTGCTCGACGACGCCGCATTCCGCAAGGGCCGCTACACCACCGGCCTGGTCGACCGTCTGCTCGCCGCGCCCGCGCGGGGGCCGACGTCCACTCCCGCACCCCGCACCGCGCCCGCCGCCGATCCCGACGCAACCCACAGGAGGACCCGATGACCGTCACCCATGGTCGCCCGATGACCGCCGAGATCACCGACATCCTGGTGGCGCACTGCGGGCTGGACGCCGACGCCGCGGCCCGGGCGCCCGCCGCGTCGCTGGAGGAGCTGGGCATGGACTCGCTCGCCCTGCTGGAACTCTCCGCGGTCGTCGCCGACCGCTGGCAGGTGGCCATCCCCGAACAGGCCGGGCAGTTGAGCATCCCGGCGGTGGCCGACCTGGTCGCCCGCCGCGCCGACCCGCCCGGGCACACCGAGAACAGCGTGGTCATCGACGCGCCGTTGGGATTGGTCTGGGAGGTCACCAACGACGTGGCGAACTGGACCGAGCTGTTCACCGAGTACGCCGTGGTGGAGATCCTGCACCGCGAGGGCCACACGGTGCGGTTCCGGCTCACCATGTACCCCGACGAGAACGGGGTGTCCTGGAGTTGGGTCAGCGAGCGCACCGCCGACCCGGTGAGCAGGCAGGTCCGGGCGCACCGGGTGGAGACCGGGCCGTTCGAGTACATGCGCATCCACTGGCGCTACACCGAGGAGACCGGCGGCACCCGGATGACCTGGACACAGGACTTCGCGATGAGGCCGACCGCGCCCGTCGACAACGCCGCGATGACCGAGCGGATCAACACCAACAGCGTGATCCAACTCGCGGTGATCAAGGACCGGGTGGAGCGGACCGCCTGGCAGCGCGCCGACCAGGGCAGCCCGACGGCCAGCAGCGAGCCGACGGAGGCCGGCGATGAGTGACCTGAGCACCCGCCCGGTCGCCGCCCGGGACGTACCCGCCGACCGCCGCCGCGGCGGTGAGCTGCGGGTACTGCTCGGCCCCCGCACCGTCGGCAGCACCTCGGGCTTCCTCGGGGTGGCCACGCTCGCGCCCGGGGAGCGGATCGCCGAGCACTACCACCCGTACAGCGAGGAGTTCCTGTACCTGGTGCGGGGTGCGATCACCGTCGACCTGGACGACCAGCCGACGCTGCTGGCCGCCGGCGAAGGGCTGTTCGTACCGGTGAACGTGCGGCACCGACTGCGCAACACCGGCGTCGAACCGGCCGAGGTGGTCTTCCACCTGGGCCCCCTCGCCCCCCGGCCCGAACTGGGTCATGTCGACACCGAGCTTGTCGAACAGCGGGGCGGGTCATGACGGGGCGCCGCACGGTGGTGACCGGGATTGGGGTGGTCGCCCCGGGCGGCGCCAGCCGGGACCGGTTCTGGAAGACCATCACCGAGGGGCGGACCGCCACCCGGCGGATCAGCTTCTTCGACCCGTCGGCGTTCCGGTCCCAGATCGCCGGGGAATGCGACTTCGACCCGGTCGCGGCGGGGCTCAGCGAGGCCGAGCGACGCCGGGCCGACAGGTACGTGCAGTTCGCGCTGGCCTGCTCCGCCGAGGCGGTGGCCGACGCCCAGTTGGTGCTCACCGACGCGGAACGGGACCGCGCCGGGGTGGTGCTGGGCACGGCGGTCGGCGGAACGATGGCGTTGGAGCAGGAGTACGTCACAGTGAGCGAGCATGGCCGGCGCTGGCTGGTGGACGGGGCGCGCGGTGGCCCGTACCTCTATCAGGCGTTGGTGCCCAGCAGCCTCGCGGCGGACGTGGCCTGCCGGCACGGGTTGCACGGCCCGGCGCAGGTGGTCTCCACCGGCTGCACCTCCGGCATCGACGCCATCGGGTACGCCCACCAGATGATCGTGGACGGTGAGGCGGACGTGATGCTGGCCGGCGCGTCCGACTCGCCGATCTCGCCGGTCACTGTCGCGTCGTTCGACGCGATCAAGGCGACCAGTCCGGACAACGACGACCCGGCACACGCCTCCCGCCCGTTCGACGCCGACCGGCACGGGTTCGTGCTGGCCGAGGGCGGCGCGGTGCTGGTGCTGGAGGAGGCCGGGCACGCCCGGCGGCGGGGGGCGCACATCTACTGCGAGGTGGCCGGCTACGCCAGCCGCAGCAACGGCTACCACATGACCGGGCTGCGCCCGGACGGGCTGGAGATGGGCCTCGCCGTCACCGACGCGCTCAAGCAGGGCAGGATCCTGCCCGAGCAGGTCTCCTACATCAGCGCGCACGGCTCGGGTACCCGGCAGAACGACAGGCACGAGACGGCCGCGTTCAAGAGGGCACTGGGCCAGGCCGCGTACCGGATACCGATCAGCTCGATCAAGTCGATGGTCGGGCACTCGCTCGGCGCGATCGGGTCTATCGAGATGGCCGCGTGCGCCCTCGCCATCGAGTTCGGTGTGGTGCCGCCGACGGCGAACTGGAGCACCCGGGACCCGGAGTGCGATTTGGACTACGTACCCAATGAGGCGCGGGAGGTCCCGGTGGACGTTGCCCTCTCGGTGGGTAGCGGGTTCGGCGGTTTCCAGTCGGCGATGGTCTTCCGTCGGATGCTCGGCGCGGTGGCGGCGTGAGCGCCGAGGTCGCTCGTGCCGTGGTGACCGGCATTGGCGTGGTCGCGCCTAGCGGCATCGGCGCGGACGCGCACTGGCGCACGGTCCTCGCCGGCACCCGCCGGACCGGGCCGATCACGTTGTTCGACCCGTCCGGCTATCCGACCCGCTTCGGCGGGGAGGTGCCCGGCTTCACCGCCGACTCGTACGCCGACAGTCGACAACTGGTGCAGACCGACAGGTGGACGCACCTCGGCTTCGCCGCCACCCGGCTGGCGTTGGCCGACGCCGGCCTGCCCGACCGGGCCCCCGACCCGTACGGCTACGCGATGACCCTGGCCAGCTCGTCCGGGGGCAACCTGTTCGGTCAGCGGGAGCTGCAACGGCTGTGGGGCGGCACGTCGCGGACCGTCGGGGCGTACCAGTCGATCGCCTGGTTCTACGCGGCCAGCGTCGGGCAGCTCTCCATCCACCACCAGTTCAAGGGCCCGAGCGGGGTGCTGGTCGCGGAGGCGGCCGGCGGGCTGGACAGCCTGGCGCACGCCGCCCGCGCGGTACGTCGGGGCACCCCGGTCGTGATCGCCGGGGCCACCGAGTGCCCGTTGAGCCCGTACGCGCTGGCCTGCCAGCTGCGCTCCGGGTTGCTCAGCGACGTCGCCGACCCGGAGCGGGCGTACCGGCCGTTCGACGCCACGGCCAGCGGCTACCTGCCGGCCGAGGGGGGAGCGGTGTTCGTGGTGGAGGAGCTGGGGCACGCGCTGGCTCGGGGCGCCCGGGTCTACGGCGAGGTGAGCGGGTGGGGCTCCACCCACGACGCCGCGCACACCACGGCGGAGAGCAGCGGCGACCCGGCCCAGTACGCGCGGGCGATGCGCCTGGCCCTGGACCGGGCGGGCGTCGCCGCGGCCGGAATCGACGTGGTGCTGCCCGACGCGCTCGGCGTGCACCGCTACGACCGCAGCGAGGCCGAGGCGTTGCGTGCCGTGTTCGCCGACCGGCCGCCTCCGGTGACCACGCAGAAACCGCTTACCGGTCGGGCGTACCAGGGCGGCTCGGCATTGGACGTGGCCACCGCGCTGCTGGCCTTCGCCCACGACACGTTGCCGGCGTCGGCGGGGCCGGACGAGGTGGCCGAGGGCTGCGAGCTGGACTTCCTGCGGGAACACCGCCGACCGCGCAGCCGGCTGGCGTTGGTCTGCGCGCGGGGCTTCGACGGGTTCAACAGCGCGCTGGTCCTGCGTGGGGCCGCGCCGATGAGGGGAGAGGCGTCATGAGTGACAAACGGGCCCGGGTGGTCTTCCTGGTACGGGTGCCGGCGCCGCGCACCGAGCAGTTCCTCGCCGCGTACGAACAGGTGCGGCACCTGGTCGCCGGCGGCGTGCCGGGGCACCTGGTCGACCAGGTGTGCCGGTCGGCGACCGACCCGGAGCAGTGGTTGATCACCAGTGAGTGGGCGAGCCTTGCCGACTTCGAGGACTGGGAACGCAGCCCTGAGCACCGGGAGCTGGTACGCCCGATGCGGGAGTGCTTCACCGACGCCCGTTCGCTGCGCTTCCACATCCACGCCCAAACCCCAGCCCTGCCCTGACGGACCCGCCCTGCCCCGCCCCGCCCGCCGCCCCCGCCCCGCCCCCGTCGAGTTGTGGTGGGTGACAAAGTGTCCCTCACCGGGACAAGCAAGGCACCACAACTCCATGATCGACGGACCCGCCGCGCCGATCTTGCACTTGCTGTCGCGACATAGAGGGCATTTAACGCGTCTCGGCGACCGAAACTGCAAGATCGGCTGGGCTGGGCGGGGCGGGGCGGGGCGGGGGCCGTGCCCTGCGGCGCGCGGGGTCGACAGTGGGGAAAGTGCGCGTAGGGTCCGGTAGCCATGAAGGTGCTGATCTCGGTGGCCCTGGAAGGCATCTCGGGGATCGTGCATCCCGCCGAGACGAATCCCGACCGGTACGACTACGAGCGCGGCCGGGCGTTGATGACCGCCGAGGCGAACGCGGTGATCGCCGGGGTTCTCGATGCCGAACCCGACGCGGTGGTGTGGGTCGCCGACGCACACGGAACGTTTCGGAACATCCTGCCGGAGGACCTCGACCGGCGTGCTCACCTCGTACGAGGCAAACCCCGCCCGCTGGGCATGCTCGCGGGGCTGGACGAGCACACGGATGCCGTTCTGCTCGTCGGCTATCACGCTCGCGCCGGTGCCGGGCCCGCCGTCCTGGCCCACACGTTCAGTGACGCCATTCTCGACGTACGGGTGGCCGGACGATCGCTGGGCGAGATCGGCCTCAACGTCGCCATGGCGGGACACCTCGACGCGCCGGTCGTCCTGCTCAGCGGAGACGACACCGCCTGCACGGAATTCAGTGAGCTGGTGCCCTCGGCAGTCACCGTCGCCGTCAAGCAGACCCTGGGTCAGGCCGCCGCGGTGGCCCTACATCCGCAGGAGGCACGGGAGCGGCTGCGTCACTCCGCCGCCGAGGCCATCGCCCGGCGTGCCTCGATATCCCCGGCGAAGCTGGCCGGGCCGCTGGACGTCGAGGTCGACCTGTACGGCCCGTACATGGTCGACCTCGCAACTCTCGTGCCGGGTGTGACCCGCGTCAGCGGCGGCCGGACGGTCGCCTTCCGTGCCGTCGACGTCGCCGAGGCGTACCGGCTGGTGCAGCTGCTCGTTGAACTCGCCAGCATCAAACCGAGCTAGCACCGCGTGGTGAGCCTCGGGCTGGGTGGCAGGGTCTGATCCCACAAGAGCCACGAGCTAACAGCTCACCCGAGAGCGGAAAGTCTGTCGGACCGCAGGAAGGCGGCGGCCCGTCGGTCGAGTTGCTGTGCGAACGTAGGCAGCCGAGGGCCGAAACTGCTGAGGCGAGTGCGCATGTTCCGCACGGCCAGGGCGGCCCGGCCCGACTGCACACCGGTCATCGCGTCCAGGGCGTGATTCCAGTTCTCGCTCGCCTCGCGGAGCCGCCCTCGGGCGCACTGGACATCGGCGAGATTGGCCAGCGTGAGGGTGTGGATGCGCCGGTACGCCTCGGTGTTGCGGGTGGCAATCGACCGGCGAAGTTCGGTTTCCGCGGCGGAAAGGTCACCTAAATCTCGAAGGGCCTGGCCGGCCTGACTGGCGAGGGAGGTCTCGGTGAAGCCGCTGGTTCGGATCCAGCTCGGCTCGTCGCCCGGGGAGGCGTTCGCGAGGTGGACTTCGGCCGCGTCGATCGCCGCCGACGTGCGGGCCGCGTCGCCCGTCGCGGCGTACCCCCGTGCGGTGAGGATGGTGAACAGCGCGGTCGCCGCCGGGGATGCCTTCCCTCTCGACCATTCGAGGGACGAATTGGCGAGTTGCAGGGCTTCCTGCCCGTGGCCAAGATCAACGGCTTGGTGGGCCATCGCGCGCAAGGTAAAGCCTGCGAGGGCTCGATCATCTGCCTCGTTCGCCAGTCGTAGCGACTGAAGGTAGTAACGCTGGGCCAGCCCGTGCAGGGATGAGTCGAACGCCTTCCATCCGGCGAGGTAGGTCAGCTCAGCCGCAGCGCCGAACATGGCCCGGCGGTCGTGCTCCGACATGAAGCGTCCTTGGAGGTAGCCCGCGACGTCGGAGGTGAGGTACTGGACCACGGCGAGCCGCGCATGACCTCCTCCGAACCGCTCGTCGGCCTTGCTGAACACAGCGAGCATGTCCCGCACGGCATCGATCTCGCGGCGGCCGACTGCGGCACCCCCGCCACGCGCCTGCCGGCCCCGATCGGCGATGTCCTGCCAGGAGTCGAGGGGGACAGCTAGCGCGGCTAGCGAGTACAGGGCGGATAGCCCGAACGCTCGTCGCTCCAAGTCGGCTCTCCCGAGCGTCAGGAGATCGGTGGCCGGGTCACGCTTCCACCAATCCATGCCGTCTAGGTCAACCTCCAGGCTACCGCCGCCGACAAGCCCGAGATCGGTTGCTCTGATGACCCGGCCGAGCCTGCGTGAGATGGCCTCAGCCAGATAGCGGGAGGTCCTCTCCCCGGGCTTCACTCCGGCGATCCAATGCCCGACGTGGGATCGGTCGCAGGAGGGCAGAGCGTTGCTGTTCTCGTTGGCGACGGCGCGCACGGCGGCAGCGCAGGCGCTATACGACCAGTCGCATTCCCTGATAAGGGCAAGCAGTTTCTCATTGCGTTGCCGTGGTGTCCGCGCCATCCATCGGCCCTCCATGTTGGATTCGCGTTCCACGCGTTCAACGGACGCGGCAGCCGGACTGCCTATGAAACGCCACAGGCAGTCCGTTTACTGCGAGTAGACCCTATGGCACGCGCGGTGAGCTGGACAACGGCTGGCGATGGTGCTCCCTGGGCGTGTCGTGAAAGGTGAAGGTGCTCGTGGTTTCCGAAGTGGTGGCGTTGCTTTTTGGTGGGCTGGTGCCGGGGTTTTTGCTCGGGTTGTTGGCGTTCCGGGTGAAGTCGAGGTGGTGTCCCCACTGTGGGCAGCGCACCCAGTCGTTGCCGCAGGGGCGCGACCGGTGACCCGGCCCGGGGTGGACCGTGACGAGCCGGTCGGGCGGCGGGTGGCCCGTTGGCGGGTCCGTCGCCGGATGACCCAGCAGATGCTCGCCGACCGGCTCGGCAAGTCGAAGAGTTGGGTCGACAAGGTCGAGCGCGGCGTTCGCAACCTGGACCGCTACTCCGTCGTCCAGGAGATCGCCGAGGTACTGCGCCTCGACCCGGCGGTGCTGCTCGACCCCTGCCGACCAGCACCGACGGCGGCCACCGCCCTGGACGGCGTCGACGCGGTCCGCGCCGCCCTGGCCCACTACCACCAACGATCTGCCCGCACCGTGCCCGCCGCCGAGGTGGGGCGGCACGTCGCGCACGCCTGGCTCAGTTACCAGCACGCCCACTACCCCCACCTGTTGCGGGCACTGCCCGCCTTGCTCGACGCCGCCCACACCAGCGCGGGCCTGCTGGTGCCCGCGTACCGGATCACCGCCTCGGTGCTCGTCAAGCTCGGCGAGCCCGACCTCGCCTGGCTGGCCGCCGACCGGGCCGTTGCCGCCGCCACCGGTGACCCCATTCGCGCCGGAACCGCCACGATCGCCGTGGCACAGGCGCTGCGCGCCCTGGGCCGCGACCGCCTCGCCCTCACCGCGTCCGTCGCCGCCGTGGGCACGGCCGCCGACGATGGGGTACGCGGAACGTTGCTGCTCCAGGCCGCGATGGCCGCTGCCGGCTGTGGCGACGGCCGCAGCGCCGGCGACCTGATCGACCATGCCGCCGCGTTGGCCGACCGGTGTACGGGCACCGACGACCCGCACCACACCGCGTTCGGCCCCACCGCCGTGCGACTGGCCCGTTTTGTCAGCGCCCTGCGCCTCGGCGACGCCGCCCAGGCCGTGTACCGCCACGAGAAGGTCGTCCGCGGCGACCACTGGCGTCGACTCCCCGCCGAGCACCGGGCCGCCCACCTTCTCGACGCCGCCCGCGCCTACCTCGACGTTGGCGACCTCACCGCCGCCGGACGCGCCCTGGCCGAGGCCGACACTGTCGCGCCCGCCGAGGTCCGCTACCGGCCTGCCGCCCGTACCCTCATCGCCGAGATCGCCCACAGCGGCCGGGCAGCCGCCAGCGTGGCGCGACTCGCCACTCTCGTCGGGCTCACCCGTTGACCGCAACGCCATCGGCCGTCCGGCTGGGGCCGCGCGACGGTTGTACGAGGCGTCATGCCTCGGTGACGTTCTGCCGAATCGGCCGCCCGATCCTGTCCGCCGAACGGGCTGTCGGCAATCCGGCTGGCCGCTTCTTTTGATCCATCCATTCGCATCTAGCAATGACCCTTTGGGCGTCGTATGGTTCCCCGCAGCACCCCGACAAGCGTACGTGATGGGCGGATTCGCCCTCTTTGATGCTGGGCGGTGAACGGTAGTGGTGGCGGAAAATCTTACGGCGACAGCCCCCGAATGGGTGGACGAAGTCCTGTTCGCCGGCCACTCGACCGACGTTTGTCTGCGTCTGCCCGAACCCATCGA
The DNA here is from genome assembly GCF_018070365.1 of Micromonospora sp. D93. Classification (NCBI taxonomy): domain Bacteria; kingdom Bacillati; phylum Actinomycetota; class Actinomycetes; order Micromonosporales; family Micromonosporaceae; genus Micromonospora; species Micromonospora sp. D93. The sequence goes on along the minus strand of NZ_JAGPXW010000016.1, from coordinate 104,973 downwards.
CCGGGCCACCCTGCACCGGTTGGTCACCGCCGCGCAGGACCGGCTCACCGCCGCCGGACTGCGCCCCGGCGGCGCCGCAGCGCTGCGGTTGCCACCCTCACTGGCGTACGTGGTGAACCTGCTGGCCACCTGGCGCGCCGGGGGGCAGGCGATCCTGCTCGACCACCGGCTCACCGACCACGAGGTGGACCGTGCGCTGGCCCGGTTGACCCCGCAGGTGGTGGTCGCCCCGTTGCGGACCGGTGGCGGCGCGCTGAAGATCTTCGTCGACGTCACCGAGGGAGTCACAGGGTACGCCGACCGTCCGGCGGTCAGCGGCCACGCCGTGATCCAGCTCAGCTCCGGCTCCACCGGCCCGTCGAAGGTGATCGGCCGTACCGCCGCGGACCTGGTCGCCGAGGTGCACCGCTACACCCGGATCGACGGGGTGGCCCTGCCCGGCGAGCGGATCATCCTGCTGCCCTCGATGGTGCACGTGCTCGGCCTCGTCGGCGGCCTGCTCTACGGGCTGCACGCCGGGGTCGAACTGGTTCCGCCGGAGCGGCTCAGCGGCGACGCCGTGCTGGCCGCGATCAGCGCCGACACCACGCCCGCCACCGTGCTCGGTGTGCCGTTCCACATCGGACTGCTCGCCTCCACCCGACCGACCGCTCCACTGCCGCAGCTGCGACGGATGACCACCGGCGGCGAACTGGTGCCGGCCGCCGTCGCCCGGGCGTTCACCGAACGGTACGGGGTGCCCCTGGGCAACATGTACGGGATGACCGAGGTCGGGGTGATCGGCACCGACCTGCACGGGGCGCACCGCCCGTCGATCACCCCGGCGCCCGGCATCGAGGTCCGCGAGTCCGGCGGTGAGCTGTGGGTGTCCTGCCCGGCGTCGCCGTACGTCGGGGTGAGCGATCCGTCCCGCTGGTCCGACGGTTGGCTGCACACCCGCGACGCCGGCACCGTCGATGAGGACACTGGCCTGGTCACGGTGCGCGGTCGACTCGACTCGCAGGTCTCCGTCGGCGGGATGAAGGTTGACCTGACCGAGGTGGAGGCCACCGTCGCCGGGCTGGCCGGGGTGGCCGCCGCGGTGGTGCTCTGGGACGACGGCATCACCGCGTACGTCCAACCCGACGGCCCACTGTCGGAGGACACGCTGGACAAGCTCCTCGCCGAACGGTTGGCCGGCTACAAACGCCCCCGGGCGCTGCACCTGCTCGACCAGCTGCCCCGTACCACCACCGGCAAGCTGGTCCGCTCGATCGACGTGCTGCGCTCGGCGGTCAACCCGTGAGCGGGCCACTGCGCCACCTCGACGTCGACCGGCGCGAGTGCCGGCAGCGGGCGGAACAGCACGGCGGCCGGATCCGGCTGACCGCCGGTGTCCCGGCCGACCCACACGTAGGCGGTGTCCCGACCGGACACCGTCAGCTGAGCCACGCAGAGAGGGTATCCATGAGAGCCGAGGTCCGCGCCTTCGTCGTCGAGCAGCTCGCCGACATGAACTACGACGTCGAAGGGCTCGACGACGACACCACACTCGGCCCCTCCGGCGTCGACCTGGAGTCTCTCGCCCTGGCCGACCTGGCCGTCCGGGTCGAGGACCGTTTCGGCCTGACGTTCGCCGACGACGAGTCGGAGCAGTTGGCCCTGATGACGGTGGGGGAGTTCACCACAATGGTCGCCAGTCGCGTCACCGAGGCGACGAGCGACAGAGCCTGATGGGCGGTCAGCCCGATCTGGGGCGAGCTGACCTGATGACCATGCTCGCCGAACTCGCCGCGAAACCGGCTGCCGAGGTGTCCGACCGGATCGGCTCGATGGAGCTTGCCTGGCTGGTGCACCTCGTCGAACAGCGCTACGAACGCCGGCTCGACCTCGCCGACGACGACCTGGCCCGCGTCCGTACCGTCGATGACGCCCTGGTGGTGCTGCGGGCGTCGCTGACCGCCTCCGCAGATGGTTGAGGCGCGTGTCGCCCAGCTCACCGGCATGCACGCGGTCAGCGCCCTCGGGCGGGGCGTCGACGCGCAGCTCGCCGGTGTGCTGGCCGGTGTGCCGGCGTTCGGGCCGGTGGGCCGATTCGACACCGCGGCCCGCCGGGTCACCGTGGCGGCCACCCTGCCCGAGGTCGGCACGCTCCCCGACGAACTGGCCGCCGCGATCGACGCGGCCTGCCGGGCGGCCGGCCTGAACCGCGCGCAGCGCACGGGGTGCGCCCTGCTGCTCGCCGTGCACGGCGGCCCGACCCCGGGTGCGGGTCCGACCCCGACAGTGCTCGCCGGTCAGCTCGCCACCCGGTGTGGGCTCTCGGGTCACACCCGGGTCTACACCAGCGCCTGCGTGTCGGCGAGCACGGCGGTGGCCGACGCCGCAGCCCAGATCACCCGGGGAGACGTCGAACGGGTGGTGGTCGCGGCCGGCTACCTGGTGGAGCCGGACCAGTTCGCGCTCTTCGACGCCGGTCGCGCCCTCGCGGTCGACGGTGCGGTCCGCCCGTTCAGCGCCGGCCGCCGGGGGTTGCTGCTGGGTGACGGGGTGGCCGCTGTGGTGCTGGAGTCGAGCACCGGCCGACGACGCGGTGTTGATCCGGTGGCCAAGGTGGCCGGTTGGGGACGGTCCGGTGACGCGTTCCATCCCTGCCAGCCGGAGCCCGGTGGCACCGGGCTGGCCCGCGCGGTCGACGGCGCGCTGCGCCGGGCCGGGCTGCCACCGCAGGCCGTCGGCTACGTCAACGCCAACGCCACAGGGACCTCGCAGAGCGACGCCGCCGAGGCGGCCGCACTGCGCCGGGCCCTCGACGGGCACGCCACGAGGGTCCCGGTCAGCTCCACGAAGTCGGTGCACGGGCACGCGCTGGAGGCGTCCGGGCTCCTCGAACTCGTGGTCACCGCGCTCGCGCTGCGCCACGGTGAGTTGCCGGTCAACGCCGGTTGGCTGGGCCCCGACGAGTCCTGCCCCGTGAACGTGGTGACCGACCGTCCCCAGAGGACGACGGCAACCCACGCCCTGACCCTCAACGCCGCCTTCGGTGGCGCCAACACCGCTCTCCTGGTCGGTGTCCGATGACCGCCCCCGAATCCCCGCGATCTTGCACTTTCTGTCCCGACGAATCCGACCAAACACCCAAACCGACGACCGAAACCGCAAGATCGCCGGGGGATAGGGCGGGGGAGAGGGCGCGGGCCTGGTGGCCTGAGGGTGACGGCGCGGTGGCGAGGGTGCCGGGGTTTGTGCACTCGGACTTCGCGCCCGTGGTGGTGACCGTCGCCGAGCGGTGTCTGCGTCGGGGGTACGGGCCGGAGGGAGTGCCCGCCGGGGTGCGGACGGGGATCGTGCTGGTCAGCGCCAGTGGGGACCTCGCCAGCGCCCAGCACGTACGGGCAACCGTCGAGGCCGGCGGGCGGGTCGGCCCGCTGTTCTTCTTCCAGTCCGTGCCCAACAGCGTCGCCGGGCACCTCGCGGCCCGCTGGGACCTGCGCGGCCCGGTGGTCTGTCTCAGCCCGACCGGCGACCCGTACACCGACGGGGTCGCCGAGGCCGACCTGCTGCGCGACGACGGTGACGCCGACGAGGTGTTGCTGATCCTGATCGAACAGGCACCCGACCGGCCGACCGAGGCGGTCGCGGTGCTGCTGGGGGGAGGAGCACGACCATGAGGACACGGGGACTGCGCGGCACACTGGCCGCCGACACCGAGCTGGGTGCGGGCAACGTGCTGGCCCGGGTACTGGCGCACGGCGCCGACCCGGACGGGCCCGGCCTGACCTTCGACACCGCCGTCGACGGGCACCCCGCCGAGACGCCACTGACGCTGGGGCGGCTCGACGAGCGGGTCGCCGCCCGCGCCGCCTGGCTGCACGAGCGCGGGGTACGCCCCCGCGACCCGGTCGCCGTCTGGGCCACCGCCGCCGCCGACATGGTGCTCAGCTTCCTGGCGTTGGCCCGGCTCGGGGCGATCCCGGCGCTGATGAACGGCAAACTCCGCCCGGAGATCGCCGCCGAGTACATCCGCCGCCTGCGGGGCATCGGTGTGCTGGCCGACGACGCGCACACCGCGCTGCTGGCCGGGCACGACCTGGGCGTACCGCTGCTAGGCACCCCCGCGCAGGCCGGCACGGGTGACCCGGCCACGGCCCCGGAGCACTACCGGCACCACCCGGACGACCCGATCGTGATCACCCACACCTCCGGTACGACCGGGGTGCCCAAGGCGGTGCTGCACTCGCACGCCAGCCTCTTCGCGGCCACCCGGCACCTGCTCACCATGCCGCAGGCGCAGGGCACCAGCCGGATCCTCAACGCGCTGCCCGCGCCACACACCGCCACGGTGCTGATGGTCAACCAGGCGCTGGGCAACCGCGCGCAGATGTTCCTGCTGTCCGAGCAGGGCGGCGAGCGGGTGCTGGACGCGATCCAACGCTGGCGTCCCGACGGGGTGTTCGGCTTCTCGGTCACCTGGGTGGAGCTGGCCCGCTTCGACCTGTCCGGGTACGACCTGGACTCGGTGCGGCTGTGGTTCAACACCGGTGACGCCTCTCACGAACCGCACATCCGCCGCCTCGTCGCGGTCGGTTGGCACGACACAGTCACCCGGGACGGGGTGGCGAAGGTGCCCGGGTCGGTCTTCATCGACGGGCTGGGTTCCAGCGAGATGGGGCACTCGATGTTCCACATAACCCATCGCGCCGACACCGACAGGTACGGCCGCTGCATCGGCCGCCCGTACCAGTTCGCCAAGGTCGCGGTCCTCGACGCCGACGGCGAACCCGTGCCGGTCGGCGAGGTGGGCTTCCTGGGCATCGACTCGCCGTCGCTGTTCCGGGGCTACTGGAACGACTCGGTCACCACCTACCGCTTCCGCCAGCGGGGTTGGTACCTCACCGGTGACCTGGTCCGCGCCGACGCCGACGGCCGCTACTACCACCTGGACCGGGCGGTGGACTCGGTCGACGCCGGTGCCGGGCGGCGCTTCTACACCGCGCTGTCCGAGGAACGGATCCTCGCCGCCTGCCCGGACGTCACCGACTGCACTGTGGTGATCGTCGCCGAGGCCGGCGCGGTGGTCACCGACGTGCTGCTGGAGTTGGCCGCGGGCGCCGACGAGGCCGAGGACCGCACCGAGCGGGTCCGCGCCGCCCTCGGCCCGGACGTCGGCGCGACGCTGCGCCGGGTCGTGCCGGTGCGTTCCGCCGACATCCCGGTCACCGTGACCGGCAAGGTCCGCAAGGTGGTCCTGCGCGAGCGCTACCTCACCGAGGCGAACTCATGACCGCCTTCATCACGGGGATGGGTCTGTTCACCCCGGTCGGGCGGGGCGTCGAGGAGACCTTCGACGCGTTGACCACCGGCCGGTCCGGGCTGACCCGCCCACCGGAGGGGCATCCGGCGAGGGAGTCGCTGGACGTCGCCGGCCTGCTGCCCGACATCAACCCGCGGACCGTCATGTCCGGGCCGGAGACCCGGGTGCTGGACCGGGTCGTCGTCCTCGCCCTGCTGGCCGCCGCCGACGCCCTCGCCGACGCCGGCATCGAGGTGGGCCGCGACGTCGACCCCGACCGGATCGGTGTGATCGTCGGCGGGGTCGGGGGGATGGCCACCCTGGAGTCGCAGGTGCTGGCCCGGGCGGCCCGGGGTCGGTCGGCCGTCAGCCCGTACCTGCTCACCGGGATCCTGCCGAACATGCCGGCGGCGCGGATCGCCATCGCGCACGGCATCCGGGGCTACAGCTCGTCGGTCGGCACCGCCTGCGCCTCCGGTGCCCAGGCGATCGCCGACGGGGTGCGGCTCATCGCGACCGGGGAGGTCGACGTGGTGCTGTGCGGGGCCAGCGAGGCGCCGCTCTTCCCGACCTTCGCCGACACCTTCGGCAACGCGCGGGCGTTGGCGCGCGCCGGCACCGACCCGAGCCGGGCGAGCCGGCCGTTCGACACCTCCCGCAGCGGGTTCGTCCTGTCCGAGGGCGCCGCGCTGCTGGTACTCGAAAACGCCGAGCACGCCGCGGCGCGGGGCGTCACCGGGTACGCCGAGGTGGCCGGCTTCGGAGCGACGACCGACGCGTACCACCCGACCGCGCCCCGCCCGGACGGCGCCGGCGCGGCGGCCAGCATCCGCCGGGCGCTGCGCAGCGCCGGTGTGCCGGCGGCGGCTGTCGGTTACGTCAACGCGCACGGCACCGGCACGAAGCTCGGTGACATCGCCGAAACCACCGCCCTGGCCAACGTCTTCGGCGTCGGCGGTGTGCCGGTCAGCTCCACCAAGGCGCTCAGCGGGCACCTGCTGGGCGCGTCCGGGGTGCTGGAGGCGGCGGCCACCGCGATGGCGCTCGGCCGAGGGCTCCTGCCGCCGACGTACCACCTGGACGATCCGGATCCGGACTGCCCGGCGGACCACATCCGTGGCACACCCCGCAAGGCCGACCTGGAGTACGCGGTCACCAACTCGTTCGGGTTCGGCGGCCAGAACGTGAGCCTGCTGCTGGCCCGCGTCGCCGAGGCGAGGGGGTGATCGAGGCTGCACCCCGCGTACAACCACGACGTGCTGGTCCGCCGCACCCACGACGGGCGGCCGGACCACGCGGACCCCGACTACTGCCCGATCATTTGGCGCCACCGCGCCCAGCAGGGAGGTTGACATGTCACGGTACGACTGGGGTAAGACGCACCCGGGCATCGAGCGGTTGGAGCGGGCGGTGACCGACCGGCGCGACGCCGTGGTCAAGCACCCGCTCTACGCCAACCTCGACACCCACGAGGCGCTCGTCACCTTCATGCAGCACCACGTCTTCGCGGTCTGGGACTTCATGTCCCTGCTGAAGTCGCTGCAGCGGCAGCTGACCTGCGTCACCGTTCCGTGGATCCCGACCGGCCCGACCGGTAGCCGCCGCCTCATCAACGACATCGTCATGGTCGAGGAGAGCGACGAGCTGGACGGCGGCTACATCAGCCACTTCGAGCTGTACGTGCAGGGCATGGCCGAGGCCGGCGCGGACACCACGGCGGTGAACGCCCTCATCGACCTGCTGCGCGCCGGCCGACCGGTCACCGAGGCGCTCGCCGAGGCCGGGGTGCCGCAGGCGTCGGCGAGGTTCGCCGCGACCACCTGGCAGATCATCGAGTCCACCCCGGTGCACTGCCAGGCCGCGGCCTTCGCGTTCGGCCGGGAGGACCTGATCCCGGACATGTTCACCCAGGTCGTCTCGGTCAACGAGCGCAGCAACCGGCTGCACACCTTCGTCGACTACCTGGAGCGGCACATCGAGGTCGACGGCGAACAGCACACCCCGATGGCCATGCAGATGCTCGCCGACCTGTGCGGCGACGACGACGCCAAGTGGCAGGAGTGCGCCGACACGGTCAACACCGCCCTCGCCGCCAGGGCCCGGCTCTGGGACGACATCCTGGCCGCCATCAAGGGGCCTGCGTGACCGACGACGACCCGGTCCGGCTCTACCGCACGGTCCGGCTGATCCGCCGGTTCGAGGAACGGGCGGTGGAACTGGTCCACGCCGGGCAGATTGTCGGCGGCATCCACCCGTACCTCGGTCAGGAGGGGATCGCCGCCGGCGTCTGCGCGGCGCTGGGTGCCGACGACGTGCTCGCCGGCACCCACCGTGGCCACGGGCACGTGCTGGCCCGCGGAGCCGACCCGGCCCGGATGCTCGCCGAACTGTGCGGGAGGGTCACCGGCCTCAACGCCGGCCGGGGCGGCTCGATGCACGCCGCCGACCTGAGCATCGGGGTGCTCGGCGCCAACGCGATCGTCGGCGCCTCCGGGGCGATCATCACGGGCGCGGTCTGGGCCCACCGCCGCCGGGGCCGCGACACCGTCGGGGTGAGCTTCTTCGGCGACGGCGCGGTCAACGAGGGGATGCTGCTGGAGGCGTTCAACCTTGCCGCGCTCTGGCGGGTGCCGGTGCTGTTCGTCTGCGAGAACAACGGCTACGCCACCACCATGCCGGTCGCCGGCGCGGTGGCCGGCAGCATCGCCGGCCGGGCCGCCGCGTTCGACCTCCCGGCCGTCCAGGTCGACGGCCAGGACCCCGAGACGGTACGCGTGGCCGCGGCCGCCGCCGTCGACCGGATGCGCGCCGGCGGTGGCCCCGAGCTGATCGAGGCCCGGACCTACCGCTTCGACGCCCACCACACCTTCGAACACGCGGTACGCCTCGACTACCGCCCGCCCGACGAGGTGACCCGTGGTCGGGCCCGGGACCCGGTGCGCATCCAGGGTGAACGCCTCTCCGACACCGACCGCGCCGCCGTGGACGCCGAGGTCGAGGCGACAGTCGACGCGGCGGTGCGGTTCGCCCTGGCCAGCCCCGAACCCGACCCGGCCGACGCGTTGACCTACCTGTACGCCAGCGGCCTGACCGCCCGCACCGGAGGTGGCTGAATGTCCCTGCGCACCGGAGGTGGCTGCATGTCCCTGCACACCGGAGGTGGCTGCATGTCCCTGCACACCGGAGGTGGCTGAGGTGCCCCGACTGTCGTACCGGCGGGCGCTGACCCGGGCCCTCGCCGACGAGTTGGCGCGCGACGAGGCGGTGTTCCTGCTCGGCGAGGACGTCCAGGTCGGGGCGTCGCTGGTGACCACCGGGCTGGCCAAGAGGTTCGGGACCGAACGGGTCCGCGACACCCCCCTGTCGGAGCAGGCGTTCACCAGTTTCGCCACGGGGGCGGCGCTGGCCGGGCTGCGGCCGGTGGTGGAGTTCCAGATTCCGTCGCTGCTGTTTCTGGTCTTCGAGCAGATCGTCAACCACGCGCACAAGTTCCCGCTGATGACCGGCGGTCAGTGCAGTGTTCCCGTCACCTACCTGGTGCCCGGCTCCGGTTCGCGCACCGGGTGGGCCGGGCAGCACTCCGACCACCCGTACAGCCTGTTCGCCCACGTCGGCGTGGTCACCGTCGTGCCGGCCACCCCGGCCGACGCGTACGGGCTGCTGGTTACCGCGATCCGCCACGACGACCCGGTGGTGGTGTTCGCCCCCGCTGGTGCGATGGACCTGCGCGACGACGTCGACGACCTGGCGCCGGTGCCGCTGGGCCGGGGACGGATCCACCGCTTCGGCGACGACGTGACAGTGGTGGCGATCGGGCACCTGGTGCACGACGCGCTCGCGGTCGCCGAGGAGGTGGCCGACCAGGTCTCGGTGGAGGTGTTCGACCCGCGCACCCTGTACCCGTTCGACATCGACGGTCTCACCGAGTCGGTCGCCCGCACCGGACGCCTCGTGGTGCTCGACGACGCCAACCGCTCCTGCGGGATGGCCGCCGAGATCATCGCCAGCGTGGTGGAACGGGTCCGGCTGCTCGCCCCGCCGCGCCGCGTCACCCGACCGGACGGGGCGGTGCTGCCGTTCGCCCCGGCACTGGACCGGGCCGTCCAGCCCGGACGGGACCAGCTCGCCACCGCCATCCACCTGACCATGAAGGACACGTCATGATCGACCCGAACTATCCGTGGCCGGCGGCCGACCGGGCCTGGACCGACCTGCCGGAACCGGCCCGTCGGGCCATGGTGACCAGCGGGGCGGCGGCCTGGGAGCAGGTCTTCCACGGCCGGGCCACCTACAACAAGCAGTGGCGGTTGGCCCGCCCCCCGGTCCTCACCGCCGACGCCTGGCGGGAACTCAACGAGGTCTGCGACCGGCTCGCCCAACTCATCCTCGACACCTGCCGTCGTCGGGCCGGCACCGCCGGCGAGCTGCGCCGGCTGCTCGGCGTACCGACGGGGGAGACCAGGCTGCTGGACGAGGCCGAGCCGCTGACCGAGGCGCTGCTGGCCGCGTACCGGCCGGATGTGATCTTCTCTGCCGGGGTGCCCAAGTTCGTCGAGTACAACATCGACAGCAGCCTCGGCGGCGGGTTCGACGCCGACACCGTCATCCAGCGGTTCGCGCGCCTCTACCGGGAGCAGGGCATCCTCGACGACCTGCCGGTGCGGGCCGCGCCGTCCCTGCTCGATCAGAGGTTCGTGGCGATCCGCGAGGAGCTGCGGCTGCCCGAGGGCGCCCGGGTGGCGCTGCTGATGGACTTCGACGCCGACTACCCGGGCCTCGACGACCCGCAGACCTTCATCCGGATCCTCGACCCCCTCGCCGTCCGGGCCCGGGACTTCGGCATCGACCTGGTCATCGCCCCGGTGTCCACCGCCACAGTGGACGCCGACAACCGCCTCGTCGTCGACGGCGCGCCGGTCGACGCGCTGTTCCGGCTGTTCGTGCCCAACCGGGTCACCCCGACCGCCGGCTTGGACGCGGTGACCCTGGCCCTCGCCGCCGGCACCCTACCGATGTTCGTGTCGGCGGCGGCCTGGCTGCTCGGCAACAAGACCACGTTCGGCTGGCTGTGGGAGGACGTGGACGACCTGCCCGCCAACGACCAGGCGCTGATCCGCCGACACGTGCCGTACACGGTGCCGTTGACCGCCGCGGTGCTCGACCGGGCCATCGCCGAGCAGGCCACGCTCGTGGCGAAACCGGCCGACGGTTCGGCCGGGCACGGTGTGCTGCTCGGCCCGGAGCTGAGCGCGGCGGACTGGGCCGACGGTGTGCGGGCCGCCGTCGACCAGGGCGGCGCCATCCTGCAGGAGTACCTGCCGACCGACCGGGTGCCGATGGACTTCGTCCAGATCGAGACCGGCGACACGGTCACCGCCGACGTCCCGTACTCCTTGGCCCCGTACCTGTTCGGCCGCCAAGCCTCCGGCGGCCTGGCGAGGGTCGGCTACCCAGGCTGCGACGGCATCCTCAACCTGGCCCACGGCGTCCTCCTAACCGGAATCCTCCTAACCGACTGACCCCGGCCCAGTCTCTGACCTTCGTCGATCATGAAGTTATGGCGCTCCGGCACGGCTTGGGGTCGTGGCAATAACTTCATGATCAACGGGGTCGACCGGGGTTGGGGTGGGGGTGGGGGTTGGGGGAGAGGGTGCGGAGGGTTTGGGCTGTTGCTATGGCGTCGCTGCGGGCGCTGCCGTGGCGGCCGTCGGTGCTGTAGAGGGTGGGGTCGGCCGTCAGCGGATGGTCGGTCAGGTGCACGTGGATTGTGCTCAGGCGTTCGGCGAGGTTTGCCGTGTGGGCGGACAGGCGGCGCATGCGTTCGCCCAGGCCGGGCCGGATGTGCTCGGGCACCGCAGGGCTGTGCGAGACGTCGAACATGCCCACGGTGATCACGTCGGCGCCCACGTCGCGCAGTGCGGTGATCATCGCGGTCAGCTCGGCGTCCACCGCCTCCGCGTCGTACGCCCTGTGGAAGGCGTCGTTGCCGCCACAGACGACAAGCGCCAGGTCCGGTGCGAAGGCCAGCGCCGGGGCGAGCTGGGTGGCCCGCACCTGGTGCGCGCGCAGCCCGCGTCGACCCAGATTCCGGTACGCCAGCTCGGGGCGCACTGCGGTCAGCTCGACGGCGAGCCGGTCGACCCACTGCACGTCCGGGTAGCCCGGTGTCGGCTCACACATGCCCTCCACCACGCTGTCGCCGAGTGCCACGAACCGCCGCCACGGGTGCCCGTGCAGCAGCTCGGCGGCCTCCCCGGGGCGCAGACAGTACGGGTCCGTCGATTCGGTGAGCGTCGATGGCATGCGGGCACGCTAGCCGACCGGCGGGCGCCCCGGCCAGGATCAGACGGTCAGCCTGACCTCGGCCAGGTAGACGTGGGTCTGTCCCTCGTGGGAGGAGTAGTAGCTGACCCACAGCAGGTCGTCGTGCCAGACCAGGCCGGGGTAGCTGGTGTCCCCACCGGACGGCAGCGCGACCAGCTCGGACAGCTCGCCCCGGTCCGGGTCGACGACGCAGATCGCGGTGCGGACCTCGCCGTCGTGCAGGCGTACCCCGGCCAGCAGCAGCCCGTCGGGCAGCCGGAGCAGCGTCGGCCCGCCCACCCGGACACCCAGGTCGGTCCAGGTCCAGTCCCGGTACGGCGGAACGGCCCGGCCGAGCTGCGCGCTCGCGGTGCCCCCGTCCCGCCGCAGCAGGCACCGGGCGGTGCCGTCCGGGTCGAAGACCAGACCGGACTCGTTGGGGTACCCGTCCTCGAACAGCGTCGGCACCCAGGGCCGCAGGTCGATCCCGTCCATGCTGCGGTAGAGCCGGGCGAACCTGGGCTCCCGGGTGGCGTAGCCGACGCCGTACATGGCGTCGTCGTGCCAGACCGCCCGCCACACCCAGACGCCCGGCTCGCCCACCGGGGCCGGATCGCCCCAGGTGTGCCCGTCGGCGCAGAGCCAGGTCACCGTCTGGAACGTCTTGGTGGCCTCACCGGTGGCGGCCGCCGCCAGCAGTTGCAGCCGCCCGTCGGGTCGCGTCACGAAGCGCGGGTCGCGCAGGTCGGTGCCGGCCTGCGCGATGACGGCCGCGGAGGTCCAGGACCGGCCGTCGGTCGACGTCAGCACCCGGAGCACGCCGTCGTCGCTGAGGTGGGTCCGGGCCTCCCGGAAGGCGCAGAACCAGCTCCCGGCGTACCGGACGAGGTCGGTGAACGCGCTGTGCGGCGCGCTGTCGCCGATCCGGCGCACGGCGATGACCTCGGCGGCGCGGCGGCGGGTGGGTGACGTTGGCATACGCGGCAGCCTCCAGGTGCGGTGACGACGGCCGACGCTAGCCGTCCCCGGCCGACGCCCACACGGCCAGCAGCCGAACGTCCGACGAACAACGCGGGCTCTGTCGGATTGGCGTCGCGGACGACGCGACGTCGGCGCGCTGGGGTGGGCTGTTGGCACCCACCGACCACGATGGGCGGTGGGCTGAGGGCAGAATCCGTCGGCGAGGGAGGTGACTGCATGCTCGGTTCGTTCCTTCAGTCCCTCGCGTCGAAACTGGTCGAGGAGATCCTCAAGCTTCTGGTCCAGTGGTTGGCGCCGAAGACGCTGCGGGCCGTGCCGCACCGCGCCTCGCCGAACTGCCCACGCTGCGGCGGGTACGGGGTCCGCCGGTGGGCGTCCGGCGGCATGTGGATGTTCCTGCCGTCCCTGCTGGCCTTCGCCTGGGGCTTCGGGTTCACTCTGCTCGGTCTGCCGGTGGTCGTGCTCACGGTGGTCGCCGTGCTGGTGTCCGACGGCGTCGGCGGGGTGCCCACCGCGCTGCTCGCACCACTCGGCCTGGTGGTCCCCGCCGCGCTGATGATCGCGGGCGCGTTCGGCCTGGCCCACTACCACAGCTACCCACCGAAGTGGTGCGCCCGCTGCCACGGCCGGTGGCCACGCCGGGAGCGGGACGAATACCTGCGGGCGCCGGTGCTGACCTGCGGCTGCGGGCAGCGGCTCCGGGTGCCCCGAACGGCCGCGGGGGCGCGACTGCGCTGCCCGCGCTGCCGTACCGAACACGCCACCCCGGCTGCGGCCGGGCACTGACGGGCAAACCGGTTCGCGGCGTCAGGAAGAGGCTGACAGCAGGAGTGGCGGAGGTCGAGTCAAATGGAGGTCGTGGCGACCATCCGCGCTCGACTAGCCGCCGTCCGCGTCGCCTGGCGTACCGGTGCCCCCACCGCAGCCCCCGGCCGCCCGACGCGCGACAGACGGCCTCGGCCGGCTATCGTCGCGCCGCGCGCCCTACGCCCTGGCCGACCGTCGACAACCCGGTTGGAGCTGGCCCCGAGCGCCTCCCTGGAGCTCAGACCGGACCCGTGGCAACGGTTGCTCGGCCTGGGGAGCATCCTGTCGGTGATCGTCCTCGCCGTCGGGCTGTACGTCACAAACGCCGCCAACCGTGCGCAACAGGAGGCCGACCGAGAGCAGCGAAGCCTCACCGCGCAGGGGCAGATCACCGACCGCTTCACCGCGTCGATCGAACAGTTGGGGCAGCCCGGCGCCGACAAGGTGGACGTGCGCCTGGGTGCCATCTACGCCCTGCGACGGATCATGCGTGATTCTGCGGCTGATCGTCCTGCCGTGGTGGAGATCCTGTCGGCGTTCGTCCGCGTCCACTCCGTCGGCGGGGCGGCCGCTCCGACCTCCGCTCGCACCGACGAGGCCACGGGGACGGCCTCCGTCAAGGACACCCGGGTACCGCCCCCGGTGGACATCCACGCCGCTCTGGCCGCACTCGGCGACAGTGACTCGCTCAGCGACCGGCCGGATCTGACCCGCGTCGACCTGTCCCGCACCGACCTGCGCCGGATCGACCTGGCTGGGATGGATCTGGGGCTGGCGAATCTGGAAGGGGCGAACCTCTCCGATGCGGACCTGACCGACGCAGACCTGGCCGGCGCCAACCTGACCGACGTCGAACTGATCGGCACGGAGTTGCGCGGCGCCAACCTCAGCGGGGTGGACCTGCGGGACGTGCAGATGGACCGGGCGCGACTGGACCACGCCACCTTTACCGGGTCGAGCCTGGTCGAGGCGAGCCTGCGTTTTGCCGTGCTGACCGGCGCGGGCCTGTCCGCCGCCGACCTGACCGACGCGGACCTGACCGGCGCGGACCTCACGGGCGCGGACCTGTTCGGCGTCGACCTGCTCGGCGTTGTTCTGACTGAGGCGAACGTCGAGCGGGCGAGGCTGCTCTCGGATTGGAACATCCAGTGCGCTGTCGTGGGCGACCAGACGCGCCTGCCGCCCGGAGTGAACCGGCCGGCAGCCGACGCCCACCGCAACGATCCCGAGTGCCGGGCCCGTCGGGCAGAGTGGGCAGCGGTGCGGTAGGACCTCGCGAGGCAGGCTTGGGCCGGTCACTGTGTGGTGACGGGGGTGGGTCGGGCCGGCGTCTCCGGGCCGGACGCCCTGGTCAGCAGCGGGTACGCGGTGACCAGCAGGCACACGGCCGCCATGGTCAGCAGGGCCGGGGTGAGCCCCAGGGCATCCACCGACCAGCCGCCGAGCAGCGCGCCGACCGGCAACCCGACGAAGGCCACCGAACCGGAGATGCCGATCACCCGGGTCTGCAGCTCCGCCGGCACCCGTTCGTAGAGCGCCGCACCGAGCAGCGGGTTGACCGCCGCGATGCCGATTCCGGACAGGAACGTCACCACGAGCACCACCGGCAGCTCGTCGCTGATCGCCAGCGCCACCAGCCTGGGCGTGCCGGCGACCAGCGCGCCGACCAGGAACGTCAGCCGCCGGGGCAGCCGGGTCCCGAGCGCGGTGAACACCAGGTTGCCCAGCAGTGCGCCCGCCGAGAACGCCGCCAGCACCAGGCCGAGCCCGCTCGGGCCGTGCAGTTCCCGGGCCACCCAGACCGGGATGTAGACGGCCACGCTGGCGTTGGCCACCATGTTCAGCGCCGACACGACGATCAGCATGACGAGCAGCGGTCGATCCCGGCCCAGGTAGCTGAAGCCGCCCCGCAGCGCGCGCAGGTAGCTCTCCGGTTGGGCGGGTCGCGTCGGGGCGGCCGGCGGGCGGACCAGGATGCCGATGAGCAGGGCGCAGACGCCGAAGCTGGCCGCGTCGATGAGGATGGCCTCGGTCACCCCGAACGCGGCGATCAGCAGGCCGCCCACGGCGGCGCCGAACAGGGTCACCACCCGGCTGAGCCCGTCGTACGCGGAGGTCAGCCGGATCAACGGCACCCCGGCGGCCTCCGCGACCGGGCGGAACATCACGTGCTTCACCCGGTCGCCGATGCCTCGCAGCGCCCCGGCCACCGCGACGAGCGCCACCAGCGGGGCGAAGCCCAACCACGGGGTCAGCGCGACGACGACCATCGCCACCGCGCTGCCCGCGTCGCAGAGGATCGAGGTACGGCGCAGGCCGATCCGGTCCGCCCAGGGTGTGCCCAACGCGCTGGACAGCAGGTACGGCAGGGTCTCGGCGAACGCGACGAGGCCCATTTTGGTGGGGCTGCCGGTGGTCACCAGCACCAACCACGGAATGGTCACCACCGAGATGCGGGTGCCCAGGTTGGAGATCAGGTCCGCGCTGACCAGGACGACCAGTTGTCGGCGGGGGGTCACGCCCCGACCGCCGCCGCCCGACGGGCCGCGTACCGCTCGCGCAGTGCCCGTTTGTCCACCTTCATCGACCGGTTCACCGGCAACCGGTCGAGGAACTCCACAGCGGCCGGCGCCCACATCTCGTTGAGGTCGGCGGTCACCAGGTCGATCAGCTCCGCCCCGGTGACCGTCGCGCCCGGCCCGAGCACCACGTACGCGTACGGGACCTCGCCGACCGTCTCGTCCGGTACGCCGATCACGGCGGCGGCCCGTACCTGCGGGTGCCCGACCAGCACGTCCTCGATGGGGCGGCAGAAGATCGCCCAGTTCCGTCGATGCGTCACGATCATGTCGTGTGCCCGGTCGACCAGGTAGAGGTAGCCGTCGTCGTCGAGGTGGCCGATGTCGCAGGTCCGCACCCACCCGTCGACGAGCGTCTGCGCGGTCAGCTCCGGTTGACCGTGGTAGCCGGCGAAGCTCAGTCGGGTGTGCACCCACACCTCGCCGTCGCGGCCCGTCGGCAGCACGGCGCCGTCGTCGTCGCGGATCTCGACGCGGACGTCGCCGTAGGGTCTCCCGCAGGAGCGCAGCCGATCCGGATGCTCCGGATCGTCGGTCAGCCCGGGCAGCGCGGTGATCACGACCGCCTCGCTGAGGCCGTACACGATGCGCAGCACCGGGCCGAACCGCGCGATGGCCTGGCGCAGCCGGGCGGGCGCGGCGGGCCCGGCGCCCACGTTGAACATGAACATGGCGGAGAAGTCCGCCCCGACCAGCGCCGGGTGGTCCAGCACCTCGTAGAGCATCGGCGGGGTGACGAAGGTCGAGTTGATCCGTTCCCGCTGCACGGTGTCCACGAAGGCCACCGGGTCCCAGTCGTCGCGCAGGAACAGCACCCCGCCGGTGAACAGGTTGAACAATGTGGTGATCTGCCCGCTGGCCAGCCACATCGGCGAGTGCGACAGGTGCCGCAACAGGGGGAACCCGGCGGCGCGGAAGTCGGCGGCCAGGGCGAGGATCTGGGCGTAGAAACCCTCCCGGTGGTGCACCAGCTTGGGGCTTCCGGTGGTGCCGCTGGTCTGCAGGAACGACTCGGGCGCCGGCACTGACACCGGCAGGTCCGACACGTCGGCGTCGGTGTCGGCGGTGAGGTCGGGGCCGGCGCCGCCCGCACCCAGACAGCACACCGGCGTGCCGGGCAGCGCGGCAGCCAGCTCCGGGCCCAGACCGGCCCGGTCCCGGGCGTCGTAGACCAGGGCGTCCGGGCGGGCCAACCGGATGAACTCGTCGACCTCCCGGCGCGCGGTCACCGGGGCGACCCACATCGTCCGGCAGCCGAGCAGGTGCAGGGCGAGTTGCAGCAGCGGACCCTCCACCGCGTTCGCGACGGTCACCAGCACCGCCGACCCGGGCCGTACGCCGTGCCGGGTCAACGTCGCGGCCATCGCCCGAACCCGCGCGGCGGCCTCGGTGTAGGTGAGTCGCTGATCGGCGCCGACCAACGCCTCCCGGTCACCGAACTCGGCGAACAGGTCCAACACCCTGTCCACGTAGGTAGTGGTGTGCCCGGGTCCGTCAGTCATCCGGCAGCCCCCATCCGTGAAAGCGGCGGTCCCGGGCAGCTCCCGGTGACGACGCGACGGTGGCGCGCTTGGGCGACCGCACCGCCGCCGCCTGGAAGCCTAGGCCGGAAACGGCTGGTCGGAACCGTGCCGACGGGCGATCCGAGCGGCCCGCCGGACATTTGATCGCGTCGATCAGGTTGATTGACGCCCGTCAGCGGCGGCGGCTAGGTTTCTGGACCATCGTCCAGACGGGCGCCGTCAGCGGACGGCCCTGGGCTGCCACACGATGGAGGTTCCATGGCAACGGCAACCCCGAAGAGATGGCATGTCATCGCCGCCGCGGCCGCGCTGTTGGTCGCCGGCGCGCCCGCCGTCGTCGCCAGCGCCGGTCCGTCCGGCACCGCCGCCGGCCGACCCGAGCGCGCCGAGTGGGCGGGCAGCTGGGCCACCGCTGTCACCCGGGGCAACTCGGTCGGGTTGACCAACACCGGTCTCAACGACCAGAGCGTTCGGATGATCGTGCACGTCTCGGTGGGCGGCCCGGCGCTGCGGGTACGCCTGAGCAACCTCTACGGCGAGCAGGCGATCACTGTCGGTCGCGCCACCGTCGCCCGGCCGAACACCGCGACCCCCGACGACCTTTCCGACATCGACGCGGCGTCGGTGCGCCCGCTGACCTTCACCGGCGCCACCACGACGACCATGAACCGGGGCGCGGAACTGCTCAGCGACCCGTTGGCCTTCCCGGTCGCGGACGACAGTGACCTGGTGGTCACAGTGCACTTCCCGACGCCGACCGGCCCGACCACCTTCCACGGCCAGTCGCAGCAGGCCAACTTCATCGGCGCGGGGGACCTGACCGGGGCGGCCGAGGGCGCCGGGTTCACCACCCGCCCCACCTGCTGCTGGTTCTTCCTCTCCGGCGTCGACGTGCAGCGCAAGGGCAGCCCCGGCGCGCTGGTCGTGCTCAGCGACTCCATCGGCGACGGCAACGGCAGCACCGTCAACGCCAACCGGCGCTGGCCCGACCTGCTCTCCGACCGGTTGCTCGCCGACCGGCCGGACAAGCGCACCCCGGGCGTGCTCAACCTGAGCCTGGCCGGCAACCGACTCAACCACGAGGGCACCGAACCGGGCGACGGCAACTACCCCGGCTACTACCAGCTCGGCCCGAACGCGGCGGCCCGGCTCAACGAGGACGTCTTCGGGCAGACCGGGGTGCGTACCGTCGTCACCCACCTGGGCATCAACGACATCTGGATGTCGAACGACTCACCCGAGGCGATCATCGGCACCCTGCGGCAGATCAACCAGCAGCTCCAGCAGCGCGGGCTGACCAGCCTGGTGGCCACGCTGACACCGTACGAGGGACACGGGGCGCCGGGCGTGTGGACGCCGCAGAAGGAGGCCACCCGCCAGGCGGTGAACGCGTACCTGCGCGGCAGTCGGGAGTTCGACGGGCTGCTCGACTTCGACCGGGTGCTGCGCGACCCGGCCCGGCCCAGCCAACTGCTGCCCGCGTACGACTCGGGAGACCACATCCACCCGAACGACGTCGGCAACCAGGCACTGGCCAACGCCGTGCCGCTGCGGCTGCTCGACCTGTGACAACGGTCGGGGGCGGCGGGTGATCCCCGTCGTCCCCGGCCACCGACATCCTGGGGAGGAGTTGGCCGTGGACGTGGAGGAGATACTCACCGGCCTGTACAGCGAACAGGGCAGACAGGACCCGTACCCGTGGTACGCCGAGCTGCACCGGCTCGGCCCGATCAGCGCGGTGCCGGCGCGCGCCGAGCACCGTACGGTGGCCGCCGTCGCGGTCGGCTACGACCTCATCGACGAGTTGCTGCGTGATCCGGAGTGGACGAAACAGCCGCCGCCGGGCTGGGAGGAGCAGGAGATCCTGCGTACCTTCCAAACCTCGATGATGTTCGTCAACCCGCCCGACCACACGCGGATGCGGCACGTCTTCTCCCGCACCTTCACGCCGCGCCGGCTCGGTGCTCTGGAACCGGTGATCCTGCGGGTGGTCGACGAGCTGTTGGACCGGATGGCGGACGCCGGGGAGGGCGTTGTCGACTTCGTGGCCGACTTCGCGTACCCGATCCCGGCCCTGGTGATGGCCGAGTTCATCGGTATTCCGGCCGCCGACCTGCCGTGGTACCGCGAGCGGGTGGAGTGGATCGACGAGTTCCTGGATGTGGCGGGGAAGACCCCGCAGCGGCTGGCCGCGGCAAACACCGCCGCGCGGGAGTTGCGGGTCTTCTATCGGGAGCTGCTTGAGCACCGCCGTCGAGTGCCCGGGAACGACCTGCTCAGCGGGTTGGTCGAGGCGCTGGACTCCGGGGAGGTGGAGCTGACCGAGGAGGAGCTGGTCAGCAACCTGATCGTGCTGTTCAACGCCAGCTTCGTCACCACCGTCTACATGTTCAGCAATGGGCTGCCGTTGCTGTTGGCGCACCCGGAGACGGTCGCGGCGCTGCCCACCGACGCCACGCTGGCGCAGGGCTGCGTCGACGAGGTGCTGCGGTTGGCGAGCCCTGTGCACTTCCTGGCGCGCGCCGCGCCGGCCGACACCGTGCTGCACGGCGCGCCGGTCGCGAAGGACGACAATGTGCTGATCATGATCGGGGCGGCCAACCGGGACCCGGCCCGCTTCCCGGCCCCGGACACCTTCGACCCGACCCGTCCCGGCCCTCCGTCACTGGCCTTCGGGGTGGGTCTGCACTTCTGCCTCGGCGCGGCGGTGTCGCGGTTGGAGGGTCGCCTCGCGCTGCCCCGGCTGTTCGCCCGGTTCCCGGCGCTGACAGTCACCGAGGCGCCGACGTACAGCGGCAGCCTGTTCCTGCGCGGTATCGACAAGTTACTGGTTAGCACCTGTGGATAGGAGCGAGATGGCCCTGCACCCGGAGGTGGCGGCGTACCGTGCGGCCCGTGCCGCGGCCGGCACCCCGCCGCTGTACGCGCAGACCCTTGCCGAGGCGCGCGCCGCGGACCTGGCCGCGATCCGCGCCGGCGGCGGCGCGGTCGAGCCGGTGACCGAGGTACGCGACGAGCGGATCCCCGGCCCTGCCGGGGAACTACCGTTGCGGGTGTACCGGCCGGCCGGTTCGGGGCCACTGCCCACCCTGCTCTACTTCTTCGGCGGCGGGTGGACGCTCGGCAGCATCGACACCGCCGACGGCATCTGCCGACGCCTGGCCAACGCCGTCCCCTGTCAGGTGATCACCGTCGGCTACCGCCTCGCCCCGGAGCACCCCTTCCCGGCGGCGGTGCACGACTGCCACGCCGCCACCTCCTGGGTCGCCCGGCACGCCGACCGGCTGGGCGTGGACCCGACCCGACTGGCGGTGGGAGGGGACAGCGCCGGCGGGAACCTGGCCGCCGCGGTCACCCTGCTCAGCCGGACCGACGGGCCCCCACTCGCCGCGCAACTGCTGGTCTATCCGAACACCGACCAGAGCGGCGAACCGGCCGGCGACGACGACCCGGCGCTGTTCAACCGCCGTTCGATCGTCTGGTACCGGACGCACTACCTGGCCGACCCGGCCCACGCACGGGATCCGCTGGCCTCCCCGTTGCTCGCCGACGACCTGTCCGGGTTGCCGCCGGCGCTGGTGATCACCGCCGAACTGGATCCCCTCCACGCCGAGGGGCGGCGGTACGCCGAGCGGCTGCGCGACGCTGGTGTGTCCACCCGGCTGGAGCACTACCCGGGCATGATCCACGGGTTCTTCGCCATGCCGGCGACCTTCGCCGACGGGCGGCGGGCGCAGGGGAGCGCGGCGGCGTTCCTCCGCGATCGCTTCGGTCTGGCGGCCGAGCCGGTGGCCACGCCAGGCCCGGGCGATGGGTGAGCGGGTGCTGACCGACCTGCCGGCCGTGTCGCTCGCCGACTACGCCGATCGCGCCCGGGCCCTGCTGCCGCCGGACGTGTGGGACTACCTGGCCGGCGGCAGCGCCTCCGAGGTGACCCTCGCCGCGAACCGGCACGCACTGGACCGGGTCGCGGTGCTGCCCCGGGTGCTGCGCGGCGTGGACACTGCCGACCTCGGCACCCGGCTGCTCGGCCGTCGGTACGCCATGCCGGTCGGGGTGGCGCCGATGGCGTACCAGCGACTGGTGCACCCGGACGGAGAGCTGGGCCTGGCGGCGGCGGCCGGCACGGCCGGGATTCCGTACCTGGCGAGCACGCTGGGCAGCACACCCATCGAACAGGTCACCGGGGCGGGCGCGGACGTCTGGTTCCAGCTCTACTGGCTGCGCGACAGGGCCCTCGTCCGCGACCTGCTGGACCGGGTCGTCGCGGCCGGGTGCCGGGCGCTCGTGGTCACCGTGGACGTCCCGGTGCTCGGTCGACGTCCCCGGGACCTGCGCAACGCGTTCCGGCTGCCGGCCGAGGTGGTCGCCGCGAACCTCCCCGACGGTCGCGACGCGCTGGCGCACTCCGGTGCCCCCGGGGTGTCCGCGATCGCCGCGCACACCGCCGCGTCGTTCGCGCCGGCGCTGCGCTGGGCGGACCTCGCGTGGCTGCGCGAGCGGGTCGACCTGCCGTTGGTGGTCAAGGGGCTGCTGGACCCGCGCGACGCGACCGAGGCGGTACGGGTCGGCGCGGACGCGGTGGTCGTCTCCAACCACGGCGGGCGGCAACTGGACGGCTCACCGGCGAGCGTCACCATGCTGCCGGAGGTCGTCGACGCGGTCGGGGACGGCTGCCAGGTGCTGCTGGACAGCGGCATCCGGGGCGGCACCGACGTGCTGCGGGCGCTGGCGTTGGGCGCGGCCGGGGTGCTGGTCGGCCGGCCGCTGCTCTGGGCGCTGGCCGCCGGTGGCGAATCGGCCGCCCGGGACGCGTTGGCGCTGCTCGCCGCCGAGCTGACCGACGCGCTCACCCTGGCCGGCTGCGCGGACACGGTGGCGGCCGGCGAGCTGCGCACCCTCGGGGTGGGGTGAGCGGTGCGCCGGGCGGGTTGACACAGCGCGTTCATCGGATGGCAATGCGCGACGACCCGAGTGCCGCCGTCCTGGGTGGACGGTCATAATAAGCCGCATGGTTGCCTGGGAGTACGCCCTGCTCGTCCGTCGCTATCAGGGACAGGGCCGCAATTTTCACGTCTCGTTCGTCTGGTACGCGCCGGACGGGTCACGTAAGGACATCACCGCCTACGGCGACACCGCCATCGCGCACCTCAACCGCGCCGGTCGGGAGGGGTGGGAGCTGGTCTCCGCCGCCGAGGACGTCAACAACGTCCAGGGCAGCACCGAAGTCCACCGCTACCACCTCAAGCGCCCCATGGTCTAACGGTCGCCCCCACGCGCTCCCGCGTCGATCATGGAGTTGTGGTGGTGGACGTAAGTCGCGCACCAGCCCGGATCGGGCACCACAACTCCATGATCGACGGGATCGGCGGCTCAGGTCAGGTCGATGCCGGGGTAGAGGGGGTACGTGGCCAGCAGGTCGGTGGCCTGGCGGGCGACCTTGTCGGCCAGGCCGGCGTCCAGGTTGTACTTCGCCTTCGACGGGGTGCCGTCGGCGTTGGCGCCGGCGGTGGTCTGGGTCAGCACGGTGTGGATCAGCTCGGCGGTCTGGTCCATCTCGGCGGCGCCGAGGCCCCGGGTGGTCAGCGCTGGGGTGCCGACCCGGATGCCGGACGTGTACCAGGCCCCGTTCGGGTCCTGCGGGACCGAATTGCGGTTGGTGACGATGCCCGAGTCGAGGAGGGCCTGCTCGGCCTGCCGGCCGGTGAGCTCGTACCCGGACACGTCGATGAGCACCAGGTGGTTGTCGGTGCCACCGGTGACCAGCGTGGCGCCCCGGCTCAGCAGCCCCTCGGCGAGCGCCTGCGCGTTGTCGACGATCCGCTGGGCGTAGTCGGCGAAGTCGGGCCGGCGGGCCTCGGCGAGCGCGACCGCCTTGGCGGCCATCACGTGCGGCAGCGGCCCACCGAGCACCATCGGGCAGCCCCGGTCCACCTGGTCGGCCAGCTCGGGCTGGCAGAGCACCATGCCGCCGCGCGGGCCGCGCAACGACTTGTGCGTGGTGGTCGTGACGATGTGCGCGTGCGGCACCGGGTCGAAGTCGCCGGTGAACACCTTGCCGGCCACCAGGCCGGCGAAGTGCGCCATGTCGACCATGAAGGTGGCGCCGACCGAATCGGCGATCTCCCGCAGGATCCGGAAGTTCACCTTCCGGGGGTACGCCGAGTAGCCGCCCACCAGGATCAGCGGCTTGAACTCGCGGGCGGCCTCGGCCACCCGGTCGTAGTCGATCAGGCCGGTCGCCGGGTCGGTGCCGTAGCTGCGCTGGTCGAACATCTTGCCGGAGATGTTCGGCCGGAAGCCGTGGGTGAGGTGGCCGCCGGCGTCCAGCGACATGCCGAGCATCCGCTGGTTGCCCAGCTCGCGGCGCAGGGCGAACCAGTCGGCCTCGGTGAGGTCGTTGACCTGACGGACCTGGGCCTTCTTCAGGGCGGGGGACTCCACCCGGTCGGCCAGCACCGCCCAGAACGCGACCAGGTTGGCGTCGATGCCCGAGTGCGGCTGCACGTACGCGTGCGCGGCGCCGAACAGTTCCCGGGCGTGCTCGGCGGCGAGCGCCTCGACGGTGTCGACGTTCTGGCAGCCGGCGTAGAAGCGGCGGCCGACGGTGCCCTCGGCGTACTTGTCGCTGAACCAGTTGCCCATGGCCAGCAGGGTCGCCGGGGAGGCGTAGTTCTCGCTGGCGATCAGCTTGAGCGACTCCCGTTGGTCGGTCAGCTCGGCGCCGATGGCGTCGGCCACCCGCGGCTCGACAGCCCGGATCACCTCAAGGGCACTACGGAATGCGGTGGACTCGGCGTTGCGCGACATGCGACCTCCAACAGACGTGCGGGAAGGCCCAGGCGCTCGGCAAACGTCCACGTGACGAGGCCGCTCCCCGATGGTTGTCCATCCCCACGCGCCAGTAACGGCCTGCGCCGATCCTACCGGGCCGGGTCTGGCCGTTCGGGCCGGCCTCCAGCGGAGCTCTGCCGAGGTTCGACGAAGGGCCTGGGTCCGATCAGACCATGGCCAGGGTGCGGGGGATCTCGTCGAGCAGTTCCCGAGCCAGAAAGCCGATCCGGCCGTAGCGGGGGATCAGCCGCTGGCCGCTCACCGAGTGCGCGAACGAGCCCCAGCAGGCCGCCTGCGCCGGGTCGGCACCCCGGGACAGCAGCCCCGCCAGCAGCCCGGCGAGCACGTCCCCGCTGCCGGAGGTGCCCAGCCCGGCGTCGCCGCTCTCCTCCCGCCAACCCCGCCCGTCCGGGGCGGCCACGTGCCCGTACAGCGACACGACCGCCTCGTACCGGGCGGCCAACTCGGCCGCCTCGGCGTCCAGGTCGTCGCCCGGGTCCCGCCCGAGCAGGTGCCCGGCCTCGGTGACGTTGGGGGTGAGCACCACGGGCCGACCCGAGCCGACCAGCAGGTCCGGTGCGTGGCTGAGCGCACCGAGCGCGTACGCGTCGAGCACCAGTGACGTGTCCGGACGGGCCGCCTCCAGGACCAGGCCCAACAGGCTGTTGGTCTCGTCGATCGCCTTCAGGCCGGGGCCGAGGGTCACCACGTGGGCCTGCGCGACCAGCTCGCCGAGCTGGCCGTCGCGGTCGGCGGCCACCGCCCCGTCGGCGGTCTCCGGCAGACCGACCACGAGCGCCTCGGGCACCTGGATGCTCAGGGCGGCGGCGGTGGACTCGGCGGCGGCGAGTTGGAGCACCCCGGCGCCGGCGCGCAACGCGGCCACCCCGGCGAGCAGCACCGCGCCCGGCGTGAAGCGGGAGCCGCCGACCACCAGCACGGTGCCCCGGCTCTCCTTTCCGCCGACCGGCACCGGCAGCGCCCAGTCCCGCAGCAGCCCCGGCGTGATCACCTTCACCTCAGACCGGCTCGGCATGGATCTCGTCCTCCCTGGTGGGCTGGGCGCCCTGCTGACGCAGGTGCTCGACATCGTTGAAGGCGGTGAGCCTCAGTCGTTCCTCGCCGTCCGCCGACCACTCGGTGATCGAACAGTTGGCGATCACGTCCTGCCGGGTGAGCGCCATCAGCTCGTCCTCGGTCAGCCCCTCAACCAGATAGCGAAGCAGGAAGACCAGCGCGTCGTGTCCGAAGAGCAGCACCCGGCAACCCTCGTGGTCGCGGCGCAGGTCGCCCAGCAGCGTCCGCAGCCGCAACGCCACGTCCGTCCAGGACTCCCCGCCCGGCGGCCGGTAGTAGAACTTGCCCAACCGCTCCCGACGGTCGGCCTCGTCCGGGTACCGCCGCCGCACCCCGTGCCCGGTCAGCCCGTCGAGGATGCCCAGCTCCCGATCGCGCAGCCGCTCGTCGCGGTGGACGGGAATGTCGGTGCCGGCCAGGGCCAGCCGGGAGGTCTGCACCGCGCGCAGGTACGGCGACACCACCGCCACATCCGGGCGCTTCGCGTCCGGCAGGTCGGCCAGCCACCTGCCGGTCGCCCGAGCCTGATCCTCGCCGGTCGCGGAGAGCGGCACGTCGGCGTCGCGGTGGGTGAGGTCGATCAGCTCCGCGCCCGACGCCTCGGCCCGCGTCGCCGCGACGTTCGCGGTGCTCTCGCCGTGCCGGACGATCCAGAGGGTTGCCAGTTCCGCCATGCCGCCCCCCTACCCGGGCGCCGTCGACGGTAACCGTGTCCGGTGATCCGCCATGCCGAAGTCCGCTCGGTGGGCGTACGGGGTGGGCGCAGGTCGTACCCTCGGTGGCGTGGCCACGGCGGCGGAGGAGATCCAGGTGGGGGAGCGGCTGGTCCGCGTCTCCAGCCCCGACAAGCCGTACTTTCCGGAGCGGGGGCTGACCAAGCTGGACGTGGTCCGCTACTTCCTGGCGGTGGGTGACGGCATCCTGCGCGCGCTGCGGGATCGGCCGACCATGCTGGAACGCTGGCCCCGCGGCGTCTTCGAGGGCGCGACGATCGCCACCCGGCAGACCAACCGGGGCGATGCGTTCTACCAGAAGCGCCTGCCGGCGGGAGCGCCCGAGTGGGTGCGGACCGCGCACATCACCTTCCCCAGTGGCCGCACGGCCGACGAGGTCGCGCCGAGCGAGTTGGCGGTGGTCATCTGGGCCGCCAACCTGGGCACCCTGCGGTTCCACCCGTGGCCGGTCACCGCCGCCGACGTGGAACGTCCCGACCAGCTGCGCATCGACCTGGACCCGATGCCCGGCGTCGGCTTCGAGCAGGTGGTGCCGGTGGCGCACGAGGTGCGGGCGTTCCTCGCCGAGCTGGGCATGACCGGCTACCCGAAGACCACCGGCGGTCGGGGCCTGCACATCTACCTGTCGATCGAGCCGCGGTGGAGCTTCGGTGACTGCCGTCGGGCGGTGCTCGCGCTGGGCCGGGAGATGCAGCGCCGGCTGCCGGACCTGGTCACCACCACCTGGTGGCGTGAGCAGCGGGACCGGCCGGTCTTCGTCGACTACAACCAGATGGCCCGGGACCACACGGTGACCTCGGCGTACTCGATCCGTCCCACACCGGCCGCGCTGGTTTCGGCGCCCCTGGACTGGTCGGAGCTGGACCAGGTCCGCCCGGAGGACTTCGACGTGCTCAGCATGCCGGCCCGGTTCGCCGAGCGCGGCGACCCGCACGCCGGCCTGGACGGTGACCGGCACTCGCTGGAGCCACTGCTGGAACTGGCCGACCGCGACGGCCTGGAGGCCCCGCCCGAGCGGTGAGCCTTCCGCCCGACCGTCGAGGTCACAGCGCGGCGATCACGGGCTTGAGCACGGTGCCCAGCGGCCCTGCGAGAGTCGCCGAGTAGGTGGCGGTCAGGTGGTGCGCGTCGCGCCAGACGAGGACGCCTCCGATGACGGGGGCACAGCGGTCCGCGGGGCAGATCCAGTCGTTCAGGTCGACCAGACGGACGCCGGCGAGCCCGTCGGCCGCCTCCTCCTGAGCGGGACCGCCCCCACGGCCGAGGGCCTCGTCTCGGGGATTGGCGCACGTCGTCAGGCGTTTCGGGTTCTTGGACACACACTCGGCGATGTCGTTGAGGTGCAGCGGCGTGTCCCGCAGCACCACCACCGGAATCTTCTCCGCGACCATGTCGCTCCACGTCTTTCTCATTTCGCGGGCCATCGCGGACCGCCCCGGCTCGCCTCTGACCGGGTACTCGGCGTTGGTGACGATCAGGAGATCGGGGCGGTTCCCGCCGAGCAGTCCCTCCCGCACCTTCCGGTTCCACTCTGTGCAGGAGGTGTAGGGCCGATCATTTTGGAGGATCTCGGCCGTCAGGAACGGGCAGCCGCCCTTGGTGTAGGTGGCGAGGCGCCAGCCGTTCGTCTCCGCGGCGCGCCGCATGGCGGGTACCCAGTGGTCGCCGTGGGAGTCGCCGACGAGCGCGATGCTGGTCGGCGCGTCCTCCTTGCCGTAGACGCACACCTCCGGGGTCGAGGATTCCAGCGACACGTGGCAACTCTTCGTCGGCTGCAACAGTGGCGTGTCCCGAGCCGCGGCCGCGGGGTTGGGGATGATCGAGTCGACTCGGTCGACGGGTACCCCGGCGCGGCTGGTGCGGGGCGAGGCGCCGAGAGCCACGGCGCCGGGCGCGGACGGCGGCGCCGCCTGCGTGCTGGCACCGGGGACCTGGCCCATGATGACCGACGAGGCGGGGGTCGGGCTGTCCGTCGAGGGGATGGCCAGCTGGAACGCCAGACCGGCCAGCGCGGCGGCGCCGGTGCACACGGCGCCGACGCGCAGGGCGACGGATGGCTGGTGGGTGAGGGTCGGTGACCGGCGCACCGGATTCTCGACGAGGTGGTATGTCAGCGCGGCGGGGATCGTCGAGACGGCGACGACCGCGAGCGCGGCGCCGACGCCGAGTTCCCCGAACTGCGCCCGCGCGGCGATCAGCACCGGCCAGTGCCACAGGTAGAGCGAGTAGGAGATCCCACCGACGTAGCGCAGTGGTTGTCGGCCCAGCAGCAGCGCAGGTCCGGCGCGGCCGGCCGCCGGGCCGAACGCGATCACGGCGGCGGTGCCGAGGGTGGGGCCGAGCGCGGCGTACCCGGGGAAGCCGGCCGTCGAGCCGATCAACGCGGCCGACGCGCCGACGGCGAGCAGCCCGGCCCAGGCCAGCGGCACGGCCACCAGACGCGGAGACCGGCCCAGCCGGGCCGCCGTGACGGCGACGGCGCCGCCGAGAGCCAGCTCCCACATCCGGGTCGTCGTGACGTAGTACGCCGACGGGTCGGTCGGCGAGGCGTACAGCGCCCAGGCGAACGAGGGGACCGCGATCAGCGTGAGCCCGAGCAGGTAGAGACCGCGGTGACCCCGTCCGCGACGGCGGGCGAACCAGCCGAGGGTGAGCAGCAGCAGCGGCCAGACGAGGTAGAACTGCTCCTCGACGGCGAGGGACCAGAAGTGTTGGGCGATGCTCGGGGCGTTGTTGGCGGCGACGTAGTCGACGGATTGCCCGGCCATCCGCCAGTTCATGGCGTAGCAGGCGCTGGCGATGACGTCCCAGGCTGTCGTGGACCAGCGGCCGCGCGGCAGGAAGAAGTAGGTCAGCACGAGGGTGGCGACGAGCACCGTCGCGGCGGCGGGCAGGAGGCGCTTCGCCCGTCGGGCGTAGAAGGCGGTGAGCGAGAGCCGTCCCCGCTGGTCGAGCTCTTCGAGTAGCAGACCGGTGATGAGGAAGCCGGAGATCACGAAGAACACGTCCACGCCGACGAAGCCGGCGGGCAGGTGGGGGACTCCGGCGTGGCCGAGAAGCACCAGCAGCACGGCCACAGCCCGCAGGCCCTCGATGTCCCCGCGGAAGGAGCGCGAGCCGGCCGGCGTCGCCGACGCGGGCGGTGGCGGCGGGGCGGCGGAGACCCTGGCCTGTGTCCACAACTCGTTTGCGATAACCACGTCGCGGAGCGTAAGGCGTATTTATCCCCGAAACAGCCATCTCGGGTGTTTTGTCATCTGATTCGTGTTATGGCGCTACTGCCACGGGCTCTGCGTCCCGTCAAACTCCTCGAAGACCAACCACGACCGCGTCGACAGCACCCCGGCGATGCGCTGCACCCGGTCGAGCACCACGTCCCGCAGGGCGGCGTTGTCCGGCGCCCGAACCAGGGCCAGCACGTCGTGCTCGCCGCTGAGCAGCGCGGCGTGCTCGATGTAGCGCACCCGGGCCAGCTCGGCCGACACCTCCCGCCAGGTGTTCTGCTCGATGGTCAGGGCGATGTACGCCGAGGTGCCCAGCCCGGCCGCCTCGGGCGCCACCTGGGCCCGGAACCCCGTGATCACCCCGTCGCGGAGCAACCGCTCCACCCGGGCGTACGCGTTGGTGCGGGAGATGTGGATGCGCTCGGCCAGGGTGCGCACCGACGTCCGCCCGTCGCGGACCAGCTCGTCGAGGATCCGCCTGTCGACCTCGTCCAACACTCGGGCCGATCGTCCCGATCCCACGCCCCGGCTCGCTTCGTCGGCGGTCTCCTGGCTCACTGATGGGCCCTCCGCATGCCAACCGTCCCGCCTTCCGTGTCGATCTTGAGTCAATCATCCACAAGCGGAAGCATAGGCTCACCACACGTCCCAGGAGGTTCCGCCGTGACGACCACTCCCCAGGCGGTCCGCAGGGCATCCCCGCGCGCCCGTCGGACGGTCACCCCGCCCGACCCGGCACGCTCGTTGCTACCGGACGCCGAGCCGGTCCGCCTGCTCGCCGAGAACGGCACGCCGCTGCCCGCCCGCGCCGACTACCCCGAACCACCTGCCGAGGTGCTGCGCGAGCTGTACCGCCGGATGGTGCTCGGCCGCCGCTTCGACACCCAGGCGACCGCCCTGACCAAGCAGGGTCGGCTCGCCGTCTACCCGTCCTCGCGGGGTCAGGAGGCGTGCCAGGTCGGCGCGGTCCTCGCGGTCCGCGACACCGACTGGGTCTTCCCCACGTACCGCGAGTCGATGGCGCTGGTTGCCCGGGGCATCGACCCGGTCGAGGTGCTCACCCTCCTGCGCGGCGACTGGCACTGCGGCTACGACCCGACCGAGGTACGCACCGCACCGCAGTGCACCCCGCTGGCCACCCAGTGTGTGCACGCCGCCGGACTGGCGCACGGCGAGGCGTACCAGGGTCGCGACACCGTGGCGCTGGCCTTCATCGGCGACGGCGCCACCAGCGAGGGCGACTTCCACGAGGGGATCAACTTCGCCGCCGTGTTCAAGGCGCCGGTCGTCTACTTCGTGCAGAACAACAGGTACGCGATCAGCGTCCCGCTGTCGCGGCAGACCGCCGCGCCGTCGCTGGCCTACAAGGGCGTCGGGTACGGCGTACCCAGCGAGCAGGTCGACGGCAACGACCCCGTCGCGGTGCTCGCCGTGCTCACCCGCGCGGTCGCCCACGCCCGGGCCGGCAAGGGGCCGTTCCTGGTCGAGGCGCACACCTACCGGATGGAGCCGCACACCAACGCCGACGACGCCAGTCGCTACCGCGACCGCGCCGAGGTCGACGCCTGGCGGGACCGGGACCCGGTCGCCCGGCTGGAAACCTACCTGCGGGCCCGCGGTGTGCTCGACGACGCGGCGGCCGCCGAGATCGCCGAGCAGGCCGAGGCGTACGCGGCGGACCTACGGACCCGGATGAACGAGCAGCCCACCGTCGACCCGCTGAGCCTCTTCGACCACGTCTACGCCGAGCCCACCCCGCAGCTGATCGAACAACGCGAGCAGGTCCGCGCCGAGCTGGCCGCCGCCCACGCCGAGGAGGGTGACGCCTGATGGCCACCACCATGGCCAAGGCGCTCAACACCGCGCTCGCCGACGCGCTCGCCGCCGACGACCGGGTCGTCGTCTTCGGTGAGGACGTCGGCGCGCTCGGCGGCGTCTTCCGGATCACCGACGGCCTCCAGGCCCGCTTCGGCGAGAACCGCTGCTTCGACACCCCCCTCGCCGAGGCCGGCATCGTCGGCTTCGCCGTCGGCCTGGCCATGTCCGGCCTGCGCCCGGTGGTCGAGATGCAGTTCGACGCGTTCGCGTACCCGGCGTTCGAGCAGATCGCCTCGCACGTGGCGAAGCTGCGCAACCGCACCCGGGGCGCGCTGAGCGTGCCGATCGTCATCCGCGTGCCGTACGCGGGCGGGATCGGCGGGGTCGAGCACCACTGCGACTCGTCCGAGGCGTACTACGCGCACACCCCCGGGCTGAAGGTGGTCACCCCGGCGACCGTCGACGACGCGTACTCGCTGCTGCGCGAGGCCATCGAGGACCCCGACCCGGTGATCTTCATGGAGCCCAAGAAGCTCTACTTCGCCAGCGACGAGGCGTCCCTGCCGACCCGCACCGAACCGTTCGGCCGGGCCGTCGTGCGCCGGCCCGGACGCGACGCCACACTTGTGGCGTACGGGCCGGCGGTGCCGGTCGCGCTGGAGGCCGCCGAGGCCGCGCGGGAGGAGGGATGGGACCTGGAGGTCGTCGACGTGCGCACGATCGTGCCGTTCGACGACGCCACCATCACCGCCTCCGTCCGGCGTACCGGCCGGTGCGTGGTGATCCAGGAGGCGCCCGGCTTCGCGGGCGTCGGCGCGGAGATCGCCGCCCGGGTGCAGGAGCGCTGCTTCCACGCGCTGCACGCCCCGGTGCTGCGGGTCGCCGGGCTGGACATCCCGTACCCGGCGCCGATGCTGGAGCACACCCACCTGCCCGGCGTGGACCGGGTGCTCGACGCGGTGGCCCGCCTCCAGTGGGACGACCAGCCGGACGCGCGTTGGGCGGCGGCATGACCATCGTCGGACGGACACAGGTCTTCCTCCTGCCCGACCTGGGCGAGGGGCTCAGCGAAGCCGAGATCGTCGAGTGGCGGGTCGCCGTCGGCGACGTGGTCACTGTCGACCAGAGCGTGGTCGAGGTGGAGACCGCCAAGGCCGTCGTCGACGTGCCCTGCCCGTACGCAGGCCGGGTGGTCACCCTGCACGGCGCGGCCGGTGAGGTACGCCCGGTCGGCCAGCCGTTGATCACCATCGCGCCGCTGGACGGGGGCGACGAGCCCGCCGGGCACGCCACCTACCGCGAGGAGGAGCGGGCCGGCTCCGGCAACGTGCTGATCGGGTACGGCACCGGCCACGGCAACACCACCCGCCGTCGGCGTCGGCCCCGCCTGGCGGTGGCCCCCGAACCGGCCGACGCCGACTCGACCGCCGACCCGACCGGCGGCACCGGTCCGGCCGCCGGTGGTGCGCCCGACGCGGGTGCCGGGTCCGGCGACGCGGCGCGGTCGCCCGCCGCCCTGGTCATCTCTCCGATCGTGCGACGGCTGGCCCGCGAGCGCGGCGTCGACCTCGCCACCCTGCGGGGCACCGGGCCCGGGGGCGTGATCCGCCGCGCCGACGTGGAGGCCGCGCCGACCGTGCCCGCCACCCGACTCGCCGCCGTTCCGGACCCGCAGCCGGGTTCGGCGCCGGTCGGGGATGGCGACGTGATCGTCCCGCTCACCGGCGTCCGCAAGGTCATCGCCGACAAGCTCTCCCGCAGCCGGCGGGAGATCCCGGAGGTGACCATCTGGGTCGACGTGGACGCCACCGGGCTGCTGGAGACCCGCGCCGCGATCAACGCGGCGACGCCCGACGCGCCGGTGAGCATCCTGGCCCTACTGGCCCGGATCTGCCTCAGCGGGCTGCGCCGATTCCCGCAGCTCAACGCCCGGGTCGACACCGAGGGGCAGCGGATCATCCAGTCCGCCGGGGTGCACCTCGGCATCGCCGCGCAGACCGACAGGGGTCTGCTGGTGCCGGTGCTGCGCGACGCCCAGCGGCTCACCACCGCCGAACTGGCCGCCGAACTGACCGCGACCACTGCCGCCGCGCGAGCCGGCAGCCTGCCCCCGGCCCGGCTGACCGGCGGCACCTTCACGCTGAACAACTACGGGGTGTTCGGCGTCGACGGCTCCACACCGATCATCAACCACCCCGAGGCGGCCCTGCTCGGGGTCGGACGGATCGTGGACAAGCCATGGGTGGTCGACGGGCAACTCGCCGTCCGCAAGGTGACCCAGCTCAGCCTCACCTTCGACCACCGGGTCTGCGACGGCGGGGTGGCCGGTGGCTTCCTGCGGCACGTCGCCGACTGCGTGGAGCGCCCGGCGCTGCTGATCGCCGCCGTCTGACGCGTACCCCCCGGACCCCGGCGCCGCTCGTGCGGCGCCGGGGTCGGCGCACGTCCGGGGTTTCCCGGCGGTGCGAGCGGGCCGGGGTTTCCGGCGGTGTGATCGGGCCAGGGTTTCCCGGCGGCTGCACCGGGAAGTCGGCCCCGCCGGAGCGCACCGAACGCGTCGAAGGGAGCCGGGCCTGTGGCCGTGGCGAACGAGCTGCTACTGAACTCGGTCCGGGTACGACGGCCCGCCTCCGCCGGGGCGCCGCTCTACTGCGACGCGCTGGACTACGGGCTGACCGGTGACGGCTCGACAAACGACCAACCGGCGCTGGCCGCCCTCGTGGACCGCCTCGGCGCCGGGTACGCCTCGGACGGGCGGGCCCGGGTCATCTACTGCCCGCCGGGCATCTACTCGATCCGGGACGCCGGCACGGTGTGGCGCAGCGGCGTGTCGCTGATCGGTGCGGGACCGGCGGCGACCCGGTTCATGCTCAGCAACGAGGGCAACCGGGCCGACCCCACCCCGTTGGCCTTCTGGACCACAGTGCAGCACGGCGCCGACCGGGACCGGCACATCGCCGACTGCACCTTCTCCGACTTCCAGATCGACGGCTCCGGCGTCGCCATGGCCGAGTACAACTACCTGGCCAAGGGCCTCGGCCTCCAGTACGTGGTGCGGGGCGTCTTCCGCAACCTCTACATCCACCACACCGCGGCCACCGGGCTGGGCTGCGACTTCCTCCAGGACTCCCTGATCGACGGCGTGGTGGTGGTCGGCTGCGGCCGACTGGACAACGGCGAGCAGATGGGCGGCGCCGGCATCGGGATCGGCATCGGCGGCTGGGGAGCTGTGGAGCGGCTGACCATCGCCAACTGCACCGCCCTGGCCAACGGCACCAACGGCATCTTCCTGGAGCTGCAGAAGGACTACTGGGCGCCTCCGCGCGGCTACCGCATCATCGGCTGCCACAGTCAGGGCAACCGCTTCGGCATCTCCGACTGGGGCGCCGACGGCCTGATCGTCTCCGCCTGCACAATGACCGGCAACCTGGAGACCGGATTCGACGTGTCGGCGCAGGGCACCTCGTCCGTGGCCGGCCGGGGTGGGCTGCTCACCGACTGCGTCATCGACGGCAACATGTACGACGGGGTCAGCATCGGCAACAGCCCCGGCCCGTACACCGTCCGCGGCAACCGGATCAGCGGCAACGGGCGGCACGGCTATCACGCGCACGACCTCGGACGCGGTTATCAGGGCTCGATCCGGGACGTGGTCATCGAGAGCAACGAGTTCTGGGGCAACGGCCTGGACGCGGTCCGGATCGACCACCAGATGACCGACGCGGTGCTGCTCAACAACCGGATCCGCAACAACGGGCGGCAGTGCGCGGAGGGGGCCAGCGGGACCGGCGACGCCGTCCGCTACAGCGAGCGGTGCCTGGTGGACCGGTCGGCCACCTGGCCGCACGACGGGCACCGGGGAAAGGTCCTGCGGGTCGGGAAGACCATTGCCATGGTGGCCTCCAACACCGGCGACGAACTCACGCTCGCCCCGGTCCGCCCGGACGCGTTCTCCGCGTGGAGCGGGGACGTGCCACCGCCGGGACGCGCGTACGAACTGGCCGCCGCACCCCAACTGCGGGCCGGTATCACCATCGACGCGCCGTTCGACTCGGCCACCATCCGAGGCAACCGGATCTGGGACAACCACGACAACCAGACCCAGACGCACGGATTGTGGATCACCGGGCGTGGCAGCTGCGTGGACTGCCGGGTCGAGGACAACGATCTGGCCGGCAACGCCGACGAGGGGATGCGACTGGACACCCCGCCGGTGGGCGGACGGTGGCGGGACAACCACGTCGAGAACGACTGGACCTGAGCGACGACCGGGGCCCGCCCGCGCCGTCGCCCGGTGCGCGCGGTGTGCGCCTCCCGCCGGCCGGAGCAGAGACGACGAGCGGCGGCGACCGGAGTGATCCGGTCGCCGCCGCTGTCATCGTGGGTTGGTCAGCCGGCCAGACCGGCCACCGGGGTCGGGTCCAGCACGACAGTGGCCGAGCCCGACTGCGCGGGTGTGCCCGCGTCGGTGTACTCCGCGACGAACACGGCGGTCAGGTTGTCCGCACCGCTGTGCCCACTGTCCAGGAAGGTCGGGATGCTTCCGGTGCAGCCCGTCGACGTGGAGAGCGGGTGCCCGTGCTCATCGTGCCCGAGCACGTAGGTGACCTTCACCCGGGAGCAGTCCACCGGCAGGTCGTCGGTGACCTTCACCTCGTACGCCACCGTCTGCCCGAACTGGAACGGCTGCCCGGCCTCCGGGGCGACGAACTCGACGATCGGCGCGGTCGGCCCGACCACCAGCGGCAGGGACGCCGACGCGGACCGTCCGGTGCGGTCGGTGACCTTCAACGTCGGCGTGTACGAGCCGTTCTCCGGGAACGTCCAGCTCGCGTTCGGAGCGGTGCTGTCCACCGAGCCGTCCGCGTTGAAGTCCCACGCGTAGCTCAGCTTGTCACCGTCCGGGTCGGTCGTGCCGGCGCTGGAGAACGCGACGGTCAGCGGGGCCTGCCCCACGGTCGGGGTGCCACTGATCTTCGGGATCGGCGTCCGGTTGCCCCGGACGAAGTCGATCCGGGACAGCTGCGCGTCCGGGTTCTCGGCGAAGTAGCCGTCGCCGTACTCCAGGACGTAGAGCGCGCCGTCCGGGCCGAACTCCATGTCCATCGGGTTGTCCACCACCAGCGACGGCGCCACCGGACGGATGTCCGTCACGTCGCCGTCGGAGTCGAGGCGGAACTCCTTGATGTAGTCGCGGGACCACTCGTAGAACAGCGGCACCCCGTCGTAGTAGGCCGGCCAGCGGGTACGCGACGTGCTGGTCCCGTCGTACTCGTACGCCGGGCCGCCCATCGGAGAGATGCCGCCGGTGCCCAGCTGCGGGAACTCGGCCGAGGGGGCGGCCGCGTACCAGACCTCCGGCTGCTCGACCGGCGGCAGCACGCGCTTGCCGGTGTTGTGCGGTGAGTCGTTGACCGGGCGCTTGCAGTTGAACTTGGCGCCGGACTCGCCGGTGGCGAAGTCGTAGTCGCGGTACGCGATAGTCGGCGTCACGCAGTACGGCCAGCCGTAGTTGGCCGGCTTGTCCACGAGCATCCACCGGCCGTGCCCGGCCGGGCCGCGCTCCGGGTTCGGGTTGGAGGCGTCCGGGGAGTAGTCGCCCACGTACACGTTGTCGGTACGCCTGTCGACGGAGAACCGGAACGCGTTGCGCAGCCCCATCGCGTAGATCTCCGGGCGGGTCTGCGCCGTGCCCGACTTGAACAGGTTGCCGGCCGGCACCGTGTAACCGCCACCGTTCTTCACCTTGATGCGCAGCAGCTTGCCGCGCAGGTCGTTCGTGTTGGCCGAGGTGCGCTGGGCGTCGAAGGCCGGGTGGCGGTCAGCCCGCTCGTCGATCGGGATGTAGCCGTCGGAGGCGAACGGGTTGGTGTCGTCACCTGTCGACAGGTACAGGTTGCCCTTGCTGTCGAAGTCGATCTGGCCGCCGACGTGGCAGCAGATGCCCCGGTCGGTCGGCACGTCGATGATCTGCTGCTCGCTGGCGAGGTTCAGCTTCGTCCCGTCGAGCTTGAACCGGGACAACCGCAGCGCGCCCTTGAACCGCTGCCAGTCCGCCTCGGTGCCGGTCTCCGGCGCGTCCCCCTCGTTGACGCCCGGGGTCGCCGGGTCGTCCACAGGCGTTTCCATGGGCGGCGAGTAGTAGAGGTACACCCACTTGTTCTGGGCGAAGTTCGGGTCGATGGCGACCCCCTGCAACCCCTCCTCGTCGTGCTCGTACACCGGGATGTCGGCGGCGAGGGTGTTCAGCCCGGTGCGCGGGTCGTGGATGCGGACCTCACCGGTGCGGGAGGTGTGCAGCACCCGCAGGTCGGGCAGAACGGCGAGGCTCATCGGCTCGCCCGGGAAGTCGTTCAGTGTCACTTTCTGGAAGCTGCTGTCCGGCGGCGCGGCCGGCGCTGCGGCCGCTGCCGACGGTGGTACGGCCAGGCCGGCCGTCGCCAGCA
This sequence comes from Micromonospora sp. D93, assembly GCF_018070365.1. Taxonomy (NCBI): domain Bacteria; kingdom Bacillati; phylum Actinomycetota; class Actinomycetes; order Micromonosporales; family Micromonosporaceae; genus Micromonospora; species Micromonospora sp. D93. The sequence continues at coordinate 67,375 of NZ_JAGPXW010000016.1, read as the reverse complement.
GCAGGGCGGACGCGAATGCGGTCCTGTTCATCAGGTGAGTCCCCCGGGGTGGTTTCAGTACCGAAGTGAAGCGAGATAGTCGAAGCCGACGCGAGCGGTGTCCAGGGCGTCGGCGGGGGAGCGCGGCGCGGTGCCCGCGTCGTCACGCTCCACGATGTACTCCTCGATGCCGGCCTCCCGCTCGTGGGCGAAGATGCGGCCGAAGTCGATGACGCCGTCGCCGAGGTCGGCGAAGCCACCCTCGACGTCGAGGTCCTTGACGTGCACCTGGCGGATCCGACCGCGGTTGGCCCGGATCACGTCGACCGGGTCGTGGGCGCCCCGCCAGGTCCAGTAGAGGTCGAGCTCGAAGTGGACCAGCCGGGAATCGGTCTGCGAGCTGAGGATGTCGAACCCGGTCGAACCGCCGGTCAGCGGCACGAACTCGAGCTGGTGGTTGTGGTATCCGAAGTCGAGCCCCGCGCGTTCGGCGAGCCGCCCGGCGCGGTTCAGGTCCCGGGCGAGGGCCCGGTAGACGGCAGGGTCCCGGATCGGCTGACCGCTCGCGTCCCGACCGAAGTACGGGTGGACGATCTTCTTGCAGCCCACCACGTTGGCGTCGGCGAGGGCCTGCTCCCAGGTGGCGGCGTCGAACGGCTGCGGGATGCCGACGTGCCCGGAGGTGGAACGCAGCCCGGCCTCGTCGAGCGCGGCCCGGAACTGCGCGGCGGTGCGTCCGACGAAACCGGCGTGCTCCACCCGCCGGTAACCGATCCGGCGCAGCGCGTCCAGGGAGCCGGGCAGGTCGGCGGCGAGCTGGTCACGCAGCGTGTAGAGCTGAATGCTGATCCGGTCCACCGGCACCCGACGGCGGCCCTGGGCCTGCTGGCCGGACGCGGCGGGTGCGGCGGCGGCCGGACCGGCGAGCAGACCGGCGGCGCCGACCGCGGCAGCGGAGACGGTCGCGGCGCGCAGCACTCCACGCCGGCTGACCGGCTCGGATGCCGGTGTCGGCCCCGGTCGGTTGAGTTGTTGATCCATGGTGGTGGTCCCTTCCTGACGGCTGGTACGCCGCCGGCGGCGGTCGACCTGACTGCCGTCCGCCGGGCGCGCCGAACCGGCCGGAGGCGGGCTCCGGCTGGACGGTGAGGGACGGCGCGGGTGCGGCCCGGACCCATCGGGAGCGGAACGCGGCGACCCGGCAGAGGTGGCGGCAAGTTGATCGACGAATGGGCAACCCTCTATCTAGATCGAGACCTTACCCTTGCCCCCGGACGAAGGCAAAGCTTTGTCGCGTTCGCCGGAAGTTTCGCTTCAACTGACAAAAGTCCGCCCACGAGGTGCGCCACCCGGCATGACCTTCTACTTCCCGCGCCCACCGCGCCGTGCGCGATCCGCCCGGCCCGGCCCCGGACGCCCGGCCCTGGCCGCCCGGGTCGGCCGCATCGGCGCCCGCAGACCGGACAAACGTCGCCCTCGGGTGCCACCACGCGCCCGCCATTCGGACAGTCGACGTTGCGTCGCTCAAGCGGAGCAGAGCGCCCGACATGGGTCGGTTGAACCCCTGTTCCGCCAACTGGAACATTGTCGGAAAATGCGCCGGTAAATGCGCTGACGATTATTTCGGAATGCTGCGGCTACTCCTGTTGGGCGGGTCAGAATGTGGCGGAGGGTAGTCGAAAACGGGGGGACTGAAACATGACGTCTAGGCGGCGATTGACGCTGTTGGCGGTAACCATCGCAGCCGCACCACTCGCCCTGGGTGCGTGCACCGCCGACCGGGGGTCGGCGACCGGCTCGGCCAAGAAGCACGCCGCCGCGCCGGAACTCGCCGTGACACCGGGGGACAAGGCCCGGGACGTCCCGGTCAGCGCCGAGGTGGGCACAGTGGTCAAGGGCGGGCGGGTCACCGGCGTACGCCTTACCGACGACAAGGGCAAGCAGGTCAACGCCGAGCCGCGCGAGGACGGCTCCGGCTGGGTGCCGAGCGCTCCGCTGCAACCACGACGGACCTACACCGCCGAGGTGACCGCGACCGGTGACTCCGGGGCCACCACCACCCGCACCACCACGTTCACGACGATGGCCAAATCGACCAAACCACAGATCACCAGCACCCTCTATTTCAACGGCAATCGGACGTACGGCACCGCGATGCCGGTAACGGTGGCGTTTGACCCGGGAATTCCGAAAGAGGCCAGAGCGGATGTCCAGCGCCGGTTGTTCGTAAAGACCAATCCGCCGCAGCCAGGTGCGTGGTCGTGGCTTGAGGACGGAAGTCAGGTCTATTACCGGGCACCCGATTTCTGGAAGCCGGGGACCACCATCAGTCTGCGGGCCGGCCTGGAGGGTCTGCCGATCGGAAAGAAACTGGTCGGCGACGCCGAGCGGACCGCGACCTCCAAGATCGGACGACAGGTCTCGCTGGAGATCGACAACGCCACCAAGCAGATGACCGTGCTGCGCGACGGCAAGCAGGTCCGCCGGATCCCGGTCAGCCTGGGTAAGCCGAGCACGCCGAGTTCCAGCGGCAAGATGGTGATCATGGAGAAGCACGAGCGGGTCACCTTCGACACCCGGGGTGAGCCGGACGGCGGCTACGTGGTCGACGTCGACGACGCCCAGCGCTACACCTGGGGCGGCGAGTTCATCCACTCCGCCCCCTGGTCGGAGGGAGACCAGGGCAACACCAACGTCTCGCACGGTTGCGCGAACGTCTCCGCGACGGCGGCCGACTGGTTGATGGGGGTGACGCAGGTTGGTGACCTGGTCACCGTCAAGGGCACCGAGGTGGAGCTGCAGCCGGGCAACGGCTGGACCGCCTGGAACGTGAGCTGGGACGAGTTCGCCCGGGGCAGCGCCCTGCCGGTGCCGCCGGGACTCAAGCCCGCACCTGTCGCCCCGGCGCATCCGGGCGCGGTGGCCGGCGGATCACCCGCACCGGCACCCTCGGTCAGCGGCCGCTGAGACACCACTGACGGCAGGACAGGGCCGGCCCGCCCGACGGCGGACCGGCCCTGTCGCCGCCCGTGGCCCCGGACCATCACCCCAGGGGTACGCGGGCCACCCCGGAACCGGTCAGGCTGCCCAGCCAGAGTTGGTCGCCGTGCTGGCGTACCCCGGTGATCATCGAGTAGTGGCCGTTCGGGCCGTGCAGCGTCCGGCGGACCGCGCCGGTGCCGTCGACAAGCGCGACCAGCCCGTAGCGGCGGGGCTGCGGCTGCATCGCGTCGGGCAGCAGGGCGGCGATCTGACGCAGCCGCGGATGGGGCAGCAGCCGCTCGGCGATCGGCACCCGTGGGCTGGGCAGCGCGATCCAGTACGTCCCGTCACCCACCGAGGCGAGATTGTCCGGGTACGCGGGCAGGTCGGCGAGGACCCGCACACCGCCGTTCAGCTCGACACGCAGCAGGCGGTGGGTGCTGGTCTCCACGAGCAGCAGCGCCGACTCGTCCGGGGTCAGAGCGATCCCGTTGGGGAAGTACAGCCCGTCGGTCACCACCTCGGTGCGGCCGCTGCCCGGATGGTGGGCCAGCACCCGACCGTTGGGGCGGTGCTCCAGCAGGTCCCGTTTCCAGTGGGAGACCGGAAACCGGTCGGAGCTGTCGGTGAAGTAGATGGTGCCGTCACGGCCCACCGTCGCGTTGTTGGCCAGGTGCACCGGGGGCGCCGTTCCGGTCAGTTCGCGTACCGCGCCGTCCGGTGTGACCCGCAGCAGCCCGCGGTACGCGTCGCAGACCACCAGGGCCTCGCCGGACAGGTCCAGCTCGATGCCGAGCGGACGGCCCCCGGTCTCGGCCAGCAGCTGGGGTCGCGTGCCGGCCGGCGCGTCGACCGGCCACCACCAGATCCGACCGTCCTCGTCGCCACTGATCACCCGCCCGACCGCGTCGACCAGCACGTCCTCGGGGCCGACGGCGCCCGCGGGGAGGAGGAGCACCTCGGCGTGGTCGAGCCGGCGGTCGGTGGGGGCCCACGCCCCGGCCAGCGCCGGAGGGTTGGTCGCCGGCTCGCGGACGGGACGGATCAGCCGGGGCGGCCGGGGCCGGGGGATCAGCATCTACCTATTCTCCACCCCGTTCTCGGTCGACTCCGCGTTCCGCGCCCGCGCGGCGTGCCGCCTGGGCCCCCGACTCCACCCCGAGAGGGAGGTGGGGTACCTCGGGGTATGCCCCTGGGCGTACCCGGAATCACTCCCTGGAGGGGCGAAAGTGTCGGTGGTGGCGGCTAGATTTCTGGGCATGGAAGAGCACAGCGACCGGCTCGACGTGCAGGTCAGTGTGGGTGACCAGATGGTCCTCATGCGGGTGGCCGGCGAGATCGACATCGCCACGGTGGCCGCGTTCCGGTCCGCGCTGTGGTCCGCGCCGGCCCGGCCGGTGCTTCACCTGGAGCTGTCCGGGCTGCGGCTGCTCTCCGCCGCCGGCGTTCGCACCCTGCTGGCCGCGCATCTGCGCGTGCGGGCCCGTGGTGGCGAGTTGGTAGTGGTCGACCCGAGCCCGGTGGTGGCGCGGGTGCTGCGCGTCAGCGGGCTGCACCGCGTGATGGCGATTCTGGAGCCGGCCTCGGCGATCGAGGCGGCGCGTCGCCCGGTGGTCGCGACCACCGACCTGCAACTGGCCGCCTGACTCCCGTCCACGAGGTGGGCGCCCGGGGTCGGCGCGGGGCCGCCGGCGTGGGCCGGCGGACCCCGACACAATCGGTCAGTTCACTCCGAGCAGGTCGACGACGAAGACCAGCGTCTCGCCCGGCTTGATGACGCCGCCGGCGCCCCGGTCGCCGTACCCCAGGTGCGGCGGGATGATCAGCCGGCGCCGACCGCCGACCCGCATGCCAGCGACGCCCTGGTCCCAGCCGGCGATGACCTGACCGCCGCCGAGCGGAAACTCGAACGCCTGGCCTCGGTTCCAGGACGAGTCGAACTCGCTGCCGGTGGAGTACGACACGCCGACGTAGTGCACGCTGACCAACTGGCCCGGCTCGGCCTGCGGGCCGTCGCCCACGGTGATGTCCTCGATCACGAGGTCGGCCGGCGGTGCACCCTCGATCGGACCAACCTCGGGCTTGCCCGACTGGGCGCCTGCTGCCTGGTTCATGCGGGGATCTCCTGCCGTTGTTGGGTGATGTGTCCGGTCACCGTCGATCCTGCCGGATCATCCCTCACCGATGTCCGGCGGACCCGCAACCTGCTCTGCGGCCCATCCTCCGGTCGTGCACCGACGGCCCCGGTGGTGCCGCGGGCCCGGGCGGTGGGGCGATGCAGTGGGGGGCTGCACGGGTGCTGGTGACGCCCGCCGAGGGGGTGTGCGGCGCTCACCGCAGCCAGGGCATCCGCCGGACGATCGGCAGCGTCGCCCACACCCGGCCGAGGCCCCAGGTGTCACCGGCGTTGACCAGTGCCAGGACCGCCAGCACTGCCGCGTAGATCAAGTGGTCGTCCATGAAGGGGTTGTTCTCCGGAGGCAGGACGGCGGTCCACATCAGGACCAGCAGCAGTCCACCGGCCACGGCGGCGACCCGCATGCCGATGCCGAGCAGCAGCGCGACACCGATCCCGGCCAGGCCGACCATGAAGAGCCAGTCCGCCCAGGCGGCGCCGGCGATCCCGGTATAGAGATCCTTGAACGGGCCGGTCACGCCGAAGGTCAGGAATCCCTTGGTGGGGCTGCCCCCGTTGATCCAGGCGTTCTTCGACTCGGTGGCCATCCCGAGGCCGAACATCTTGTCGACGAAGGCCCAGAGGAAGACCCAGCCGAGTGCCAGCCGGGTTCCGGCCAGGATGTACCGGACGGCCCGCCGGTGAGCGGTGCCGGCCTGCGGTGCGGTGTTCTCGGCGGTGACCCGCTCGATCGTCGCGGTCATGGTCCCCACGTCCCTTCTCAGCTTCGCACCGCGCTTCCCGGTGGCATCTCCAGTGGACGCCCGTGGCGTCCTCGGCGGCAGGGCCGACAGACCGCAACCGCTCGGGACGTTCGACCTCCTCGGGTCGGGTCCGGCGACCCTCACCGCGCCCACGCAGCGCCTGCGCCACCGCCGCCGGTCGCTGCCAGATCGCCGTTGCGGCCGGTGGACGTGACTTCGTCGGAGCGCCCGATGCGAGGTCGCCCGTTCACCTAGGCTCAGAAACGGCCGGCCGGCCTGGTAACGGGCGGTGCACCGTGGTCGATGCGGAGGGCGTCGGTGGCTGAGGCGACGGTCGCGGTCCCGCTGTGGGCCTGGGCGGCGGTCGGCGCGGTGATCGCGGTGTTGCTCGCCGTGGATGTGCTCCTGCACCGGGACAACCACGTCATCGAGCTCCGCGAGGCGCTGCTGTGGAGCGCCGTCTGGATCGGCGCGGGTCTGCTGTTCGGGTTGGCCGTCTGGTGGGGGCTCGGCGGTGACCCGGCCATCGTCTACTTCTCCGGCTACCTGCTGGAGAAGGCGCTCTCGGTGGACAACGTGTTCGTCTTCGCGCTGCTCTTCGGCTACTTCCAGGTGCCGCCCGGCTATCAGCACAAGGTGCTGTTCTGGGGTGTCGTGGGGGCACTCGTCTTCCGGCTGCTGTTCATCTTCGCCGGTGCCGAACTGCTGGACCGGCTCACCTGGGCCGGTTTCGTGCTGGGCGCGTTCCTGATCTGGACCGGCTGGCGGCTGGCCGTCCGCGGGAAGCCGGACGTCGACCCGGAACGCAACGTCGTGGTCCGGCTGTTCCGGCGGCTGGTGCCCACCGACGCCCGCTACCACGGCGACCGGTTCACCGCCCGGGTGGGCGGCCGACGGGTGGCGACGTTGCTGCTGGTGGCGCTCGTCGCCATCGAGGCCACCGACGTGGTCTTCGCCATCGACTCGGTGGCGGCGATCCTCGCCATCACCACCAACACGTTCCTGGTCTGGACGGCCACCGCGTTCGCCGTCCTGGGGCTGCGCAGCCTCTACTTCTGCCTCGCCGGCCTGCTGCGGCACTTCGGCTACCTGCGGTACGGGTTGGCACTGCTGCTGGCCTTCGCCGGGCTGAAGCTGATTCTCGCCGAGACGCCGGTGGGCAAGCTGCCGGTCTGGTTGACGCTCGCCGTCGTGGTGCTGACCCTGGCGGTCTCCATCGCCGCCAGCACCGTGGCCGCCCGCCGCCGACCCAACGGCTGAGCCGCCGGAGTCAGACGACCAGCACCGGCCGGGACAACTGGTCGGCGAGCAGCGCGGGCGCCTCGGCCAGGGACGGGCCGTACCAGGTGAGGTGCCGTCCGGAGAGCAGGGCGCACGGTACGCCGGGGAACGCCTCCGGCCCGTCGTCGGCGGTGAACAGGTACGGCTCGTCGGGCAGCACCACCAGGTCGGGCTCGTGTTCGCGCAGCTCGGTGAGGGCCGGGCGGGGATAGCGCTCGGGGTGCTCGTCGTAGGCGTTGACCACGCCGAGGCGGCGCAGCACGTCGCCGGCGAACGTGTCGCCGCCGAGCACCACCCACGGTCGACGCCAGACCGGCACCACCGCGCGGCGGGTCGGTGTCAGCCGGGGTGGCGTCTGCCACGCCCGCCGTGCGGCCCGTAGCCAGGCCGGCTCCGTCGGCGCGCCCAGTTCGGTCAGCAGGTCGCCCAGCTCCGTCAACGCCCCGGGAACGGTTCGCGGATAGGTGACCCGCACCGGTACGCCGGCCGCCCGCAGCGCCTCCGCGTCGGCTCGGCGGTTCTCCTCCACGTTCAGCAGCACCAGATCCGGCCGCAGCGCGCGCACCCGGTCCAGGTCGGGGTACTTGCTGCCGCCGACCCGGGCCACGTCGAGCCCGGCCGGGTGGCTGCACCAGTCGGTGGCCCCGACCAGCACTCCCGGCAGGGTCAGCGCCACCGCCTCGGTCAGCGACGGCACCAGCGACACCACCCGCATCCGCGTACCCCCTTCGCCGCCAGCACCGATCATGCCCCTCGGTTCGGCGCCGGGTCAGAGGTGGCCGGGCTCGATGCGGGCCGTCACGTCGAGGTGTGCGGGCTGGCAGTCGGTCGTCGCCGCGAATCGACGGACCGCGGCGCGAACGTGCTCGCGTACGCCAGCGGTCGGCGCGTCGGCGGTGAGGTCCACCCGGATCCACACGTCGGGGTGCGGTGGCGCGCCGGTGAGCACCACCCGGGCCCGGCGTACGCCGGGGTTCCCGGTCAGGTCGCGTACCAGCGCGTCGGCGAGCACGTCGATGGCCAGCCGGGTCCGGCCCGGCCGGCGTCCGGCGTGGCTCAGGGTGCCGCGCAGGACGCCGTCCGGGCCCCGCAGCTCCCGGGCCAGCAGGCGTTGCCCGGCCAGCGCGAACAGCGCCCCGGCGACGGCCGCGGCCAGGGTGCTCCACGGGGCGGCCAGCCGCCACCGGTCGACAAGTTCGGCGCTGAGCAGCACCGCCGCCGGGTCGACGCCGGGCAGCGTGCCGAGGCTGGCCGCCAGCGCCGCCGCGCCGCCCGCCACCAGCAGCAGGGCGATGATGGTCCACAGCAGTCGGTGCCCGGCGTTGGTCACGCCGGCCGCCGCCGAGGCAGCAGCCGGACGTCGATCCGGGCGGGGCGGGGCGCGGTGAGCCGGTGCAACTCCTGGTGCACGGCGAACTCGATCTCCGTCCGGGCCGCCGGGTCGCCTGTCGCGCGGACCCGGGGACGCCACTGGCCGCCGCGCCGTCGGACCCGGACCCGGGCGCGGCGAATGCCCGGCACCGCGCTGGCGGCGTCAGCGAGCCGCCGCTCCACACAGCGCCGGTGCAGGTACCAGCCGTCGCGTTCGTCGGCTCGCAGGCGGATCGGTGTCCAGCGGCGCAGTTGGGCGACGAGGATGGCCAGGCCCAGCAGCAGCGTCCCGCCGGCCACGGCCCGGACCGTGCTGTCGTGCCACCGGGTGCCGCTCAGCGCGTCGAACCAGCCGGTGGTGTCGAGCGGCGTCGGGCGGTGCACTGTGAGCAGCAACGCCTGGACGGCCACCGCCGCGCCACCGATGAGCAGGGCGGTGGCCAGCAGCAACGAGGCGACCCGGTTGGCGGTGCGCATCTCAGCCGTCCTCGGGCACCGCGGTGCCGGCTCCGGGCCCGTCGACGCCGGGGACGAGCAGGTCGTCCACGGTGACGGTCACCACCGCCACGGTGAGCCCGGTCTGGGCGGCCACCCGGTCGGCGACCACCGCCCGAACCGTTTCGGCGATCGTCGGCACGCTGTGGCCGTACCAGGTGATGAGGTGCAGGTCGAGTCCGACGGTCCGGTCGTCCAGGCGGACCGCCGCCGGGCGGACGACGGACACGCCCGGTACGAGGCTGGCCGCCTGCACCGCGATCCGCGCGACGTCCGTCGCGTCGCCCGGTCGGCGCTCCGAACCTGTGGTTCCGGTGGCCAGGCCGGTACCGGGGTTCGTCCCCGTGGACGGGCGGGTGGTCATCGGCGTCGCCGAGCGTCGGCACGGCGGTCGCCGAGACCGGTCAGCGCGAGGTCGCCGTCGAGCACCCGGACGACCAGCCAGCCGAGCAGGCCGGCGAGCACGGCGAGGGCGGCCACGCCGACGCCGGCGAGTGCCCAGACCGCCACGGCGAGGAACCCGGCGAGGAAGCCGAACTGCTGTCGCGACATGGTCACCTCCGGACCGGTCGGGTACCGGCGGTCGCTGGATACACCCGGGGGCCATCCCTGGAACGTCGGTACCGCTGTGATCCCAATCACACTAGAAGTCAGTGGCCCATGATCGACCACCTAGACTCGGCCCGGCTCGACCGACCGGCGGATGGATCAGGCAGATGACGAGCATCGGGAGCGACGACCGCGGTTGGCTGCGGACGATGCCCGCCGAGGCGGGGCGCGACGCGCTGCCCGGCCGCGCCGGCCACCGGGTCCTGTCGGCACGCCGGCTCAGTGATCTGGTCCAGGGCCGCCCACCCGGTGTCACCGGCAGCCAGTGGACCTCGGCGAGTCGCGCCAGCTTCGACTTCGTGGTCTACGCCGCCGACACCGGCCGCCCGATCGTCGCCGTGGAGATCGGCGCGGTGCCGTCCGCCGGATCGGCGGAACAACGCGTGGAGCGACTCAAGGACGCGGTGAGCGCGGCCGCCGGCCTGCCCGTGCTGCGGATCGGTTCGCCGACGTTGCGGGCCACCGACCACGGCCGCCGCCTGGTCGAGTACGTGATCGACGCGCGCGCCTACGCCGCGGGCGGTGCCGCGTCCGCCGCCGGGACCGAACCGGCGCCGGTGGGCTTCCGGGACATCCTGGGCCGGCTGCCGGACGGGCGTACCGGGCCGGTCAACGACCTCGGCGCGCTGACCCGCGCGGCTGCGGTGGAGGCGTACGTGGCCGGGCAGGTGGCCGACCCGATCGTGCGAGGGCTGCACGTGCGCTGGGTGGACGGGCCGGCGCAGGGGTGGAGTTGGGTGCAGGTACGCCCCGACGCGTGTCTCATCGAACGGGTCTCGGTGACCGAACACCGCTTCTCCTGCGGTATCGACGCGGCCCGGCTGGCCGAGGATCTCGCCGCCGTCGCCGTGGGGGAGCGACTGCGGGAGAACGCGGTCGCGGACCTGCTGCCGCGGGCCGAGTGGACCGCGCAGATCGCCGCGCTGAGCCAGCGCCGTGACGAACTGGTCGGCGGGTTCGCCTTCGACCACCTCTGCGCCGACTGACCAGCGCCCGTTTCACCTGCTGATCCCCGCTCCGCGCCGGCTCCGTGTCGGGTCGCGGCAATTTCCTGTACGTCTGTTGAACCTTCCCGGTCGCCGCCCCGTACTCCTGCGCGAATGAACAGGATCTCCCCATCCGCGTCCACCGGCGCGGGAGACGGTGCGGAAAGGGCATCGTCGGCCATCGACGCATTACCGGGTAGGTCACGGTGGGTCCCCCGCCGCGGCGTGCCAACACACATCCGTCGGTCCGCCGAGGGCAGAAATCCACTACCGGATCGAGAAGGAGAGCAATTCGATGCGCAGGTCCACTCGGGCGCGCCGGCCTTCCGGCAACGCGCGGAGCAAGCGTCTGCTGGCAGTTGTCGGCACGCTCGCGGTCTTCGGCGGAGTTGTCGCCGTGACTCAGATTTCGTCGGCCCAGGACCGGCGGACAAATAAGCCACGTCCGGCTTCCGGGCAGTGCGTGGAGCCGAGCCCTGGCGCGACCGCGCCAACTGGCGGCGGCTCGACCAGCCGGACCTGGCAGAACGGTCGGTGGGTGCGCAATCACTGGGGTGACGGACAGCAGTCGGTTCCCGAGTGTGAGGACGGCAAGGACGGCACTGTCGGCACCGGCACGGCCATCGCCTGTCCGGATGTGGCGGCCAAACTGCCGCAGGTGCCGGACCGGGCGCGGGCCGAGGTGGACCGTAACCTCGCGCAGTTGCAGACCCAGATCGCCGAGGCGGACCGCCGACTGGCCGCCGAGGGCAACAAGGGTGAGGCGTTCATCCGCAACGCCATCCTGCAGCCGCTGGCCGGCAAGCGGCGCGCCGTGCTGGACCGGATCACGACAGCCATCGACCGGGTCGGACCCCGGCCGCAGGGCCTCGCGCAGCTGGCCGAGTGCCAGGTGCAGCCCACCGGCAACAACGGTGGCGGTAGCACGCCCACCACGACCCCCACCACGACGCCCGGTGGCGGGAACAACGGTGGCGGCACCGAGCCCGGTGCCGGGCTCGGTGTGCTCGCCAACGACTGCGACGAGAGCCGGCTCCAACCGCACGACGGCTTCCAGAGGGGCGATCGCTGCGTCAGCACCGAGTTCGGTGAGGTCGGCGCCGCAGCCAACAACCCGTCGCTGCTGATCACCCAGTTCCCCGACCAGGTCGGTCAGAACCAGCCCTTCACCCTGCGGGTCAGCACCCGCAACCTGGTTCGGGACCGCTTCCTGGCCGCCGGCCAGGGTGGCTACTACGTGGAGAGCTCGCTGCTCAACGACCAGGGGCTGGTCCGTGGTCACTTCCACACCGCCTGCCGGATGCTGGACAGCGTGACCGCTCCGCCGGAGCCGCAGGAGGTGCCCGCGTTCTTCGTCGCGACCGAGGACGGCGGCGGTGGCGCCCAGCCCGACGAGGTGACGATCCAGATTCCGGGCCTGCCGGAGTCGGGTACCGCCCAGTGCTCCGTCTGGGCCGGTGACGGCTCGCACCGCCTGCCGATGATGGAGCGGGCCAACCAGACCCCCGCCTTCGACTCGGTGCGCATCGACGTCAACTGACCTGACGTACCAACGGCGGCCGGCCACCCGGGGCGACAACCCGGGGTGGTCGGCCGCCGCTCACTTCGGATGTCCGGACAAACGACGGGGCCCCGCCGTTTCCGGCGGGGCCCCGTCGAGTCGCGTCAGCGGCTCTTGTACGCCTCGACGACCTCAACCGGGATCCGGCCCCGCTCGGAAATCTTGTAGCCGTTCTTGACGGCCCATTCCCGGATGGCCCGGTTCTGCTCCCGATCCATTCCCGCGCCAGCGGGTCGCCCCGGCCGCCGGACCGAACGGGTGCTCTCCACCGGGCCGCGTCCGATCCGCCGGCCCGCATTGATGTAAGGGTCGAGCGCCTTGCGCAGGACGCCGGCATTCTCGTCGGAGACATCGATCGTGTAGGCCACGCCGTCGAGACTGAACTCGACCGTCCGGTCGGCCTTCCCACCGTCGAGGTCGTCGGTCAGGACCGTGATTACTTTTCTCGCCATTGCCGATTACTCCCTGTGTGCGGCGGGATGTGTCCAAAGTCTGACCTATCACCCCGGTAATCCGCAACAATATGCCTTCCATTCATTCGGCGCGTCGCGATTCCGTTACCGAGCAAAACCGTGAATCGGTCCGATGGCGAGGCTTCATTCCCCGAGGATGCCGCTGTGACCGGCGACGGCGGCCGCCTCGGCCCGGTTCGAGACCCGCAACTTGCGCAGCAACGCGGCGGTCATGCGTTTCACCGTCCGTTCGGAGACGTGCAGTTCTTCGGCGATGTCGACGGTGCTGCGGCCGGCGGCGATCGCCCGCAGCAGTCGCCGTTCCCCGCCGTCCAGGTCGACGGGGGCGGAGCGCGTGGGCCGCAGCATGGCGCGCAGCAGGTCGGCGGGCAGCACCGCCCAGCCGTCGAGGACGGCCAGCAGCGGGGGCAGCAGTTCCTCCGGTTCGCTGGTCTTCGGCAGGAACCCCACGGCGCCGGCGCGTAGCGCCTCCACCGCCGACGCGGGGTCGGCGAAACCGGACATCGCGACCACTCGTACCCGTGGGGTGGTCCGCCGGATCGCGGCCACCGCCCGGATGCCGCCGGGCGGTGGCATGTGCAGGTCGACCAGGGCCAGGTCGGGGCGGCAGTTGCTGACCAGCGCCGCCGCCGCGGCGGCGTCGCCGGTCGAGGCGACCACCTCGGCGCGGCCGTTGGTGGTGATCGGGAGCAGCAACTCCAGGCCGCGGACGAAAAGGGGGTGATCGTCCACGACGACGAGTCGCAAGGTGGAGGCTCCCGGCATGTCTGGGCCGTTCCCCAGCGGGTACCGATCATGCGGGTTCGCACCGAACGAGAGGAGTTGGGTGGATGCGTGTGCGGCACGGTTTGCGGGACCTGCTGAGAGGGTTGCGCCACATCGAGCCGGCGCCCGGCGAGAGGCGCCCGACGGAGGCCGACCCGGAGTCGCTGCTGCGGGTGTTGTGCCACGAGTTCCGGACCCCGATCAGCACCCTGACCTCGCTGACTTGCGCGCTGGCCGACGAGCGTCGCGAGCTGACCAGCGACGACCGGCGGGCGATCAGTGAGCTGGCCCGCGACCAGGCCGCCCACCTGCAGAGCCTGCTGCGCGACGCGACCGCCGGCGCCGGTGTGCTGACGCTGCCCCCGCAGCCCGAGCCGGCCGCTGCGCTGGCGGGCATCCTGCGGGAGGCCGCCGCGCTGGTGCCGGTCGGCCGTCGGCGCGCACGGGCCACCCGCCGGGCGGCCTCCTGCCCGGTGCCGGCCGGACGAACTCGACAGGTGCTGGTCAACCTGGTGGAGAACGCGTTGCGGCACGGGCCACCGGACGGACAGGTCGGGCTCTACGCCACGGTGCGCGGCCCCGACGTGAGCATCCTGGTCACCGACGAGGGTCGGGTCGATGACGCGTTACTGGTCGCGCTGCGGCGTCCGGCGCCGGCCGTCGGGATGTCCGGCCTGGGCCTGTGGATCGCGCGGCAGCTCGTCGCGACGGACGGGGGAGCATTGCGGGCACACCGGCTGCGGCCCCGTGGAGTGGCGCTCGAGGTGCTGCTGCCGATGGCTCGGAGGACCCCGGAGGCGCCGGAACCGGTGCTGCCCCCGGGTGACCCCCGCCTGTACGGCACCAACCCAGTGGTCTAGGTCACACGCCGGAACAAGGGGAACGCTTTGTTACTTGAGTGAGACACGCTCAACTCAACGCGAGGTGTTCGATGGCAACTCTTCCGGTACTTCCCCTGACCGACGCCGTACTGCTGCCCGGCATGGTCATCCCGGTGACCCTCGACCCCACCACCCAGGCCGCGATCGACGCGGCGCGGGCGACCGGCGACCGCAAGCTGCTGGCCGTGCCGCGCATCGACGGCGAGTACGGGCCGGTCGGCGTGGTCGCCACCATCGAGAAGGTCGGCCGGCTCCCCGAGGGTGAGCCCGCCGCCGTCATCCGTGGCCTGTCCCGGGCACGTATCGGCTCCGGCGTGCCCGGCCCCGGCGCCGCCCTCTGGGTCGAGGCGACCGAACTCGACGAACCCGCCCACGCCGGTCGGGCCCGGGAACTAGCCCGCGAGTACCGCGCCCTGGTGACCTCCGTGCTCCAACAGCGGGGCGCCTGGCAGGTCATCGACGCGGTGGAGCGGATGACCGACCTCTCCGAGCTGGCCGACTCGGCCGGCTACGCGCCCTGGCTGACGCTGGAGCAGAAAACCGAACTGCTCGCCGCGCCGGACGTCACCGCCCGGCTGGAGCTGCTGGTCGGCTGGGTGAAGGACTACCTGGCCGAGCAGGAAGTCACCGAGCAGATCAACAGTGACGTCCGCGAGGGGCTGGAGAAGTCCCAGCGCGAGTTCCTGCTGCGTCAGCAGCTGGCCGCCATCCGCAAGGAGCTGGGCGAGGACGAGCCGGACGGCTCCGCCGACTACCGGTCCCGGGTCGAGTCCGCCGAGCTGCCCGAGAAGGTACGCGAGGCGGCCATGCGCGAGGTCGGCAAGCTGGAGCGGGCCAGTGACGCCTCCCCGGAGGCGGGCTGGATCCGTACCTGGCTGGACACCGTGCTCGAGATGCCGTGGGCCACGCGTACCGAGGACAACACCGACCTGGCCGCGGCCCGGGCGGTGCTCGACGCCGACCACGCCGGCCTGGCCGACGTGAAGGACCGCATCCTGGAATACCTGGCGGTGCGCAACCGGCGGGCCGAGCGCAACCTCGGTGTGGTCGGCGGTCGCGGTTCCGGCGCGGTGCTCGCCCTCGCCGGTCCTCCCGGGGTGGGCAAGACCAGCCTCGGCGAGTCCGTGGCGCGAGCGCTCGGGCGGAACTTCGTCCGGGTCTCGCTCGGCGGTGTCCGCGACGAGGCGGAGATCCGCGGGCACCGGCGCACCTACGTGGGGGCGCTGCCCGGTCGGATCGTCCGCGCGCTGCGCGAGGCCGGTTCGATGAACCCGGTCGTGCTCCTCGACGAGGTGGACAAGCTGGCCGCCGGCTACGCCGGTGACCCGGCCGCCGCCCTGCTGGAGGTGCTCGACCCGGCCCAGAACCACACCTTCCGGGATCACTACCTGGAGGTCGACCTCGACCTGTCCGACGTGCTCTTCCTGGCCACCGCCAACGTGGTGGAGTCCATCCCCGGCCCCCTGCTGGACCGGATGGAGCTGGTCACCCTGGACGGGTACACCGAGGACGAGAAGGTCGCCATCGCCCGCGACCACCTGCTGCCCCGGCAGCGGGAGCGGGCCGGGTTGACCGCCGACGAGGTCGGCGTCGCCGACGAGGCTCTCGGGCTGATCGCGGGGGAGTACACCCGGGAGGCCGGCGTCCGGCAGCTCGAGCGCGCCCTGGCCAAGATCCTGCGCAAGGTGGCGGTGACGCTGGCGACGGACCCGACGCCGGTACGCGTCGGCACCGACAACCTTGCCGGCTACCTGGGTCGGCCGAAGTTCACCCCGGAATCGGCCGAGCGCACCGCCGTGCCCGGCGTGGCAACCGGCCTCGCCGTCACCGGCGCCGGTGGGGACGTGCTCTTCATCGAGGCGACAAGCATGGAGGGGGAGCCGGGACTGACCCTGACCGGCCAGCTCGGTGACGTGATGAAGGAGTCGGCGCACATCGCGCTCTCCTACCTGCGCT
The DNA here is from genome assembly GCF_018070365.1 of Micromonospora sp. D93. Classification (NCBI taxonomy): domain Bacteria; kingdom Bacillati; phylum Actinomycetota; class Actinomycetes; order Micromonosporales; family Micromonosporaceae; genus Micromonospora; species Micromonospora sp. D93. The sequence continues at coordinate 51,156 of NZ_JAGPXW010000016.1, read as the reverse complement.
CCAACGGGCGGCGCTTCGGCATCGACCCGAACGCTCTCGCGGGACGCCGGATCCACGTCCACTTCCCGGCGGGCGCGGTGCCCAAGGACGGTCCGAGCGCCGGCATCACCATGGTCACGGCCCTGGCGTCGCTGGTCACCGGTCGCCCGGTCCGCCCCGAGTTCGGGATGACCGGTGAGGTGACGCTCTCCGGTCGGGTGCTGCCGATCGGTGGGGTGAAGCAGAAGCTGCTCGCCGCGCACCGAGCCGGCCTCACCGAGGTGATCATCCCGGCCCGCAACGAGCCCGACCTGGACGACCTGCCGACCGAGGTGCGCGAGGCGCTGACCGTGCACACCTTGGCCGACGTGGCCGACGTGCTCGCCCTGGCGCTGCGCCCGGCCGACGTGAAGACGCTGGACGGTCCGGCGCTCTTCGCGGTCTGACGCTCCGACCACAAGGACCCCCGCCGTCATCGGAGACGGCGGGGGTCCTTTGGTACGTGGGTGAGGTCTACTGTCTCGCTTGAATCCTCAACTACCTCTTCGCCGCGAGGCGTCCCCCCGGAGGAACCCCCGTGAACCTGGTGCTCTGGATCATCCAGATCCTGCTCGCCGTCGTCTTCGCCGGCGTCGGCTTCGCCAAACTGACCCAGCCCAAGGACAAGTTGCGCGAACTGATGCGGTGGGTGGACCCGGTCCCGCCGACCCAGGTCAAGGCACTCGGTGCCGTCGAGCTGCTGGCCGCCCTCGGGCTGGTGCTGCCCCCACTCACCGACATCGCCACCGTGCTCACCCCGCTCGCCGCCCTCGGGCTGGTCATCGTCATGGTCGGCGGCATCCTCGTGCACCTGCGCGACAGGAAGAAGCAGGACACCGCTGAGGGGCGTCGCACCGAGATCCAGGGCGCGATCACCTGCGCGGTGCTGCTCCTGCTCGCCGCCGTGGTGGCGTGGGGCCGCTTCGGCCCGTACTCCTTCTGAGAGTTGACGCCGGCGACCGTCGTACTCCGGCGGTCGCCGGCGGCGTGCTCAGGCCGGCGGTCGCCGGCGGCGTGCTCAGCGCTCGTCGCCGCCGCGGTCCCGGCGCACGGTGGCCTTGCGGCCCTTGATCGTGCTGGAGCGCAACCCGGAGATGACCTCGTCGGCCACCCCCTGCGGCACCTCCACCAGCGAGAACCGGTCGGCGATCTCGATCGAACCGATGTCCCGGCCGCGGATGCCCGTCTCCCCGGTGATCGCGCCGACCAGATCCTGCGGGCGCACCCCGGCACGTCGACCCAGGCCGACGAAGACCTGGACGGTGTTGCCACCGCCGGAGCGTGGCCGGCCACCGCCCCGCCGGTCGCCGCCCCGGCCACCGGCCTCCGGCCGACCCTCGCGCGGCCCGCGGACCGGAACCTGCGGGATCTCCTGCTCGTCGTCGGAGCCCGGCGACGTCACCTCGTGGGCCAGCTTCACGGCGGCGAGGGCGACCTCCATCAGGTCGAACTCGTCGGTCAACGTCTCCACGATCACCCGGAACGGGTCGAGGTCGTCCTCCAGCAGACTCTCGCGCAGGGCCGCCTGGGTCATCTCCAACCGCCGGGTCCGCATGTCCGCCACGGTGGGGATCTTGTCGATGGTGATCCGCTGGCCGGTCACCCGCTCGATGGTCTTGAGCATCCGGTGCTCACGCGGCTCGGCGAGGGTGATCGCCACGCCCTCGCGGCCAGCCCGACCCACCCGACCGATCCGGTGCACGTACGACTCCGGGGCGGACGGCACGTCGTAGTTGACGACGTGGGTCAGCTGCTCGACGTCCAGCCCACGGGCCGCCACGTCCGTGGCGACCAGCAGGTCGGCGGTGCCCGCCCGCAGCCGGCCCATGACCCGGTCGCGCTGCTCCTGGCTCATGCCACCGTGCAGCGCCTCGGAGCGGTAGCCCCGACCGTTCATCGTCTCGGTCAACCGGTCGACCTCTTCCCGGCTGCGGCAGAACACGATCGCCGCGGTCGGGGACTCCACGTCCAACACCCGACCCAGCGCGGCCGGCTTGTGCGCCCGGGTCACGATGTACGCGCTCTGCCGCACCCGGGGCGCCTCACCCGCGACCGTCTGCTCGCGGCCGATCTCGATTCGGACCGGTTCCCGCAGGTGCTGGCGGGCCATCCCGTCGATGCGCGACGGCATGGTGGCCGAGAAGAGCACAGTCTGACGCTGCGCCGGAGCGTGCTCCAGGATCGCCTCGATGTCCTCGGCGAAGCCCATGTCGAGCATCTCGTCGGCCTCGTCGAGCACGACCGTCGCCAACCCACCGAGGCGCAGGGTGCCCCGGGCGATGTGATCGAGGGCCCGCCCCGGGGTGGCCACCACCACGTCGACGCCGCTGTCCAGTGCCCGCAGCTGCCGCCCGATCGGCTGCCCACCGTAGATCGGCAGCACCCGCGCGCCCAGGTCCTTGCCGTAGCGGTGGAACGCCTCGGAGACCTGCACCGCCAGCTCCCGGGTCGGCACCAGCACCAGCGCCACCGGGTCGCCGCCCTGGCGGTGGGGCGTCATGAGGTTCAGCAACGGCAGCGCGAACGCGGCCGTCTTGCCGGTGCCGGTGGCCGCCTGACCCAGCAGGTCCCGACCCTCCAGGAGCGGTGGGATAGCCTCCCGCTGGATGGGGGTCGGCTCCTCGTACCCGAGGGCGGCGAGCGCGCCCAACAGCTCGGCGCGCAGCCCGAGCTCGGTGAAGGCGCTCACCTCGTCGGTGCCGTCGGGCGTGGCGTCAATCGGTGCATCGTGCTGTGCAGGTGCGGAACTCATGTGCCAAGCCTTTCATCACGCCGTCCGGGCCGTTGCGGCGACCGCCACAAGAGCTGTCCCCGGGCTCGTGCTGCGGCTGTTCCATGATCCCGGTGGCGGCCTCGGTCAGGCGTCGCTGGTCAGGATGGCCAGCACCATCACCGCGGCGAGGGCCACGTCGAGCACCACGCAGAACTCGGCGTAACCGCGCGGCACCACCCGACGGTCGCGGTGGTGCGCCACGTCCCAGCCGGCGTGCGCCAACCACCCGAACGCCACCAGCCAGTCGGCGGTCCGCCCGCCGGCCAGCACCGCGCCCAGCGTCAGGGCCACCCAGACGGCCAGACCGGCGAGTTGGGTGGCGAGCACGCCCCGCCCGCCCAGCGTGCGGCGGGCCATGCCGATCACCAGGTAGCCGCCGGGCAGCACCAGCATCGTCCACGGGCTGAGCACGCTTGGATCGACCCACATGTCCACGGTCAGCAGCAGCGCCAACCCGGCCGGCCAGCGGTGGGCGAGCGCCACCATGACCCGGTGTCGGCGTACCGGTGCCGACGCCTCGTGTCGGTGCCGGAGAGCCACCAGCACCATCGCGGGAATCATCAGCAGGTGACCGCCGAGCAGCAGCGCGTCGGCGTCGATCAGGCCGACCCGAAACGGCACGAACAGCAGCAGGAACGGGACGTACATCGCGGCGGCCATCTCACCGACCGCGTGCCAACGGTGCGCCCGGTAACGCATCGCCACCGTCATCCCTACTGTCATGTTCGTGGCCATCACCAGGGCGGCGACCTCCGGCCGGGCCAGCGACCCGCCGACGCCGAGAGCGGTGCCGGCCAGCTCCCACAGCGGCGCGAGCAGCAGCATCCCGGCGACCATCGCCAGGGCCATCTCGCCCAGGTGCCACAGCAGCCGCCGCCGACTGCTGCTGGCCGGTGCCGCGCCCGGGGGCGCCGGGTCGTCGGTGGGCAGGGGAGCGGGTGACGGTACGGCGGTGGCGCTGTCCGCGTACATCCGGGTGTTTTCCATGCCTCGACCCTGCCGGTGCCCCCGGTGTGGCCGGCAGACCCGTTCGTCACGGGAAAACCGTGCGGACCGCACGGCCCGACCGTGACGGTTCGCAGGGGTGGGGCCTGCGCGGGACGGGCCTAGGATCGGTGCGTGGCGAGCGAGGCGGTGACTCCCCGGGCGGACCGGCGGTTGCACCGCGCCCGGCAGGCGACGCTGGTGTCGCTGGCCACCGGCGTCTGGGCGAGCGTCCTGCTACCGGCGGTCGGCCTGACCCGCGAGCCCGACCCGGGCCGGGTGGCGCTCGGCGCGGTCGGCATCCTCGCCTTCGTGATCGCCCAGACCGTCGTCCTGTACGCGGCCGTGACGCCGTGGCTCGACAGGCGCTGGCGGCGTCGGGCCGAGATGAGCCTGGTCGGGGTGGCGCTGCTGACCGTTCCGCTGGTGGGTCCGGTGGCGGCCGGCAGGTGGCCGACCTGGGCCTGGCTCGGTGCGGCGCTGATTGGTATGACGCCGCTGCTGGTGCGGTGGCGGGCCGCGCTGGCGGTCGCGGTCGGCGTCCTGGCGGTGGCGGTCGCGGTGGCCTGGTGGACCGGCGGTTCCGTTCCGCGCCACCTCGCCGTGACCGGCGGGATCGGCGTGGCCGTGGCCGCCGTCAACGGGTTCCAGGTCTGGTTCTGGGACCTGCTCGTGGAGGCCCGGCAGGGCCAGGCCGCCCAGGCCCGGCTGGCCGCCGCCGAGGAGCGGCTGCGCTTCGCCCGCGACGTGCACGACGTACTGGGGCACCGCCTCACGGTGATCGCGTTGAAGGCCGAACTGGCCTCCCGGCTCGCCCCGGTCGACCCGGAACGGGCCGGGCGGGAAGCCGCCGAGGTGCAACGGTTGGCCGCCTCCGCGCTGAGCGAGGTACGGGAGACCGTGCACGGCTATCGAGCCGTCGACCTCGACGAACAGCTCAGCGCGGTGGTGGGGGTGCTGCGGTCCTGCGGGGTGCGGTGCACGGTCCTGCCACTACCGGCGGACCTGCCGCAGACCGCCGCCATCGAGTTGGCGGCGGTGCTGCGGGAGGCGAGCACCAACGTGCTGCGGCACAGCCGGGCCGACTGGTGTCGGATCCGCATCGATCGGGAGGATGACGTGGCCAGGATGACGGTGGCCAACGACGGCGCCGACGACAGTGCCCCGGACGCGCACAGCCACGGCCTGCGTGGGCTGGCCGACCGGCTCGCCGCTGCCGGTGGCGAGCTGCGGGTACGCCGGGAGGACGCGATCTTCACCCTCGAAGCCACAGTGCCGGCGGGGTCGTGATCCGCGTCCTGCTCGCCGACGACGAGGACCTGATCCGGGTCGCCGTCGCCGCGCTGCTCGACCTGGAACCGGACATCGAGGTGGTGGCACACGCCGCCGATGGGCCGGCGGCCGTCACCGCAGCACTGGCGCACCGCCCGGACGTGGCAGTGGTGGACCTGGAGATGCCCGGCCTGGACGGCATCGCGGTAGCCGCCGAGCTGAGCCGGGTCCGACCCGACTGCGCGGTGGTCGTGCTGACCGGACACGGCCGCCCCGGGCACCTGCGCCAGGCGTTGACCGCCGGCGCCCGAGGGTTCCTGCCCAAGGGCTCGCCGGGTTGGGCCCTGGCCGACGTGATCCGCCGCGTGCACGCCGGAGGTCGCTACGTCGACCCGTCGCTGGCCGCCGACGCGCTGACCCTGCCCCCGTGCCCGCTGACCCCACGAGAACTGGAGACGCTGCGGCTGGCCGAGGTCGGCGCCCCGGTCGCCGTGATCGCCCGCCGGGTGCACCTGTCCACCGGCACCGTGCGCAACCACCTCTCCGCCGCCGTGCAGAAGCTCGGCGCCGCCGACCGGGCCGAGGCCGTCCGCACCGCCCGGGACAACGGCTGGCTCTGACCGCCTCACGAGCGCGTCCGTCGGCTACCGGGGGTGTGCCCAGGTGACGAACCGGTCGTCGAGGTTGGCCGTCGGCGCACCGTCGAGCTGGATCGCGGCCCTGTCCCGCAGGGCCGTCAGACGGTCCAGCAGGGCTGCCCGGTCGTCGCGGTACTCGGCGAGGAGGCGCAGCTTCGCCGTGGAGCACGGCCAGGCAATCCCGCGCGACTGGCACCGCCAGGTGGAATGGGTCGGAAGGTGGGGCACGGGCCGACGCCTCACCGGGGCGTCCCCGCCTTCCGGGCACACGAAGCCCGCTGGCGGTCGGGCACGGCCGTTGGCAGCCAACGCAGACCTTCGCGGAGGACGAACAGTTCCCGTTTCGCCACGGCCTGGCCACGGGTGGCGAGCCGGTAACCCTCGACCCACGTCCAGCCGTGGTAAGTATGCCGGTCGGTCAGCTCGCGGACGACCCGCAGGATGAGGGGACGGACGAACTGCGGGCTCGCCGCCCGGGTCAGGTGCAGGACGTCGCCGGTCCTGATCGGGCGGGCGCTCTGCGCGGCGTCCTCGGACACGTCGCTCTGCCTCTCGGTCGTTGGGAGGGGCCGCCCGTGAGTGCGCGCTCAGAGGCGGCCCCCGGCACGAACACGCCCGCCGGTTTCGGGGTCCCCGCCGGTCGCGCCGTCTAGAAACACTCTGCTGACTGTTGCGATGCAACTACACTGCGTTGCACTATGGCCTCTGTACGTTCGGGATATCCGGGGAGGACAAAGGATGAATCACGCCGTCGTGGAAGCCATGATCCAATGTGGTGAGACGGCGGACTCTCTCGCCGCTCAAACCGGGGTCGATCCGAAGACGGCCGCCCGCTGGGCAAACCCCGAACGGATTCCGCAGACGCGGCACCGCGCCCAGGTCGCCACGATCCTCGGCCGAGAGGTAATCGACCTGTGGCCGGACGTCCTGAAGCGCAGGGATCCGACATGGCTGCGTGCTTGGATCGACTGGGAGCGAGAAGCGGTTGCGCTGCGTTGGTACGAACTGGCGTGGGTGCCTGGATTCTTGCAGACCGAGGCGTATGCGCGGGCGACGCTGGCCGGCGAACCACTGTCCGCCGAGGAGGTCGACCAATACGTGAAGGCCCGGATCGGGCGGCAGGGCATCCTCCATCGCGACCAACCACCCCTGCTGATCGCCGTGATGGACGAAGCGGTACTGCGCCGCTCGGCGTACGGCGATCGGGACTTGATGCGCGACCAGTGCGACCACCTCGTCACGTGCGCGCACCTTCCGTCGGTGCAGGTTTATGTGGTGCCCGCGTCGGTCGGGATGTACTCGGGCCTGGGCGGGCCGTTCATCGTCGCCGAGTTGAAAGGCGGTGGGCGCGTGGCACACATCGACGGTCAGGCGCATGCACAAATAACTGAGCAGCAGCCAGAAATTGCTACCCTTGACCGACGATGGGAACGCATTCGCGGCGAAGCTCTCTCTCGCGGACAGTCTCTAGACCTGCTCAGGGAAGCGGCATCATCATGGACGTGACCGGCGCGCAGTGGCGCAAGAGCACCAAGAGCGGCAACAACGGCGGGTCGTGTGTGGAGGTCGCCGACAATCTCCCGGGCGTTGTCCTGGTTCGCGACACGAAGGACCGTGACGGCGGGACGTTGACCTTCCAGCCGGAGGCGTGGCGGGGCTTTGTCGCCTTCGCGCGAGCCCAACACTGACCCAACTCCAGCGACAGGCCCTCGGCCGAGGGCCTGTCGCTGACCGAACCCCGTCTGAAGGTGTGGCTCGGTCGCGATCCGTGGGGGGTGGCACGGACTGCCGGGCTAACGTGTCTGCGTGCGTACGGTGGAACTGGTCTGCTCGGCTGGCCTGGAGGTCGCGCTCCGGGCGGTCTGGGGCCGTCTGGCCGCCGCCGGTTTGCCCAGCCTGGCCCGCAACACCCACCCGACCAACCGGCCGCACCTCACCCTCGCCGCCGTCGACGAGTTCCCACCGGGGGTCGAGCACCGCCTGGTCGAGCTGTTCGACGCCGCGCTGCCGGTGCCGGTCACTCTCGACCGGGTCGTCGTCCTCGACGGCAGCGCCCCACTGGTCTGGCTCGTTCGACCCCGTCCGGCGCTGACCGCGCTGCACGCCGCCGTCTGGGATGTTCTTGCCGAGGCCGACGGACACCGCCCGTGGCACGCGCCCGACGCATGGGTGCCGCACCTGAGTCTGGCGTTGCGGTTCCGCAACGCGGACCTGCGGCTGGCTCGTGCCGTCGCCGGCGGGCAGCGTCCGACGGGGAACTTCGACGCCGCGCGCAGCTACGACGGCACGGACCGGTCGCTGACCTCGCTGGCCAGGCGCGGCTGAGGCCGTCGCGCGGCGTCCGGAGCCTCAGTTGCCGCCCCCACCGCCGTCGCCGCCTCCGCCGTCGCCCCCGCCGCTGAACTCGCCGCCACCACCACTGCCGCCCGCACCGCCGGCGTAGCCGTGGCGTCCGTCGAGGAAGGGCAGGTCGCCGCGAATGCCTGGTGGTTTGGGCCGCTTGCCCGGCCCTGCGAGGTGTTGCAGGCAGACCCGGCCGGAAACCGGGAAGCATTCGCCACGGCCTCCGCAGTCGGCGAGGTAGCGGTTGCCGTCGTGGATCTGTAGCTCTTGGTCCACTCGGAACAACAGCGGAAGGCCGTTCGGGCCGCACCCCTCGTCCCGGCGGCCGTAGCTCAGCGTGGTGAGCAGCAGGGGGCGTCGATTGTCGTCGGCCGCGTCGCCGCCTGGGGCGGACCTTGGTTGGTGCGGAGGGCGCCCGAACGCGGCGTCGCAGAAGGTGGCGTAGTCCCGCTCATGCAGGGTCAGTTCCTGCCACAGGTCGTCCACGACCACCGACGGCATCGACAGCTTCGCGTTGGGCTGACGGGCGATGATCCGGAACCACTGCCGGGCCGCGGTTTCGACGAGAAGGATGTCGTCGTCGCTGAGATGGGGATACCGGTTTCGTAGATGCTGACGCCCGCTGGCGGGAAACCGCAGCTCGGAAACGGCGCGGAGTCGGCGAGGGGTGCGGTCGCTTCTGAACTTCGTCCAGATCATCCGGTTACTTCTATCCGCCCGGCGGTGCAGGCGCTAAGGCCCCGACTTGCCGAAGTGGCGTCGCGGCCCCTTCAGAGTAGGGCAGTAGGGCAATCAGGCCGGCCTGCCGTTTTCCTAGACTTGGGCGATGAGCGTTGGCACCGACGGTCGGGGGATGGCCGAGCTGGCGGCCCTGCTGGCCGACGGCACCCGCGCCGGGATGTGCCTGGCGCTGCTCGACGGGCGGGCATGGACCGCCGGTGAGCTGGCCCGACGCGCCGGTGTCGCCCCGTCGACGGCCAGCGACCACCTCACCCGACTCGTCCGCGGTGGGCTGCTCGTCGAGGAACGACAGGGCCGGCAGCGCTACCTGCGTCTGGCCGGTCCGGCGGTGGCCCAGCTGATCGAGGACCTGGCTGGGCACGCCCCGGTCGCGCCCACACCGACCGGGTCGCTGCGCGCGACCACCGCCGCTGCCTCCCTGGCGTACGCGAGGACCTGCTACGACCACCTCGCCGGGCGGCTGGGCGTGCTGATGTACGACGCGCTGCTGAGCGAACGCCGACTGGACCGGTCCAGCGGGTTGGCGCTCACGCCGGACGGGTGGGCCTGGGTGGCTGAGTTCGGCGTACCCGTGGACGTGTTGCGTGCCGCCCGCCGCCCGGTGGTCCGCGACTGCCTGGACTGGACCGAACGCCGCCCGCACCTGGCCGGGGCGCTCGGCGCGGCGCTCTGCCGCCGCTTCACCGACCTCGGCTGGATCAGCCAGGGCACCGGTCGCGCCGTCCGTCTCACTCCCACCGGCCGTTCCGGCCTGGCCGCGGCCCTGTCCATCCCCGAACACACCCTCGACCCGCCGGTGGCCCCGGCGCCGACGAGCGGCCGCGCCTGACCGGCGAGCAGCGTGTGACCGCGGCGGGATCGTTCGGTGTGGAGCGAACGGTTCGCACCCTACGGTCGGGCGGTGACTGACAACTGGCCCTTCATCGCGCCCGCCCCGGGAACCCCCGCGTGTGGTCCGCCCTCGTTCGAACCGGAGCGCGGCTGGTCGGTGACACGCAACGCTGACCTGCGCACGGCGCTGACCGACCCGGCGTTCCAGGTGCCGGCCGTCGACACGGGGCCGCCTGGCACGCTCGCCTGGCTGCGCGCCACGGTGAGCCGGTTCAGTCCACCGCGACGGCACGCTGAGCGTCGGGCGGTCGCGGTGGCGGCGCTGACCCCGCTGAACCCGGTCGACCTGCGACAGGATGCGGCGCGGCTGACAGTGGCCGTGCTCGACCGCTCCGGCGACCGCGTCGACGTGATGCGGGAACTGGCCCGGCCGGTGCCGCTGCGGGCGTTGGCCGATCGACTCGGCTTTGCTGATCCGGCAGCCGCCGGGACGGCGGTCGCTGTCGTCGCGGCGGCGTACCACCCGGGGGTGGACCCGGCGGTGACCTCGCGCGCCGACCGGGCGGTGGCGGCGCTGCTGGCGCTCGCGCCGCAGGGTCCACCGGTGGTACGGGCGAACCTGATCGGTCTGCTGGTCCAGGCGTGCGACGCGACCGCCGGTCTGATCGGCGCCGCCGCCCATCACCTGCTGTCCCCGGCCACCGCGCGCGCGTTGACCACGGCGGGGACCGCCGACCTGCTGGCCGAGGTGCTGCGCCTCGACCCGCCGGTCCGGGCCACCCGACGGGTCACCGTCGACGGGGTACGGCTGGGCGGACGCGATCTGCCGGCGGGCAGCTCCGTCCTGCTGCGTTTCGACGCGGCCAACCGTGACCCGCAGGCATTCGCCGAGGCCGCGACGTTCCAGCCCGGTCGACCCGGTGCCGGGATGGTGACGTTCGGGACGGGGGAGCGGGGTTGCCCCGGCGACCGGCACGCCCTGGCGCTGGCCACCGGGGTACTCGACGTGCTGCGGGAACGGTGCCGGCGTGGTCCGAACCCGTTGCGTCACGAGCCGCACCCCACCCTGCGGGTGCCGACGGGTCTGGAGGTGAGCGTCCGATGATCGACCGTCGTGCCGCGTTCCACGCCCTGCACCGCGCCGGCCGCCCGCTGCTGTTGCCCAACGCGTGGGACCACGCCTCGGCGGCGGCGCTCGCCGCGCGGGGACATCCGGCCATCGGCACCACCAGCCTCGGGGTCGCCGCGACCGCGGGCCTTCCCGACGGCGCGGCGGCCACCGCGGGGGAGACCCTCGCCCTGGCCCGCCGGCTGGCCCGGCTGCCGGTGCTGCTGAGCGTGGACGTGGAGGCCGGGTTCAGCGACGACCCGGCGGAGGTCGCCGAGTACGTGGCGGAGTTGGCCGGACTGGGCGTGGTCGGGATCAACCTGGAGGACGGGCGCGCCGATGGCACCCTCGCCGACACCGAGGTCACCGCTGCCAAGGTCACGGCCGTGAAGGCGGCGGTGCCGGAGCTGTTCGTCAACGCCCGCACCGACACCTGGTGGCTCAGGGTGGACGAACCACTGCCGCAGACCCTCGCTCGCGCGCGTGCCTACCGGGTGGCCGGTGCCGACGGGATCTTCGTGCCCGGGACCGTCGACCTGGCCACGCTGCGCGTCCTCACCGAGCGGATCGACGCTCCGGTGAACGCGCTGTACCAGCCGGGCGGCCCAGGGCTGGCTGAGTTGGGCGCCGCCGGGGTGGCCCGGGTCAGCACCGGCTCGCTGCTGTTCCGGGCCGCCCTGGGCGCCGCGCTCGCCGCCGCCGACGTCGTCCGCCTCGGCGGGTCCGCCGCACCGGCGGGGCTGCCGTCGTACGCCGAGGTGCAGGCCCTGGTGTCGACAGGCGGTGACTGACGGGCGGCGACTGACGGGCGGTGACTGACGGGCGGTGACTGACGGGCGGTGACTGACGGGCGGCGACTGACGGGCGGTGACTGACGGGCGTGGCCCACGCTCGGCGGCTCGCGCGGGGCGGCCCGGTCGGCGGTCGCCGGTGGGGTGACCGTGTTGGGGTCGGTGCCTTTGGAGCTGAGTCGTTTGTGACATCACGGGCCCGCTTGCGAAGCCGGCGGCGGTGATTCGTTGACGACATCAGCTCCAAAGGCACCCCACCCAACTGGTCACACCCCGGACGAGTGCGACGTCCACGCTCCGTTAGGGGGGAGATAGGAGGAATGTTCGGTCCGCTCCGGTCCCGATGATTACGGTGTGTTTCAGGGCGAACCACCCAGTGCCGTGACCGGAGAAAGGGACCCCGTCATGCGAGTGCCCAGCCGTAGCCCGGGACAGCAGCCCGGTTCGCCTCCGTCGCCCACCGCTCCGGCCCGCCGTCGACCCTCCGGCGCGACCCCCCGCCGCCCTCCCGCCCCCGCGCCGGACCTGGCCGCGTACCGGGCCGCCGTCGCCGAACTGCTGGTCGAGGTCGGCGCCCTGGCCGACGCGGCGAGCACCCGTGCCCGGCAGGTGCTCATCGACGAGCGGCTGCGGGAGCCGGCACTCGCGGCGGTCCTCGACGCCACCCCGCAGGGGCTGATCGGCGCGCGCGAGACGCTGCTGCTGGAGATGGCCCGCTACCAGCCGAACGACCGCACCTCGGCGCGTGACCTTGGCGCGCTGGTCCGGATCTACCTGCTCTCCCGCATCGACGTGCTGTGGTGGCAGGACGCGCCGACCTTCGTCACCGACGACCAGGTCAACGGCAGCGCCGAACTTGTCGACCTGGAGTGGTTGCGCCGCCGCGATCTGCTGCGCTTCCGCTACCAGGAGCAGCCCGCCACGATGCTGGGCCGGGCCGCACGCGGCCTGCGTCGCCGACTGCGACCCGACGCCACCCCGCACACCGCGGGACTGCTGTTCCGCCGCGCCCGGCGTGAGGTGGTGGCGCTGCTCAACGAGATCGGACGTGAGTTCACCGCCATCGCGCCGCCGGCCACCCCGCCGTTGTGGGTGACCAGCCTGGTCCGCAGCACCGAACACCAGTACCGGCTGCGCCGCCTCGGCTACGCGGCGATGCTGCCCAGTGGGCACTGCCTCGGCTACTCGGTCGACGTCGAGCTGGCCTGGTTCGAACGCTTCGGTGCGCGGGACGCCCTGGCGGAACTGCTGCTGAACCGGCAGGAGGCCGGCGAGCTGAACGTGATCGACGAGGGGCAGGCCTGGCACCTGTGTGTCGCGCCCACCGCACGGCGTCGCCTACGCCGGGCGTACGAGGCCGAGATGGGGGTCTGAGTCGGTGTGCGGCATCGCGTTGAGCATCGGTCCCGAGGCTGACCCGGCGACCTTCCGGCGGATGCTCGCCGCCCTGGCCCCACGCGGTGAGGTCACCGAGACCCGGTCCGAGAACGGGCTGCTCGCCGGCACCCGACGGCTGCGGGTCGTGGACCGGGACCGGGCGGTGCAGCCGTGGACGTCGACCGACGAGCGTTGGCTGCTCTGCTTCAACGGCGAGATCTTCAACTACCGCGAGTTACGGGCGCAGCTGACCCGCCTGGGGCAGGCCTTCCGCACCGAGAGCGACACCGAGGTGCTGCTCGCCGCATTCCAGCAGTGGGGCGAGGCAGCCGTGACCCGGCTGCGCGGTGAGTACGCCTTCGCGGCCGTCGAACGGGCCACCGGCCGGGCGTACCTGGCCCGTGACCCGCTCGGCGTCAAGCCGTTGTACTGGTCCCGTCGGCCCGGCTGCCTGTATCTCGCCTCCGAGGTCAAGGCCCTCGTCGGGCACGGCGCCCCGATCGCCGAGGTGCCTCCCGGGCACCACGGCTGGGCGGAGGCGGACGGGCACGTGCGTCTGAGCCCGTACGTCGACCTGCTCTCCATCGGCGACGGCCTGCCGGTCGTCGACGACCCGGACGAGGCCGCGCTGCTGGTCCGCGCCGCGCTCAGCGACGCTATTCGGATGCGCGTGGAGACCGACCTGACCGTCGGGGTGGTGCTCTCCGGCGGCCTGGACAGCTCGCTGACCCTGCGCCAGGTGCGGGACATCCACCCGGACTGCGTCGCGGTGACGGTCGGAGTGGCGGACAGCCCCGACGTGGCGTACGCCCGGCGGCTCGCCGCCGACCTCGACGTGCCGCACGTGGTGGTCGAGCTGCGTCCGCGCGACATCCGGCTCGCCGACGTCCGCGAGGCCATCCGGATCTCCGAGCTGACCGAGTACGGCGACATCATCAACGCGGTCGTCTCGGTGCCGATCTTCCGGCGGCTTCGCGACCTGGGTATCAAGGTGGTGCTGACCGGTGACGGCTCCGACGAGCTGTTCGGCGGGTACCCGATGTACCACCAGGTCGGTCCGGCGGCGGCCCGCCGGCTGTTCCTGCACCGGATCCGCAACCTGTGCCGCACCGAGTTGCAGCGGGTCGACCGGGCCGCCATGGCACACGGCGTGGAGGCCCGGGTGCCGTTCCTCGACCTCAGCGTGGTGGAGCTGGCGATGCGGTTGCCGGTTGATCTGAAGCTGCGTGACGGGCAGGAGAAGTGGATCGTCCGGCGGGCGTTCGCCGACGTGCTGCCCGACTACGTCCTGCGTCGTCCGAAGAACCCGATGTCGTACTCGTCGGGGTTGCACGAGCGGGTCCGGCTTTACAAGCCGCTCTTCGCCCGGCTGCACCGCGCGTTCGGCTACGACCTGCAGGAGCCGGTCCGTCGGGACTTCGACACCGTGCTGAGTCGCTGCGGCAACGACCTGGACCGGGCCATCGCCGACGGGCTGACCCGACCCGACTACACAGTCCTGGAGCATGCCCGCGACCTGGTCGGAGCGGCCAAGTGGAACGCCGCGCCGATGGTCCGCCGACTGGTCGGCCCGCGCCCGGCCCGCCACTGACGTGGGGTGCTCAGCTCACCAGCAGCAGCGCGCCGACCGCGGCGAGCGTGCCGGTGATCGCGAGCACGGTGCTGGTCAGCACGAACCGGGTCACCGGCACGCTCACCCCGGCCGCCCGGCACCGCTCGAACCACAGCAGGGTGGCCAGTGACGCCCAGGGGGCGGCCAGCGGGCCGACATTGGTGCCGATCAGCAGGGCCAGCAGGCGGGTGTGGTCGCCGGACGGCAGCACCGACTCGCCGGCCAGGTAGGCGGGGAGGTTGTTCACCGTGTTGGACAGCAGCGCACCGGTGCTACCCGCGCGGAGCGCGCCCAGCGCCCCGCCGTCGGCGCCGAGCAGGCCGCCCACCAGGTCGTCCAGCCCGTGCCGGCCGAGGGTCTGCACGACGAGGAAGAGGCCGGTGACGAAGAGCAGCAGCCGTACGGGCACCAGCCCGGGTCGCAGCGTGGCGGGGGACCGGACCACGAAGCCGAGCAGCACCAACGCGAGCGCGACGGTGGAGGCGAACTCGATCTCCACCCCGGCGAGGATGCCGGCGACGAAGAGCAGGCAGCCGGCGAGCGCGGTGCGGTGCAGCACCGGATCGGCCGGCACGTGCCGGGCCGGCGGGACGAATCGTCCTCCGACCGGCCGCTCGCGCCGCCACCAGGCGTACCAGAGCAGTGCCATGGTGACCGCCACCGCGGCGAGCTGCGGCAGTGCCATCCGCTCGGCGTACGCCAGTGGTGACAGTCCGACCCGGTCGGCGGCCAGCAGGTTGGTCAGGTTCGACACCGGTAGCAGCAGGCT
Source organism: Micromonospora sp. D93 (assembly GCF_018070365.1). Classification (NCBI taxonomy): domain Bacteria; kingdom Bacillati; phylum Actinomycetota; class Actinomycetes; order Micromonosporales; family Micromonosporaceae; genus Micromonospora; species Micromonospora sp. D93. The sequence goes on along the minus strand of NZ_JAGPXW010000016.1, from coordinate 35,899 downwards.
TGCGGTGTTCGCCAGCCAGACGGTGGTGACCGCGAGCGGGGCGGCGGGGACGCGCAGGTTACGGGCCAGCGCGAGCAGCACCGGGGTGAGCAGCACGGCGGTGGTGTCGAGGTTGAGCACGAGGGTGGTCACCGTGGCCAGGCCGCCGCAGAGCAGGAACAGGGCCGCCCAACGGCCCCGGGCGGCGATGGCCAGCCGGCTGGCCAGCACGTCGAAGACACCGGCGACGGCGGTCAACTCGGCGAGCACGATCACGGTGCCGAGGAAGAGCAGCAGCGGCAGGATCCGGTGCAGGGTCGCGGTGGTCTCCGCGCGGGGCAGGAGCCCGCTCAGCGCGCAGGCGGCCCCGACCACGGCGAGGACGACCGCTACCAGGTCGAGCGGGTGCGGCCGCCAGCGCACGGTGGGCTCGGGCGGGGCTGCGGTCTTCACATCTGCTCACGTTGGCACAGCCTCCGACCAGCCGGACCGCAACCCCCGCCCAGGTGACGGGCCCCACCGACGGTGTGCGGCCGAGCGGCGTCCGACGCGGTCGGGCCCGGCCCCTCGACGAGGGACCGGGCCCGGATGGCGCGTCGGTTCTACCAGCTCAGGTAGCTGGGCTGGGTCTGCGCGTTCAGCTCACGGAACCGGGTCAGGTTGGCCGTCCAGGTCCGCCAGTCGTTCAGCTCCAGGACGTCCAGGCCCTTCTGGATGTCGTTGGAGTAGATGTGGCCGTTGTAGTAGTACGACGACCAGGAGCCGCCGGTCACGGCCTCGGTGGCGGAGAGCGGGCCCCGCTCCCAGTACGCGATCTCCTTGGGGTTGCGCGAGTCGGTGAAGTCCCAGACGGAGATGCCGCCCTGGTACCACGCCTGCACCATGATGTCGCGTCCGAGCACCGGGATCAGCGAGCCGTTGTGCGCCACGCAGTTCTCGGTGTCCGCGTTGGTACGGGGGATCTTGTAGTAGCTGCGGAAGGCCAGGGTGCGGGAGTTCCCGCGGCCGGCGATGTCGTAGATGGCGTCCGCGCCCCGGTTGGGTCCGACGGTCTCGTTGCAGGTGGCCGCCCCGCCGCCGCCCAGCTCGTCGGTGAAGACGACCTTGGTGCCGGCGTTGTTGAAGGTGGCCGAGTGCCAGAACGCGAAGTTGACGGTGTCCCGGACCTGGGTGATGACCCGGGGCGCCTCCCGGTTCTTGATGTCGAGCAGGATGCCGTCACCCATGCAGGCGCCGGCGGCCAGGTCCTTCGACGGGTACGCGGTGATGTCGTGGCAACCGGCGGTCGCCGAGCCGGTCTCGCTGCCCGGGAAACCGCCGTCCGGGAAGAGGTTCGGCGTCGAGATGACCGCCGACTGGGTCGGCTTCTTCACCGGCACCTTGACGATGGAGATGGAGTCGTGCGGCGGCTGGCAGTCCGGGAATTCGGCCCGCGGGCTGTACGACGAGACGTACAGGTAGACGTTCTTGCGGTCCTTGCCCGGCACCAGCGTGTGGGTGTGTGACCCACAGGCGGTCTCCACGGACTTGATGTACCGCGGGTTGGCCTTGTTGCTGATGTCGAAGATCTTGATGCCCTCCCACGACTCCTTCACGGAGGCGGGCTGCGCGACGCTCGCGCACGAGTCGTCGCTGCGCGAGGAGTCGGTGGACACGAAGAGCAGGTTGTCGTAGACCGAGATGTCGTTCTGGGATCCCGGGCAGTTGACCTGTGAGGTGATCTTCGGTGCGCTGGGCCGGGAGATGTCGTAGATGACGAACCCGTTGTAGTTGCCGGCGAACGCGTACTTGCCCTGGAACGCCATGTCGCTGTTGAGCGCCGCGGTGGTGTCGAACGGCGCCTGCTTGGGCACGTTGGCGATCTGGCGCAGGTTGGGGCTGCTGCGGATCTCGTCGACGCCCGGAATCGTGCTGGCCGGAGCCGCTGCCGGTGGCGCCGCCTCCTGGGCGTTGCTCGGTGTCGCGACGGCGACGCTGGTCAGCAGGAGACCTGCGGCGGCCAGGCTGACGATCCGGATCTGTCGGAGCCGGGGGGTGATGAGTTTGATCATCGGCGACGCCCTTCGAAAGGGGGATGGCGATGTCCGGTACCTTACCGACCGTCGGACTTCATCGATGTGACCTGGGTCACGTTAAAGTGGACTCATCAATCGATAAGATCGCTGCGACCTCGACCTGAGGGGGGTGCGGCATGACTGTCCGACGTGGTCGGTTACTGATCGTCGTCATAACGATGGTCGTCCTTACGGTGTTCGTGGTGGTGGCCGTCCGGGCCACCGGCGACTCGCCCCGATCGGCTGCCGCCACGACGTCGCCCAGCCCGGCGTCGGCCAGCCCGTCGCCCACCCCGACCGGCCCCGAGCCGCCGCCGGTGATCGTTCCCGGCCGACCGGGGGAGGCAGCTGTCACCCGGCCCGCCCACGAGGTCCGCGACGACAGCCCGCCCCGCTTCAACGCCCTGGACACCGTCTACGTCCAGATGATGATCCCGCACCACGAACAGGCGCTGGAGATGACCGCGCTGGCCGACGAGCGGGCGTCCGATCCCCGCATCCGGGCCTACGCCGACCGGATCAGGGCCGGGCAGGGCCCGGAGATCGCCGTCCTGCGCACCTGGCTCAGCACCCGTGGTCTGCCGACGTCGGCGCCCGGGCACGACCACAGCGGCATGCGCGGCATGCAGTCGCCCGAGGCTATGCGCCAGCTGACCGACGCCCGTGGCACGGAGTTCGACAGGCTCTTCGTGCACATGATGAGCGAGCACCACCAGGGCGCGGTGACCATGGCCACCGACCTGCTCTCGGTCGGCCTCGACCCCACCCTCAACGAGCTCGCCACCTCGCTCGCGACCGAGCAGGCCATCGAGATCGTCCGCCTGCGCGAACTCACCCCACCCTGACCGGTCACGCGACAGGCGTCCACCCGCCCGCCACGTACGCTGGGTGACCGTGAGACGCACCCTGTTCGGTCGCCCGCTGCGCGGCGTCGCCTTCGACGTGGCCGTCGCCGCCCTGGTGGCGCTGGTCAGCCTGACCGCGGCGGTGAACCAGCCCGGCGGCTGGGCGGCCACCCTGGTCGGTGTGGGAATGGCGGTGGCGCTGCTGTTCCGCCGCACCCACCCGAGCGTGGTGACGGTGGCGGTCGCGGCGCTCGCCCTGATCCAGGTGATCGCCGAGTGGGGCCCGCTCGTCTACGACGTCGCCGTCCTTATCGCGCTCTACAGCGTGGTGAAGTACGGCGAACGGCTTCGCGACGGCGTACTGGCCGGCGCGGTCGCGGCCGTCGGTGTGCTGCTGGCCGCCGCGCAGACCCCCAACGTCATCCAGTGGTGGGTGACCGCGCTGTGGTATGCGCTGGTCACCGGCGCGGTGTGGTTGGTCGCGCTGAACGTGCGGACCCGCCGGCTCTACGTGCTCAGCCTCGAGGAGCGGGCCACGACGCTGGAACGCGAGCGGGAGGCCGAGTCCCGGGCGGCGGTCGCCGAGGAACGCACCCGGATCGCTCGTGAGCTGCACGACGTGGTCGCCCACAGCATGGCCGTGATGATCGTCCAGGCGGACGGCGCCCGGTTCATGCTCGACCGCGACCCCGCCCAGGCCCGTACCGCCGTGAAGGTGGTCGCGGACACCGGCCGGCAGGCGCTGGAGGAGATGCGCCGGCTGGTCGGCGTCCTGCGCGACGCCGGGCCGTCCGGCGCGGACGGGGCCGACGGGTTGGCGGTGGCGGCCGACCCCGAGCACCGGCGCCTCGCCCTGGCCGAGTTGCCCGACCTGTTGGCCCGGTTCGACGACGCCGGCCTGCACATCCGCAGCACCGTCACCGATACGCCACCGGCCCTGCCGCCGGGCCTGGAACTGACCGTCTACCGGGTGGTGCAGGAGGCGCTGACCAACGCGCTCAAGCACGCCGGCGTCGGCGCCCGCGTCGAGGTCGTCCTGTCGTACACCGCCGAGGCCGTCGTGGTCCGGGTGGTCGACGACGGTCGCGGCCGCCCGCTGGTCAGCCCGGCGCCGTCCGGCGGTCACGGCCTGCTCGGCATGCGGGAACGGGTGACTGTGTACGACGGCACCCTCGCCGCCGGTCCCCGGCTGACCGGGGGCTGGCAGGTCGAGGTCCGGCTGCCGCTACCGTTCGAGCCGGCAACGGAGGTGATCGCGGCATGACGGTCCGGGTAGTGATCGTGGACGACCAGGCGCTGGTCCGCGCCGGGTTCCGAATGGTGCTGGACTCCCAGCCCGACCTGGAGGTCGTGGGGGAGGCGATCGACGGCGCGGACGCCCTGCGGGTGCTCGCCCGCACCGAGGCCGACGTGGTCGTGATGGACATCAGGATGCCCACCATGGACGGGGTGGAGGCGACCCGGCGACTCTGCGCTGAGCGACCCGCGGGTGGACCTCGCGTGCTGGTGCTGACCACCTTCGACACCGAGGCGGACGCGTTCGCGGCCCTGCAGGCCGGGGCGAGTGGCTTCCTGCTCAAGAACGTCCCGCCGGAGGAGCTGCTGGCCGCGATCCGGGTGGTGGCCCAGGGCGACTCGGTGGTGGCCCCGTCGATCACCCGACGCCTGCTGGACCGGTTCGCCGGGCAGCTCGGCGCCGCTCCGAGCGCCGACCCTCGGCTCGCGCAGCTCACCGAACGGGAACGGGAGGTGCTGCTGCTGGTCGCCCAGGGGCTGTCCAACGCGGAGATCGCCGCCCGGGTGCACGTGGCCGAGGCGACGGTGAAGACCCACGTCGGCCGGATCCTGGCGAAGCTCCAGCTGCGCGACCGGGTCCAGGCCGTGGTCCTGGCGTACGAGAGCGGGCTGGTCACGCCCGGCGGATGACACCGCGTACGACCTGGGTCGTAGCCGCCGGCGGGCGCACCGCGACCCGGGGCGCAGGCAGGTCGAGCGTGCAGGTGGAGATCGACTGACCGGTGCCGGCCATAGCGTCGGAGGGGTCTGATCCGCCACCTGCACCGGGAGCTCCGCATGATCCGCCTGACCCTGCGCTCGTTGCGTGCCGAGGCGGTGCGCATGCTGCTCTCGGCGCTCGCCGTCGTGCTCGGCGTCGCGTTCGTCGCCGGCACGATGATCTTCGTCGACGGGATGCGGACCGGGGCGTACGAGCGGGCCGGCACCTTCGACCGTCACACCGACCTGGGTGTCTACTCGGCCGGCCGCGAGGTGTTGCCCCCGGCCCTGGTCGACCGGGTGCGGGCGGTCGACGGGGTGGCCGCCGCAGCGGGTGAGCTGACCAACACCGCCGGGATCGTCGGCGCCGACGGTCGGCCGGTGCTCGGCTTCACCATGCTCGTCGCCATCCCCACCGAGGACGCGCTGCGCTCGTACGACGTGGTGGCCGGCCGGTTGCCCGACCGGGCCGGGGAGGTGGTGCTCGACGCGCCGACGGTGGCCGAGCAGGGCTTTCCGCTCGGCGCGGCGGTCCGGATCGGTGCCACCGGCGGGGCGGCCCGCCCGTACACCCTGGTCGGCACCGTGGACGTGGCAGGCACCTCCCGCGATGTCGGCGGTCCGTTCGTCGGCCTGGTCGGGCCGGACGCGTTGGCTCTCACCGGCGAGCGGGGCTACGGCCGCGTCCTGGTGGCGGCCCGACCGGGCGCCGACGTCGCGGCGCTGACCGAGAAGGTACGCGCCGTGGCCGACGCCGAAGCCACAGTGAAGAGTCGTCAGCAGATCCTCGACGAGGCAGTGGAGGACGCGGTCCGCAACGTGGACCAGTTTCGCATGCTTTTGTTGATCTTCGTGGGGGTCGCGATCGCGGTGGCCGGCTTCGTGATCGCCAACACCTTCGCGATCGTGCTGGCCCAGCGCACCCGACGGACCGCGCTGCTGCGTCTGATCGGCGCCACCCGGGGACAGGTCTTCCGGTCCACAGTGCTGGAGTCGGCGGTGCTGGGGCTGGTCGCCTCCGCGCTCGGGGTGCTGCTCGGGGTGGCCCTCGCCGGCGGGTTGCGGCTGCTGCTGTCCCGACTGGACGTGCCGATCACCGGTGGCCTGACCGTAACCGGTTCGACAGTGCTGACCGGCCTGCTGCTGGGCACCGGGCTCACCGTGTGCTCCGCCCTGCTGCCGGCCTGGCGGGGCACACGGATCGCCCCGGTGGCGGCGCTCACCGACGCCGCGGTGCAGCCGAGCCGGGGTGCGGGCCGGGGGCGACTGATCGTCGGCGCGGTGGTGCTCGCCGTCGGTGTCGCCGCGCTGGCCGGCGCCGCCAGCGCCGGTCAGCTGCTGCTGGTGGCGCTCGGCGGGGTGCTCACCTTCTTCGGGATCGTGCTGTTCGGGCCGGTGCTCGTCCCGGCGCTGGCCCGGGTGTTCGGCTGGCCGGTACGACGCGTGCTCGGCACCATCGGTGAGCTGGCGGTCGCCAACACGGTGCGCAATCCGCGGCGGGTCGCCGCGACCGCCACCGCGCTGGTAGTCGGCATCGGACTGGTTTCGGCGTTCATGGTTGGCGCGCGCAGCACCAAGGACGGCATCGAACGCAGCGTGGACGCCCGGATCGGGACCGACTTCGTGGTCAGCGGAATCGGTCAGGACCTGCCGGCCGCGCTTGTCGGTGAACTCGCCTCCCGCCCCGAGTTGGGTGTGGTGCACGAGCAACGCAGCACTGTCGTCGACGACGTCGAGATCCGCGCCGCCCACCCGGCGCTGGTCGGTCGGACGCTGAGCGGGGTGCTGGCCGGCGACGCCGGCCGGGTCGGGCCGGGGCAGGTGCTGGTACACCGCGAGTTGGCACGGGCACGCGGCTGGCAGGTCGGCTCCCCGGTGACCGTCAAAGGCAGGTCATTCCGGGTGGCCGCCGTGGTCACCGACGACACCCCCGGCGGCGAGGTGACCGCCGGTCACGTGATCGATCTGTCCGACCAGGACTTCGCCGCGCTCTTCCCCGCCCAGCGGGGCTACCTGGCCGAGATCGACCCGGCCGCCGGGGTGAGCCCCGACCGGGCCCGCGACGCGATCGCCGCCGTGCTGAGCCGCTACCCGACGGTGAACCTCATGGACCAGGGCGCGTACAAGAAGATGCTCACCGGCACCGTGGACATGCTGCTCGCCCTGGTCACCGCGCTCCTCGGCCTGGCCGTGGTCATCGCCCTGGTCGGCGTGGCGAACACCCTGAGCCTGTCGGTGGTCGAACGGACCAGGGAGAACGCCGTGCTGCGGGCGGTCGGGCTCACCCGAGGGCGGATGCGGGCGGTGCTCGCCGTCGAGGCGGTGCTGATGGCGCTGGTCGGCGCGGTGCTCGGCATCGGGCTCGGCACCGGAGTCAGCGCGTCCACGATGGCCCTGCTGGACCGCCTCGGCGGCGACTTCCACGTGGTGCTGCCGCTCGGTCAGCTCGGGCTGATCCTCGGCGTCGCGGTGCTGGCCGCCCTGCTCGGCTCGGTGCTGCCGGCCAGTCGGGCGCTGTCCCGCCCGGTCGTCGAGGCGCTCGCCGACCAGTGATCCAGTCGCCGTCGGCGACCGTGACCGGGTCTGACCCCGGCGACCGGACGGACATCCGCCGGCCGGCCCCGCCATCTTCCCCGGGCGGCGGGACCGGCCAGCGGCGCCGGGTCTACAGGCGCTCGACCATCGGGCCGACGCACCGGTTGCGGGTGTCGAAGACGTAGCGGGCGTGCTTGACCACCAGGTCGTAGTCGAAGGCGTCATGGTCGGTGACCACCACCACCGCGTCGGCCGCCCGCACCTCCCGCTCGGTGAGCCCGACCACTGTGACCCCGGCGGGGATCTGGTGCGCCTCCGCGTACGGCTCGACGGCGTGCACCTCGGCGCCGAGGGCCTGCAGCCGCCGCGCCACGTCGACGGCGGGGGAGTCGCGCATGTCGCCGGTGTTCTTCTTGTACGCCAGACCGAGCAGCAGCAGTCGGGCGCCGCTGACGGCCCGGCCGTCCCGGTTCAGCCCTCCCATGATCCGCTGCGCGACGTGTTCGGGCATCTCGTGGTTGACGTCGTTGGCCAGCTCGATGAACCGGAACTGCCGACCGAGGCGGCGCTTGACCTGCCACGACAGGTAGCACGGGTCGATCGGCAGGCAGTGCCCGCCAACGCCGGGGCCGGGCCGGAACGGCAGGAAGCCGAACGGTTTGGTCGAGGCGGCGTCGATCGCCTGCCAGACGTCGATGTCGAGGTGGTGCGACAGCATGGTCAGCTCGTTGATCAGTGCGATGTTGACCTGGCGGAAGGTGTTCTCGATCAGCTTGGTCAGCTCGGCGACGCGGGTGGAGTCCACAGGTACGGTCTGTTCCACGAGGCGCTTGTAGAACTCGTCCACCCGGGCCAGTGACGCCTGGTCCACACCGGAGACCACCTTCGGGGTGTTCTCCAGCCGCCAGGTCGGGTTGCCCGGGTCGATCCGCTCGGGGCTGTAGCCGAGATGGAAGTCGCCGGGGCTGGTCAGACCGCTGGCCGACTCCAACAGCGGGCGCAGCAGTTCCTCGGTGGTGCCCGGGTACGTGGTCGATTCCAGGATCACCGTGCAGCCCGAGCGTACGTACGGGCCGATACCGATGCCGGCCTGTTCGACGAAGCTCAGGTCCGGGGTGCCGTCGCGCAGCGGGGTCGGCACCGTGATGACGCAGATGTCGAACCCGTCGGCGTCGGTGTACTCCGTGCTGGGGTGGTAGCGGCCGCTGCCCAACGCCCGGCCCAGCCGATCAGCCGGGATGTCCTCGACGAACGATTCGCCGGAGGCGAGACGCTTCACCCGGTCGGCGTCGACGTCGAGGCCGATCACGTCGAACCCCGCCTCGACGGCCCGCATGGCCAGTGGCAGTCCGACATACCCCTGACCGATGACGACCAGCTTTTCAGCGCTCACCCAGGCTCCCGCAGCAGATGGTGTAAATGGCCTGCTGAGAGCCTAGAGGCGCCTTCGGCGACGTAAGTCCGCTTTGGGGATATCGGTGCTGTTGGGGTTGCCGGGGTCGGTGACTGGGGGCGGCTCAGTCGCCGGCCGGCACCTCCGGCTCGACCGGCGCGACAATGGTGGTGGGCGGGTCGGACGGCGGCGGAGGTTCACTCGCCGTCGCGGTGGCCGTCGGCGCACCGGTCGGCGCCCCCGTGGTGACGGCCGCCGTCGGCGTCGGCGAGGTGGCGGTCTCGCTCGGCTGCAGGCTCGGCGTCGCGGAGACCGAGGCCGACGGAGAGTTGCCGGGGGCGTTCGGCCGGTTCGGCCGGCCCGGCTCGACGCTGGTGATCTGCTCGTTCGCCGCGGGCAGGTCGACGGGGCCGCTCGGCGCCACCGTCGGGGAGGTGGTCGGCAGATTGACCGCCGGGTCCTCGCTGGCGTTGCGCGTCGCGGCCAGTGCCGCGCCGAGCCCGACCAGCGCGACAAGCATGGCCGCCGCCGCGCCGACCAACGGACCCCGCCGCCGCTGGCGCCTGTTTGCCACCGCGGCGCCGGCCGGCACGTCCGTGCGGGTGCCCGGCCCAGCGTCGCGCAGCGCGACCGGCGTGGCCATCGCCGTCGGCGGCTCGCCGCCGGTGACCGCCGTCCGAGCGGCCTCGGACATCGCCGATCCGCTGGAGAACCGCTCCAGCGGATCCTTCGCCAGGGCACGCGACACCAGGGCGCGGACCGCCTCCGGAATGTCGTGCGGCAGCTCCGGCGGCTCGTCGTCCAGGTGCCGGACGGCGACCTGAAGCGGATTGTCACCCGTGAACGGCGGACTGCCGGTGAGGCAGCAGTAGGTGACCGCGCCCAGGGCGTAGATGTCGGTGGCACCGCTGACCGGCCGGCCGGCGGCCTGCTCGGGAGCCATGTAGAGCGCGGTGCCCGGAACCGCGTTGGTGCTGGTGATGCTGGTGATGTCGGTGGAGCGGGCCACGCCGAAGTCCACCAGGACGACAGTGCCGTCCTCCTGCACCAGCAGGTTGCTGGGTTTGACGTCGCGGTGCACGATGCCACCGCGATGCGCCGCGTTGAGCGCCGCGGCCGCCTGGGCCACGATCGACATCGTCTCGGCCACGTCGAGCCGCCCGGCCGACTCGATCCGCTTGGACAACGGCTCGCCGGCGACGAACTCCATGACGAGGTAGTCAGCCCGACCACCGCCGGGAAGGTCGTCCTCGCCGCAGTCGAAGACCTGCACGATGCCGGGGTGCCGCAGCGCCGCCATGATCCGGGCCTCGGCGCGGAACCGGGCGATGAAGTCGGGATCGGACACCAGCGCCGGCAGCAGAACCTTGACCGCGACCTGCCGGCCGAGGATCAGGTCGGAGGCACGCCAAACGTCGCCCATGCCGCCCGTGGCGACACGTTCGTCCAAGCGGTAGCGACCGCTGAGCACGACCTCCGATGACAACACCGCATTACCGTACCTAGAGTGGCGCGGGGCGGCGCGCCGTGGCAGGGCCGCCGGGCGGGTGGTTCGGACCGACTGATCCGGCTTGACCTGTGTGGACGATCGGTCTCGGTGACGCTGCGGATGTGCGGTGTCACGAAAAGCGACAATTTCCGTCGTCCGGGTGGTCGACGGCGGCAAGAAAGCGCCTTCAGCCACGGTTGGCGTCCCCTGCTCACATCCCGTTACGACGACGCGCCGTTCCGCGCGGTTGATAATTGTCACTCTTCCGTGACGCGACGCCGACTTGTCGCGTGGTGAGCCCCCTCTTAGCGTTAGCCCGGCTCGGGCCGCCCGGCTACCTCGGCGGGCAGCGCGCCGATCGACCACCCTGGCGTTGGCCCCGGACACGCCGCCCCGACAATCGTGGTCGCGGGGACAATCAGAGCGGCGGAGGGCGGTGCGGTGCGGGTGCTGATCGGGCGGACGACTCGTGCCGCGTGGCGCGCCTCCGTGCGCCGGGGCGGGCCGGCTCGCCCCGGGTCATGCGTGGGCCGCCGATGACCGCCGACCTGTCGGAGGTGGTGAGCGCCGCGCAGGCCGGAGACGAGGAAGCGTTCCGTTTCCTCTACCGCAGCCTCCAGCCCGGGCTGCTGCGCTATCTGACCGCCCTGGTCGGGGCGGACGCCGAGGACGTCGCCTCCGAGACCTGGCTTCAGATCTCCCGTGACCTGCCCGGCTTCACCGGGGGCGAGTTCCGGGCCTGGACGGTCACCATCGCCCGTAACCGCGCGATGGACCACCTGCGTCGGATGCGCCGTCGCCCCTCGCTGCCGGTCCCGGTGCAGGCGCTCGTCGATGTGGCCAGCGACGCGGACACCGCCGAGCGAGCCAGCGAGACGATCGGTACCGAAACCGCTCTCGCGCTGATCGCCACCCTTCCGCCACGGGAGGCCGAAGCGGTCCTGCTGCGGGCGGTGATCGGGTTGGACGCGGGATCCGCCGGCCGGGTGCTGGGCCGTCGGGCCGGGGCCGTGCGGACCGCCGCTCACCGAGGTCTACGCCGGCTCGCGGTCCTGTTGGAGCGGCAGAGCCCGGCCGGGTCGCCAGTCGGGGTCGAGGGGGTGCCGCCGCCGCGCACGGGGAGCGGCCCCGCCCTGCGAGCACCGCACGCCGAAGCGGCGGACGGCTGACGTGAGGGGACTCCCGATGAACCCGTTCCGGCGGGCCGACCACGCCGACACCGAGCGGCTGCTCGACTCGGCCCACGCCCGGATGGACAACACGCCTGATCACTGGCACTCCGCGACGCCCACGGAAGCGGCCGCGACATCACCCGAGGCGCACCTGGCCGACCCGAACGTGCCCCCGCCCGAGCCGGTGGCCGCGTTGCTCGCCGCGGCGACCGGCCCCGTCCGCCCCGGCGAGTTGGCCGGCGAGGAGGCCGCGCTGGCCGCGTTCCGGGCCGCCCGGGCCAACCCGGTGCCGGCCGTGCCGCAGCGGCCACGCCGTCGTCGGGTGACCACCGGCGCGGTGGCCTGGATCGGCGCGGTGGCCGCTACCGCCACCGCGGGGGCCGCCTTCGCCGCGGTCACCCGCGACCGTGCGCCAGACCCGGTGGCGCCGGCCCCGTCGCGCCCGTCGCCCACACCGCACCATGGCGTGCCCCGGTCGGCCGAGCCCGGTCGGTCGGTGGTCCCCGGCGCGCCGTCGCCCGTCACCGCCACACCGTCGGCCGTTCCCGCACCCGCCGACCAACTGCACGGACTGTGCCGCGCGTGGCGGGCCAAGAAGCCCGACCAGCGGGAGAAGGCACTGCGTACGCCGGCCTTCCAGCGGCTGGTGACCGCCGCCGGCGGCCCCGCCGAGGTCGAGGCGTACTGCCAGCGGCTGGTGCCCGAGGCGAAGCCCACCGAGTCGGCGAAGGTCAAGCCCTCCGAGTCGGCGAAGGGCGGGCCGTCCCCGTCGGCGAAGACCCCGCCGTCACCGCCGCGAGCGGGCCACCCCGCCGCCGGCTGAACGGTCGCCGGCCGGAGCCCGTTGGTTCCGCCCTGGATCGGAAATTCCTCTGTTAGACAGAGGTTGGTGGCACCGTGCACGCCCCCGACGGTGTCGGTGGGTCAGTTTACGGTGGCACGGTGTGCCGGACCCGGCGCACGGAGAGGGGGCCCGACTCTTGGTGACGTCACCCGACCTGGACCGCAGCGCCATCCTGCGCGAGTCCGCAGCCGCAGTCCGACACCTGGCCCGGATCTGCTTCAAGACCGGCCCACCCACCCACACCGGTGTCGAACTGGAATGGACCGTGCACGACGCCGCCGATCCCGCCCGACCCGTCGACGCGACGCGGCTGCGGACGGCGCTCGGGCGGCACAGCCCCGCCACGCTGGATGCCACCAGCCCGGCCGAGCCGCTGCGACAGGGCGGCGTGGTCACCCTGGAGCCGGGTGGCCAGTTGGAGATCTCCACCCCGCCCCGCCCCTCGGTCGCCGTGTTGATCCGCGCCACCGAGGCTGACATCGCCCAGGTCACCGACCTGCTGGCCGCCGCCGGGCTGGTCCTCGGCCGCAGCGGCATCGACCCCCACCGACGGCCTCGCCCGGTGGTGGAAACCCCCCGCTACCGCGCGATGCGCGGAGCCTTCGACCGCCATGGCCCGGCCGGCCGCACGATGATGTACAGCACCGCCGGCCTGCAGATCTGCCTCGACGCCGGTGAACCGGACCAGGTCGCCGACCGTTGGGCCGCGGCCCACGCGGTCGGGCCCCCACTGCTCGCGGCGTTCGCCTCCGCCGCTCGACACGCGGGGCGGCGCACCGGTTGGGCTTCCGCCCGGATGGCCGCCTGGCTGGCCATCGACCCGGCCCGGACCCGCCCGGTCTGGTCGCCCGCCCGCGCCGGGGACGATCCGATCGACGCCTGGACCAGGTACGTGCTCGCCGCGCCGCTGCTCTGTCTTCGCCGGCACGACGCCGACTGGGCCGCGCCACCCGGCGTGACCTTCGCCGACTGGCTCGACGGCGCGCTGCCACAACCGCCCACCACCGATGACCTCGACTACCACGTCAGCACCATCTTCCCGCCGGTGCGACCACGCGGTTACCTGGAGCTGCGTTACCTGGACGCGCAACCCGATCGGGACTGGCGGCTGCCGCTGGCGGTGCTGACCGCCCTGTTCGGCGACCCGCGCACCGTCCGTGCGGCGTACACGATCGCCACGCCTGTGGCGCAGCGCTGGTCCGCCGCCGCCCGGCACGGCCTGGCCGACCCGACGCTGGCCGGGGCCGCGGCGGCCCTGCTCGACCTGGCCCTGACCGCGCTACCCCGACTGGAGCTGCCGGCCAGCACTCACGACGAGATTCAAAGAGGTGTACGGCGGCGACTGGCCGCCACAGAGAGGAGGGACCAGTGAGCGCGAGGAGTGAGCCGGGGTTGCGAGCCTCGCAGTCGCGAACGGAGGGCGGTTCGGTGAGCGCGAGGAGTGAGCCGGGGTTGCGCGATCGCATCGCTGTGGAGTTGGCGCGGGCCCGGGCTCGTACCACGTTGTTGACCGAGGTGGTCGACGACGCCGACCTGACGCGCCAACACTCACCGCTGATGTCGCCGCTGGTCTGGGACCTCGCTCACGTGGGAAATCAGGAGGAGCTCTGGCTGGTCCGTGACGTCGGGGGCCGGGAGCCGGTCCGGTGTGACATCGACGAGTTGTACGACGCGTTCAAGCAGCCGCGCCGGGACCGCCCCGCGCTGCCGCTGTTGCCGCCCGCTGAGGCGCGCGCCTACCTGGCCACCGTCCGGGACAAGGTGCACGACCTGCTCGACGCGATGGCCTTCACCGAACGGCCGCTGGTCGCCGACGGGTTCGCCTTCGGCATGATCGTGCAGCACGAGCAGCAGCACGACGAGACCATGCTCGCCACCCACCAGTTGCGGTCGGGTCCGGCGGTGCTGCACGCCCCGGCGCCGCCCGAGCCGTCGGTCCGGGCCGGCGCGGAGGTGCTGGTGCCGGCGGGCGAGTTCACCATGGGCACCGACACCGATCCGTGGGCGTTGGACAACGAACGTCCGGCGCACCGGGTCGACCTGCCGGCGTACGTCATCGACGCCGCCCCGGTGACAAACGGCCAGTACGCGGCCTTCATCGCTGACGGCGGTTACTCCGAGCGGCGCTGGTGGAGCCCGGCCGGTTGGGAGCATCGGGTTCAGGAGCAGCTCAGCGCGCCGATGCACTGGCGTTCCGACGGCGACGACTGGTCGTATCGGCGCTTCGGTCAGTGGGCTCGGGTCCGCGCCGACGAGCCGGTGGTGCATGTGTGCTGGTACGAGGCGCAGGCGTACGCGGCGTGGGCCGGCAAGCGGCTGCCCACCGAGGCGGAGTGGGAGAAGGCGGCCCGGTGGGATCCGACGACGGGGCGGTCGCGCCGTTACCCCTGGGGGGACGACGACCCGACCGAGGCGCACGCCAACCTCGACCAGCGCCATCTGCGGCCGGCGCCGGTGGGCGCGTACCCGGCCGGCGTGTCGCCGTTGGGTGTGCACCAGCTCATCGGCGACGTCTGGGAGTGGACGTCGACGGCGTTCGACGGGCATCCGGGGTTCGCCGCGTTTCCCTACCGCGAATACTCGGAGGTCTTCTTCGGCGACGACTACCGGGTGTTGCGCGGCGGCTCGTTCGGCACCGACCGCTCTGCCTGTCGGGGCACCTTCCGCAACTGGGACTACCCGATCCGCCGGCAGATCTTCAGCGGGTTCCGCTGCGCCCGGGACGTGCGACCGGACGAGTCGTACCGGTGAGCCACCGCACGACCGGCGGCCCGGCGGCGGGCCGGGGGCGCTGATGTGTCGCCACCTGGCCTACCTGGGGCCGCCGGTCACCCTTGCCGAGCTGTTGTTCGACCCTCCGCACTCGCTGGTGCGGCAGTCCTGGGCGCCCCGCGACATGCGTGGCGGCGGCACGATCAACGCCGACGGGTTCGGTGTCGGCTGGTACCCGGGTGAGGGTGAGCCGGTGCGGTACCGGCGGGCGCAGCCGATCTGGAGCGACCCGACCATCGCCCAGCTCGCGGCGGTGACCCGCAGCGCGGCGGTGGTGGCGGCGGTGCGCTCGGCCACGGTCGGGATGGCGCTGCTCGACGGCGCGGCGGCGCCCTTCGCCGAGGGGCGGTGGCTGTTCAGCCACAACGGGGTGGTCCGCGGCTGGCCGGACGCCGTGGTGCCGCTCGCCGCCGAGCTGCCGGTGCGTGACCTGCTCACCCTGGACGCGGCCACCGACTCGGCGCTGCTGTGGGCGTTGGTGCGGCATCTGCTGCGAGCTGGCGCCGACGCGGCCGAGGCGGTCGGGCGGACGGTGACCGACGTCGCCGCCGCCGCACCCGGGTCGCGGCTCAACCTGCTGCTCACCGACGGGCACCGGGTGGTGGCCAGCGTGGCCGGGCACGCGTTGTCGGTCCGCGAGACGCCGGGTTCGGTGCTGCTCGCCTCCGAGCCACACGACGACGATCCGGGGTGGCGGTCGGTGCCGGAGGGGCACCTGGTCGTCGCCACCGCGGGCGAGGTGCGGGTACGTCCACTGCCGGCCCCGGTGCGCAGGCACGCAACGGTTGATCGAACGAGAGGAGCGAACCGATGACCGCGGAACCACTGGAGATCTACCTCGAAGAGGGTGACCTGGAGCGCGGCCTGCGCGACGACGTCCGGGCGGGGCTGAGCTCCGGGCGGAAGTGGCTGCCGCCGAAGTGGTTCTACGACGCCCGGGGCAGCGAGCTTTTCGAGGAGATCACCCGACTGCCCGAGTACTACCCGACCCGGGCCGAGCGGGCCGTGCTGGCCGCGCACGCTCCCGACATCGCGGCACTGACCGGGGCCAAGACGCTCATCGAGTTGGGTTCCGGTTCGTCGGAGAAGACCCGGCTGCTGCTGGACGCCTTCACCCGCCGGGGTGAGCTGGGCACGTTCGTCCCCCTGGACGTGTCGGTCAGCGCGTTGCGGGGGTCCACCGCCCAGATCGCCGCCGACTATCCCCGCCTGCGGGTCCGGGGCATCGTGGGGGACTTCACCCGGCAACTGGACCGGCTGCCCACCGGCGGCCGGCGGTTGGTGGTGTTCCTCGGCGGGACCATCGGCAACCTGTTGCCCGCCGAGCGGGCCGAGTTCCTCACGGCGATGCGCGCCGCGCTGGAGGTCGGTGACTGGCTGTTGCTCGGCACGGACCTGGTGAAGGACCCGTCGGTGATCGTGCCCGCGTACGACGACGCCGCCGGGGTCACCGCCGAGTTCAACCGCAACGTGCTGCACGTGATCAATCGCGAGTTGGGCGCCGACTTCGACCCGGCCGCCTTCGAACACGTCGCCGTCTGGGATTCCGATCACGAGTGGATCGAGATGCGGTTGCGGGCGACCCGGTCGATGACCGTGCGGGTGCTGGGGTTGACAGTCGATTTCGCGGCGGGGGAGGAGCTGCGTACCGAGGTCTCGGCGAAGTTCCACCCGGAGGGGATCGCCGCCGAGCTGGCCACTGCCGGTTTCGCCACGGCGGAGTTCTGGACCGACCCGGATGCGCTCTTCGGCGTCACGCTGGCGCGGGCGCGGTGAGCCTGTTCACCCGCCTCGGTCGGGCCGGGTGGTGATCCGATAGGCTGATCGCGCGAAGGGGAGTAGCCCCCAATGTCGTGGTCGACATACTGGTGCGTTCCGCACCCGGCCACGCGGCCCCGGTCTTGTCCGGGGCGGGCGAGACCTTCGACTCAGGCTGTTGCAGCCGGGTCGAGGGCGCCCCTGTACCTCCTCCCGGCGTGAACGGGAAGGATGTCATGGAGGGATTTTTCGCCGCGCTGGTGATCAGCTTCGGCGTCATCTTCGTCGCCGAGCTGGGGGACAAGTCCCAGCTGATGGCGTTGACCTTCGCCACGCGGTTCAAACCGATCCCGGTGTTGATCGGCATCACGGTCGCCACCGCTGTGGTGCACCTGGCGTCGGTCGCCATCGGCGTGGGTCTCGGGGCGGTGCTGCCGACCGAGTGGATCTCCCTGGTGGCCGGCGTGGCGTTCCTCGGCTTCGGCGCGTGGACGCTGCGCGGTGACAAGCTCACCGAGGAGGAGAAGCGCAAGGCGGAGAAGACCAGCAAGACCGCGATCGTGGCGGTCTCGGTGGCGTTCTTCCTGGCCGAGTTGGGCGACAAGACGATGCTCGCCACGATCACGCTCGCCACCAAGTACGGCTGGTTTGGCACCTGGCTCGGCTCCACCATCGGCATGGTGGCCGCGGACGCGTTGGCCATCCTGGTCGGCCGGATGCTCGGTCGGCGGCTGCCGGAGAAGACCATCAAGTACGGTGCCGCGATCCTTTTCGCCATCTCCGGTCTCTGGCTGATCCTGGAGGCGGTGAACGAGCTGACCTGAGCGCCGACTAGCTGCCCCGAGGGCGGGTAACGGCCCTGGGTGGAGCCGGCCGAGTTGTTGCGCCAGGGCGACCAGGTGCTGGTTGCCGTGGTGGAGGTGGCCGGCGCGCTGGTGATCTTCGTTGGCGCGGTGTGGGCGGCGGCGCGGTTCGTGGTCGAGGGGCTGCGACACCGCACCGCCGCCCGCTTCACGTCGATCCGGCTCTCGCTCGGTCGGTTTCTGACCCTCGGCCTGGAATTCCAGCTGGCGGCCGACGTGCTGCGCACGGCGGTGTCCCCGTCGTTCGCGCAGATCGGCCAACTGGCCGCCATCGCGACGATCCGAACGGCGTTGAACTACTTCCTGGGCCGCGAGATCCGCCAGGAGCAGCACCAGGTGGCCGAGGGGCAGCGTCGTCAGTGATGGACGCCCTGGTCACGGCGGTCACCGCCCTGGCACTGGTCGCCGGGGTGGTCACCACCCTCAGCACCGGGGCGTTACGGAGCGGCGTCCGCGTACTGCTGGACCTGCTCACCGCGGCCGGCCTCCTCCGGCTCGTCGGCGAGCCGGGTTGGAACGGCCTGGCCGGCGCGGTGGCGATCATCGCCCTGCGTCAACTGCTCGGGGCGGCGCTGAGCAGACCACCACCGTGGTCCGGCCGACAATCTTCGGCGCCCTGCGCCGACGACGATCACCACCTACCGTTGGCCTCAACAGGTGAAACCGGAAAAGCGGGAGGATGACCACATGGGCCGGCACGACGAACCGAATGAGTACGGCTTCGCAGGCGACGGCACCGCTCCGGAGCCGCCGCCCGGCGGGAAGACCGACGAGCGGGATCGCGTCGAGGAGGTGGCGGTGCCGGGTGACGACCTCACCGGGCCGACGGCCGAGGCGCTGGTCGAGGAGACCGAGGACCTGCCGCCGGCCGAACGTCGCCACTGAGCGTAGGCCGGCGCCGACGCGGTCAGCGGGCGTCGGGGCGCTGGTAGACGTCGGGTACGCCGTCTCCGTCGGCGTCCAGCCGCTCCCGCTCGGCCACCCTCCGGTACGCCGTGTTGCGGCGGCTGAGCACGGTGGCGGCCAGTCCGGCGGAGATCGCCGAGCCGAGCAGCACGGCCGCCTTGACCCGGTCGTCGGCCGTGCTGTCCGTTCCGAAGGCCAGGTCGCCGATGAGCAGCGAGACGGTGAACCCGACGCCGGCCAGCAGGGCGATCCCGAGCAGGTCGGCCCAGGTGATGTCCTCGTCCAGTTCGGCGCGGGTGAACCGGGCCAGCAGGTACGTCGAGCCGAAGATGCCGATGCTCTTGCCGAGCACCAGGCTGGCGGCGATGGCGATCACCATCGGGTCGCTCAGCAGGGCGCCCAGGTCGGTGCCGCGCAGGGTGACCCCGGCGGCGAACAGGGCGAAGATCGGCACTGCGACGCCTGCCGAGACCGGCCGCCAGCGGTGCTCCAGGCGCGCGGCGAGACCTCCCTCGCCCGCCCCCGCAGCGCTCGGCGCCGCGTCGCCGGTGACCGGCTGGTCGCCGCCCGCCGGTCGGCGGGCGAGCACCGGGACCGTGAAGCCGAGCAGGACGCCGGCCACCGTGGCGTGCACGCCCGAGGCGTGCATCAGGACCCAGGCGGTGACCGCGAGGGGGATGAGCGCCCACCACCAGGTACGCCCCCGCTGCACCAGCACCGCGAAGAGCCCGATCGGTGCCAACGCGGCGAGCAATGGAAGGGGATGGAAGTCGGCGGTGTAGAAGATCGCGATGATGGTGATCGCGAACAGATCGTCGACCACCGCCAGGGTGAGCAGGAATGCGCGTAGGCCCTGGGGCAGATGTGAGCTGACCACCGCGAGCACGGCGAGCGCGAAAGCGATGTCGGTGGCCGTCGGAATGGCCCAACCGCGCAGGCCCTCCCCGCCCGCGCTCAGCACCACCGCCACGTAGATCAGCGCCGGCAGCAGCATCCCGCCGAGTGCGGCCGCCACCGGCAGCGCGGCGCGGCGCGGGTCGCGGAGGTCACCGGCGACGAACTCCCGTTTGAGCTCCAGGCCCACCACGAAGAAGAAGATCGCCAGCAGGCCGTCCGCCGCCCAGGTGGCCAGGTCCAGGTCGAGGTGCCAGGGCGCGCCGGGCCAGGGCACGACGTCGCCGAGCCGGGTGTACGAGTCGGACCACGGGGAGTTGGCCCAGATCAGCGCGATTACGGCGCCCGACAGCAGCAGCACGCCACCGACGGTCTCGGTACGCAGCACGTCGGCCAGGTGCCGGGCCTCCGGCCAGGATGATCGCGAGAACAGCCGCATCCTCGGCGGGCGCTGCCCCGGTGGTGGGGTGTGGGAGGTCATCTGCGTGCTCACCTACGAGAGTCGGGACAGCATGAATCCAGTCGCCGACCAGACTTCCCGGCACACCGCTGTCGACCCTATCCGGCGGCGCGGTCGGCGGGGACCGCTGGGCCGATCGGACGCTGGGCCGATCGGCCTTCGACTTTTTCCCCGTTGTCACGCCGCAGCCGAATGGACGTTTGTCGGGTTGGTCATGCGGACGCACATCTCGCCGCCGGAAAATACATAACTCCGGACATAAGCCGTATGAGCCGCTTTAATGGTTTCACGAGTTTAGAGACGACCTTGGGGGTTTTCGTGAAGTTCTTTGCCGTAACCGGACCGGCACGGGGGCGCGCCTGATGGACCTGCTCCGCCAATTGCGCCACGTGCGTCGGCACTGGTGGGTCGCGCTGGTCACGGTCATGGTGGCTCTCGGCGTCTCGGCGTTTCTGACCGTACGGGCCCAACCTCGGTACGTCGCCTCGGTGACCTTCTTCGTCACCACCCCCAACACGGGCGTCACCGACGCCTACCAGGGCGGGCTCTTCCTCCAGCAGCGCGTCAAGTCGTACGCCGACCTGCTCAGCAGCGACCGGCTGGCGCAGAGCGTGGTGGCCGAGACTCCGGTTGGCCTCACCGCGGACGAGGTGCAGCGCCGGGTGAGCACCACCACCGAGACGGGCACCGTTCTGTTGCGGGCGACGGTCACCGACACCGACCAGACTCGCGCGTTGCGCGTGACGGAGAGCCTCGCCAACAAGTTCGTCGAACTCGTCCAGAAGGTCGAGACGACGCCGGAGGGCAAGGCGCCCATCAAGATCGAGGTGGTCAGTGGCCCGCGGGTCACCGCCAGCCCCGTCTCGCCGCAGCCGGTCCGCAACCTCGCCCTTGGTGGCCTGGTCGGCCTGATCCTCGGCATCGGCCTGGCGATCCTGCGGGGCGTCGCCGACGTCCGGCTGCGCGACGCCGCCGGCCTGCAACGCGCCACCGGCAGCCCGCTGCTCGGTGAGATTCCGTTCGAGGCCAACGCCCGCAACGCCCCGCTGATCGTGGGCGACGCCGCGACCTCGGCACGCGCCGAGGCGGTCCGCAAGCTGCGGACCAACCTGCGCTTCGTGGACGTCCACGAGCCGGCCCGGGTCATCGCGGTGACCAGCGCTCTACAGGGCGAGGGCAAGACCACGCTCTCCTGCAACCTGGCCATCGCGTTGGCCGAGGCGGGCTGGCGGGTGCTGCTGGTCGACGCGGATCTGCGCCGCCCGAAGGTCGACGACTACCTGGGCCTGGACGCTGGCGTCGGCCTCACCGACGTGCTGGTCGGCGACGTGAAGGTGGGCGACGTCGTGCAGCGCTGGGGAGACAAGTCGCTGCTGGTGTTGCCCAGCGGGTCGGCCCCGCCGAACCCGAGCGAACTGCTCGGCTCCAAGGCCATGTCGGACCTGCTGCTGACGCTGCGTGAGTCGGCCGACATCGTGATCATCGACACCGCGCCGCTGCTCGCGGTGACCGACGGCGTGGTCGTGGCCGTGCAGGCCGACGGCGCGCTGCTGGTGACCCAGCAGGGCCGTACGTCGCGGACCCAGGTGGCCGCGGCGGCCCGGTCACTGCACTCGGTCTCGGTCCGGCTGCTCGGCTGTGTGCTGAACATGGCCAAGGTGGCCAAGGCCGAGGCGTACCAGTACGAGGCCTACCGGGTGGTCGCCACGACGGCCGGTGCGTCGGTGCCGGCCGACCGGGCCGCGTCCGGCCGGCACAGCGCTACCGCCGACGGGGTCAACGGTGTCCCCGACCACACCCAGGAACTCACCCGGCTGCCCCGATGAGCGCGGCGAGGGGTCGCAGCGACCGTTCGATCTCCTCGGCGCAGCGTCGGAAGTCGGCCTCGGTACCGCCGATCGGATCCCGAAGGTCGTCCTCGTCCGGGGCGGCGGGTTGCAGCCGTCCCCGGGCCTGGGCGGCGGCGGCGATCGCCGCCCGCAACGGGTCGTCGGCCGAGTCGGCGGGCGGCTCGGCCGCGGCGGCCAGCCGGCCGAACTGGCGCAGCGTGAACGTCCGGTGCAGCGCTCCCGGCGCCAACGAGGTGCAGACCGAGCGTTGGCGTCGGGTCGCGGTCAGCACGAGCGTCGCGTCGACCAGGTACTCGGGGCGCAAACCCCGGGTCCGGAACGCCGCCGCGTCCGCGCCGCTCTCGGTCGCGACCTCCATGGCGTACGGGTGCATGACCAGCCCGTCGATCGCGTCGGTGCCGGCGCTGGCCACCTCGACGGGTTGGTCGGCCAGCAACCGGCGGGCCAGGTACTCGGCCATCGGCGACCGGCACAGGTTGGCGTGGCAGACGAACAACACGCGATCAGCCATCGGTGCCCCTCTCATCGGTACGGACACGGGCGCTCGCACCGCGAGGGCGGTGCGTCGACGCCGGTGGCCGTGCGGGGAGGGGTTGTCGGCATCGTACGCGGGCCGCGCGCTCACCGGCCGTGGTGCCGCGCCGACCGGCGCCGATCCCTGCGGGACGGGGGCGGACCGGTGAAGATCGGCATCCTGTCGTACCACTTTCCACCCGAGCCGGCGTTCATCCCCGGGAGCCTCGCCGAGGAGTTGGCCGCGCGTGGGCACGAGGTACGGGTTCTCACCGGCTTCCCCGACTACCCCGGCGGGCACGTCTATCCCGGCTGGCGACAGCGGTGGCACCACGAGACCCACAGTGAGCGGTTGAGCGTCCGACGGGTGCCCCGGTACCCCGGGGGCGGTGCGTCGATCCGCGGCCGGATGGCCAGCTACCTCTCCTTCGCCGGCAGCGCGGGGTTGGTCGCGCGCCGGTTCCTCGGCGACGTGGACGTGCTCTACGTGTTCCAACTGCCGGCGACGACGTTCGCCGCCGCCGGTGTGCTCCGGTTGCTCGGGCGAGTGCCGGCGGTACTGCACGTACAGGACGTCTGGGCCCGCGACGGCGCGGACGAGGGGGGCGAGGGGCGCTGGGCGGCGCGGATGGGCAGCACGATGACCCGGATCTACCGCACCGCGGCGCGAATCGCGATCGCCGCGCCGTCGATGCGGGACCTGGTGGTCGCCGCCGGCGCCGACCCGGCCCGGGTTCGGCTGGTGCTGAACTGGACCGACGAGCGGATCTTCCACCCGGCGACGCCCAACGCGGCGGCCCGTCAGCTCGTCCGTCGAGACGGTCGGTGCGTGGTGATGCACGCCGGGACCATCGGGGCGCGGCAGGGGTTGGAGACCGCGGTCCGCGCGGCCGCGGCGCTGGACCGGACGATGGATCTGGTCCTGGTCGGTTCGGGCACGGCGGAGCGGCGGGTGCGGGGGCTCGCCGCCGAGTTGGGCGCGGACAACGTCCGCTTCCTGGAGCGGCGGTCGCCTGTCGACATGCCCGAGCTGTACGCCGCCGCCGACTACCAGCTGGTCATGTTGCGCGACCTCCCGGAGCTGCGCGGCACGGTGCCCGGCAAGCTCCAGGCGGCGCTCTCCTGTGCCGCACCGGTGATCGCGTCGGCCGGCGGGGACACGGCCGAGCTGGTCGAACGGGCCCGGGCTGGGCTGTCCTGCCCACCGGAGGACTGGGCGGCGTTGGCCGACCGGTTCTGGTTGGCCGCCACCATTCCGCCGCCGACCCGTGCCGAGATGGGTCGCCGGGGGCGGGCCGCGTACCTGCGCGAGATGTCGTTGCCCGCCGGGGTGGACCAGATCGAACGGCTGTTGCACGAGGCGGCCGGACGAGAAGCGCAGCCCGCACGGAGTCACGAAGAAAACTTACTTAAAGGGCGACAAACGCAATAACAGTACGACATTCCCTGAGGCATGCTAAGAACGTCAGGGAATCGACCTTCTGTCCGGTTCCGTGAACGGGAGTGTGGTGTGACGGTGAGCGAACGACCGATCCGGCGGCGGAGCCGGTCCCGGCGTCGTCGGCGTGCCCGACTGCGACGGGCCCTCCTGGGCGCCCTGGTGGTCGGCTCGCTGCTGCTGGCGACCGGCGGGTGGATCGGCTTCCGCGGCTGGCAGGCGCGCGCTCACCTGATCAACGCCGCTGGACTGGCCCGAGAGTTGAGCGCCCAGGTCGTCGGTGGGGACACCGACCGCGCCCTGCGGACGCTTGCCGCCCTTCAGGAGCAGGCCGGCGCCGCCCGAACCGCGACGACCGACCCGAGCTGGCAGCTCGGCCGGCGTACGCCGATCGCCGGCGACGACCTCGACGCCGTCCGGCAGATCGCCGTCGCCATCGACGACCTGGCCCGGCAGGCGTTCCCGACCCTGCTCCGCACGGACCTGACCAGCCTGGTGCCGGCCGGCGGCCGGCTGGACCTGGCCCGACTCACGGCCGTCTCCGCCGAGCTGACCCGGGTGGACGAGTCGGTGCAGCGCACGCGCCAGGACCTGGCCGCGGTGCCCGCCGACCGGCTCGTCAGCCAGATCCGGCAGGCGCTGACCGACCTGCGTGACGAGATCGACCGGCTGGCCAGCCTCACCACGGCCGCCGACCAGGGAGCCCGCCTGCTACCGCCGCTTCTCGGCGCGAACGGCCCGCGCCGCTACCTGCTCGTCTCGCAGAACCTCGCCGAACTGCGTGCGACCGGCGGCATGTTCGGCGCGTACGCGATGATCGAGGCCGAGAACGGCAAGGTCAAGATGGGTAAGCA
Organism: Micromonospora sp. D93; assembly: GCF_018070365.1. Classification (NCBI taxonomy): domain Bacteria; kingdom Bacillati; phylum Actinomycetota; class Actinomycetes; order Micromonosporales; family Micromonosporaceae; genus Micromonospora; species Micromonospora sp. D93. The sequence continues at coordinate 11,285 of NZ_JAGPXW010000016.1, read as the reverse complement.
GGGCAGCAGTGCCTCGCTCGGTCAGTTCACCCCGGCGTTGAAGCTGCCCGCCGAGACCCGTGCCCTCTGGACCGACCTACCCGGCATCTACCCCGCCGACGTCAATCTGTCCCCGCACTTCCCGACCGCCGCCGCGCTCTACCGCGAGATGTTCCGGCGCAAGACCGGCACCACTGTCGACGGCGTGCTCGCCGTCGACCCGGTGGTGCTGTCCTACCTGCTCAAGGCGACCGGCCCGGTGCTCGTGCCCGGTGGTGTGCCGCTCGCCAGCGAGAAGGTCGTGCAGACGCTGCTCAACGACAGCTACCAACGACTGGACATCAAACAGCAGGACGAGTTCTTCGCGGCGTCGGCGTCGGCGGTCTTCGACGCCTTCTTCAAGAAGAATGTCAACCCGAAGGTGTTGTTGTCCGCATTTGACCGTGCTATCACCGAACGGCGGATATTGTTCTGGAGTGCCCGACCTGAGGAACAGCGGACATTCGGCGACAGCCGGATGGCCGGGACGCTTCCGGAACAGGACACCGTGCCGACGGTCGGAGTGTTCCTCAACGACGGCAGCGGCGCGAAGCTCGGCTACTACCTGCGGCCGACGGCGAACCTGACGGTCGGCGAATGCCGGCCTGACGGCCGCCGCGAGCTCCGGCTGCGGGTGACCCTCCGCTCGACGGCGCCGAAGTCCGGACTCAGCGAGTCGGTCCTCGGCCTCGGCCTGGCTGGTGATCCGTACACCGCACGCACGTTGGTGTCGATCTTCAGCCCGGCTGGTGGAGCGGTGCTCGAGGCCCGGCTCGACGGGGTCGAGACGGCACTTGGCAGCGGCACCGAACGCCGCCGCCAGGTGGCGACGGCCAGCGTGGATGTCGGCCCCGGCGCCGAGAGGGCGCTGGAGGTCACCGTGCTGACGGCCAAGACCGGCGTCGGACAGGCCGAGCTGTGGCTGACCCCCACCGCCAGCCCCTGGACCACCCAAGTTCATTCCGCACCAAGCTGTGACCAGTAGGAGGGAACCAATCATGCGGCTATCCCGCATCATCATGGCGCTCACGGTCGGCCTGGCCGTGGTGGCCGTGCCGACGGCAGCGGGGGCGGCACAGCCGCAGCCGGCGCCCAGCGCGACCACCGACCCGCCCCAGCCGCCGCCGTACCCGCCGGCAGCCGCTTCGCTGACCGTCAACCGGCCGACGATCTTCCTCGGCGAGACGGTACTGCTGACCGGCACCGGCTTCGGCCCGAACGAGACCGTCGACATCTCGGTGACGGTGACTCCGCTGGCCGCCCCGGCTGGCGGTCAGGCTCCGGCCCGCCGGAGCGACGGCAGCACCGTGGCCATGACCCCGGTGGCGTACCAGGCGAGCGCGCCCCTGAACTTCACGGCGTACACCAACGCCCAGGGTCGCTTCACCAAGAGCTACAAGCCGTCGGTGACGGGTCTGCTGACCTTCACCGCCACCGGCCGGGAGTCCGGCCGGACCGCCACCACCGAGCTGCGGGTGCTGCACAAGAAGCAGCCGCTGCCCGTCACGGGTGACAGCCTCGGCACACCCATGAAGCTCGGCGGCGGCCTGGTCGGCGCCGGAGCGGTCATGCTGCTGCTGACCCTGGCCTGGCGTCGCCGCCAGCGCTTCGGTGGTGCGGCGCACTAATCAACACCACCGGGCCGCGCCCGGATCGCACGCAAGCTGGCGCCCGTCGGAACACTCCGACGGGCGCCAGCCCGTCCAGAAGGACGCAGACCCCTCCAGCACTGCCCCTCCGACCGACCCGCCCCCGGTGCGGCCGATGCCCGCCGACACCCGACGTCGACGCACGGCCGGTACGGCCGGTGCGCTCGCCGACTGCGGCCTCGGCGTACCCACCAGGAGGGTCTACCCGGCAGCGGGAGGCGGTCCCCGGGGAGTTGCGATGATCGCGCCCGACCGCAACAGAGGCCGTGTCCGTTTTGTAGGCTTTGATGGGGCCAGCCCATTGTGGTCGACTCGGGTTTCATGAAGTCGGGGTGTCCGGGCGCCCGGGACACCGCGACTTCCGTAGACCCGAGTGGATCATGCCAGTGTGAGGCGACGTGACGCCGCAGGCCGGGTGTTGGGTACGGGGTTTGTCCGGTGGTGGGTGTTTGTGGGTGGTGACCGGTCGCACCCGTGGGCCGGAATCGTGGCCGGGCCGGGGTCGTTACATACCCTGACGATCGCAGCACCACCGACCCGCCGCCCGGCCCTGCGGGGCTGGTAGCGCAGGTGGGAATGCCAGCCTCCACCCGGTCGTTACAGTCCCCACGAACGAGCACCGGGCACCGCCGCGATGCGGGTGCCAACGGATGGGCCAACCCCGGAATGACCCCGGCCCCCCGGTCGTTACACCTGGACCCGGCGCCACGAGCCCCCCACCGTAGGCCGCCGGCCCCGACGCCGAGTCACCGTAGGCGTCACCCCCCGAAGACTTTTCCCTTTTGTTTGTGCAGCGCCGGACGAGGTGCTCACACCCGTCACCGCCGTTCCCCCGATCGGTGTGTGCGGGTGTCCTACCCCCGAAGGAGCTACCCCTCATGAACACGATCTTCCGTAAGAGCATGCTGTCCGTTGCCGGTCTCGCGTTCGCCGGCGGTGTGTTCGCCGGCCCGATCGCCGCCCACGCCAACCCCGTGGACGCCAAGCCGGTCGCGGTGGCCGTCCAGGCGTCGAAGCCGCAGGGCGACCAGTCCCACATCACCCTCAACGACGAGCAGACCACCAACGTCAAGGCCATCATCGCCGCCACGAAGAAGGCCGGTCTCCCGGAGCGGGCCGCGGTCATCTCCATCGCCACGAGCCTGCAGGAGTCGAAGCTGGAGAACCTGGGCCACCTCGGCGACATCAACGACCACGACTCGCTGGGCCTGTTCCAGCAGCGCCCGTCCAGCGGTTGGGGCACCCCGGAGCAGATCACCGACCCCGCCTACTCGACGACCGCGTTCCTGAAGGGTCTGAAGCAGGTCGACGGCTGGCAGGACATGCCCCTGACCGACGCCGCGCAGACCGTCCAGGTCTCCGCCTACCCGGACGCGTACGCCCAGTGGGAGCAGCAGGCCACCGACCTCGTCGCCCAGCACTGGAACAGCTGACCACCAAACGGCACCACCCGCACGCCAGCACCACAGCACGCCAGCACCACCGCGCCCGCAAGGCAGCACCGCCGCACGACACCGACCGCTGGCCGGCACCCGGAACCCGGGGTGCCGGCCAGCGGCGTACCCAGATCAGGTTTTGTGATTGTGGCTGCGCCAGATGTCGAGCAGCGCGGCGATCAGCGCGAGCGCGATGATGCCGGTGGCCAGCATGAGGGACCGTTCGAAGGCGCTGGTCCAGTCGCCTCGGCTGTCGGCCAGGGATGAGAAGAACACCGAGCCGACGGCGGCGATACCGGCTGCGGCGCCGATCCGCTGACCGGTCTGGAGCATGCCCGCGCCGCTGCCCGCTTGGTCCACCGGCACCTCGGAGAGGGTGATCGTCTGGTTCGGGGCGATCACCAGTCCGCTACCGATGCCGGCGACGAGCAGGGGCCCGGCGGCGACCCAGGGCGCTGGGGCGTCCGGCGCGAGGTGCAGCGCGATCACCGTCGCGGCCAGCCCGACGACGACGGTGAGCAGTCCGATGGCGACCAGTGGTCGGCCGAAGCGGTTGACGATGCGGCCTCCGAGCACGGCGGCGGCCGCCGAACCCAGGGCGAAGGGGGTGATGGCCAGGCCGGCGACGAGGGCGCTGTAGTGGAGACCCATCTGCAGGAACAGGGTGAAGATGAAGAAGATCGCGGTGAAGCCGCCGAAGTAGACGAGCGCCAGGATCGAGCCCAGGGTGTACGACTGGAGGCTGAACAGGCGAAGGTCGAACAGGGGTTGGTGGTGGCGTGCGTACCGTCGTTCCCAGAGCCCGAAGGCGACCAGCACTGCCAGGCCGGCCGGGATGAGCGCCCACTTCCAGGGGGTCCGCCACTGCTGTTCCTGCACCAGTGGCAGCAGGACCAGGACGACACCGATGCCGAGTAGCAGGACGCCGACGGGGTCGAGTCGACGCCAGCCGGGTTGACCGGCGGGGCGGCCGGGCAGCAGTCGCCAGCCGAGGATCACCGCGAGGACACCGACCGGCACGTTGACGAAGAAGACCCAGCGCCAGCCGTGTTCCTGGCCGCCGATGGCGATGAGCAGCCCGCCGAGCAGCGGCCCGACGGCTGTGGAGATGCCGATGGTGGCGCCGAGCAGCCCGAATGGGCGGGCGCGTTCGGGCCCGCGGAACAGTTGTTGGATCAGCCCGATGACCTGCGGGTTGACGATGCCGGCGGCGGCGCCCTGCAGCAGTCGGGTGATGACCAGCCACGTCGGGGTGGTGGCGAGGCCGGCGAGCGCGCTGGTGATGGTGAACAGCGCGATGCCGAAGACGAACGCGTTGCGCCGACCGCGGGCGTCGCCGAAGCGGCCGGCGGGCACCAGTGCCAGGCCGAAGGTGAGCGCGTACCCGGAGAGGATCCACTGCAGGTCGCTCGGCGACGCGTGCAGCGCCCGGTCGATGGACGGCACTGCGACGTTGACGATGCTGACGTCGAGCAGCGTCATGAACGCGGCGACGAGTCCGACGCCGACCGCCTGCCAGCGTCGTCGGTTCTCGGCAGCGGTCACCGGTTGCGGCGTCTGCGCTGCGCTCATCGTGCCCCCCGTCGACCCTCGGTCATCCATGGTTGACCGCTACCCGGGTCTTCGGGGGGCGAACCGTGCCGGCTGGTTCCGTCGGTCACGCCATTTGGCGGGCGCAGAACCGGGGACCGAAGTCGAGGCCGGCCATCGGTGAGTCCTCGCGGTGCAGCAGGCCCTTCTCGGTGAGCAGGTGCAGGGGGCTGGCTACCTGCTCCCCGGTCAGCCCGGACTCCTCGGCGATCAGATCCGGGTAGGGCACCTGCCCGCGTGCCTCAAGGGTGGTGACCGCCTGGTACACCCGTTGCTCGGCCTCCGACAGTTGCACCTGCTGCATGGTTCCTCCTCTGCTCGTCCGCCACTGCGGTGGCGGTTGCCGTGCGCCGGTTACCCCCTCGGTGCCCGAAGATGCACACCCGATCGGGCGGTCGCGGCGGCGGGCGGGTCCGCCGGTCGTGCGGCGGCGGTGCCCTAGGCTGCTTCCGTGATCATTTGGGATCTCGTCGTCGTCGGCGCTGGCCCCGCCGGGCTGTCCGCGGCGCACGCCGCTGCTCGTGCGGGCGTCTCCACACTCGTTGTCGAGCGCGCCGCGCACCCGCGGTACAAGACCTGCGGCGGTGGCCTGATCGGCACGTCTCTGGCGGCCGTCCAGGGTCGGATCGAGGTGCCCGCGCACGACCGGGTGGACCGGGTGACGTTCACCCGCGACGGCCGTCGGGAGTTCACCCGCCGCAACGACAGTCCGGTGGTGACGATGGTGCGCCGCGAGGAGTTCGACGACCGGCTGCGCGCGGCGGCGGTCGCCGCAGGCGCGCAGGTGCGGGAGCGGGTCGCGGTCCGCGCGATCGAGCAGGACCCCGAGGGGGTACGCCTGCGGCTGGCCGACGGTACGACGATCGCGGCTCGTGCCGTGATCGGGGCGGACGGCTCGTCGGGGGTGACCGCCCGGCACGTCGGGGTCCGGTACCGGCAGGTGGATCTGGGTCTGGAGTTGGAGATTCCGGTGTCCCCTGTCGAGCAGGAGCAGTGGCGGGGTCGGCTGCTGCTGGACTGGGGCGCCATGCCGGGGTCGTACGCCTGGGTCTTTCCCAAGGGTGATCGGCTGACCGTCGGCGTGATCGCCGGTCGGGGCGCGGGGGAGGGGACCCGCGAGTACCTGCGGCGGTTCGTCGACCGGTTGGGTCTGACCGGGTTGCCGGCGGAGCACGACTCCGGCCACCTGACCCGTTGCCGAGCGGAGGATTCACCGTTGCGCAACGGCCGGGTGCTGGTCGTGGGGGATGCGGCGGGGCTGTTGGAGCCGTGGAGTCGGGAGGGCATCAGCTTCGCGTTGCGCTCCGGCGGTTTGGCCGGAGCGGCGGTCGCGGGCGGTGATCTGGCCGGGTACGAACGGGCGGTGGCCGAGAGCCTGCTGCCGGAGATGCGGGCGGGGTTTCGGCTGCTCGACGTGTTCACCCGCCGCCCGGATGTGTTCCACGCCCTGTTGGCTACCCCGCCGGGCTGGCGGATGTTCGTTCAGTTCTGCCAGGGGCGGGCGAGCTTCGACGAGATGCTGCGCCGCCGTCCCATCCGGGCTGCCCTCGCGGTCCTCGACCGGTTACCGCACCGATCGCGCCAGCCCACCACCGCTCACCCAGGATCCTAGGACGCCCTACAGGGTGTGCGCGCGGCTACTGGTGTCGACCAGCTCGGCCGCCGGACAATCGCAGGGGAGCAGGAGGAGGCGCTGATGGACGAGCAGCCGTTCACCGACGACGAGTACGCGTTTCTGCGCCACGCGCGGTTCGGGGAGTTGCCGCCCGCCGTCCGTCCCGACGAGCGGGTGGCGCTGACCGAGACTGATCCCGGGCGCGACCGGCCGGAGGAGTCCGAGGACCCGATCCGCTGGAACGTGCAGGGCTGAGAACGCGCGACGGGCCGCGGGTGACGCCACCCACGGCCCGTATGTGCTGCGCTGCGGTCAGAAGACCGGCACGCCCTCGCGGACGAGACGCCAGTTGGGCTGGAAGAAGTCGGCCGGGTCGATCGTCCCCTTGGCCTGCGCCCAGTCGATGAGCAGCTGACGGATCTCCTGCTGCGCGTTGTAGACCTGGGTCTTCACGATGCCGGGGAAGTTGCCGCCGCCGCTGCGCCGGTAGTTGTTCACCGCCACCACGAACTGGGCGTTGTCGGCCACCGGAGTGTCGGTGCCGGCCAGCACCAGGCGGGTGATCCGCTGCCCGACCGGCCTGGAGATGTCGATGTCGTAGTCCACGCCGGAGAAGACGTCGTAGTTGTAGTCCGGCACGGCCGGGTCACTGATCTGCTCCGGGTCGACCGGCGTGCCCGGGGCGAGGGTGCGGAAGAACTTCGCCGAGTACTCCAGGTACGCGCGGACCTCGGCCCCGCTGAGCACGACCGCTTCGAGGGTGTTGTCGTACACGTACAGGCCGGCCACGTCGCGGATCTTGACGTCACCGGCGGGGAAGACCGCGGTCCGGCTGAACGGCGCCGCGATCGACAGCACCGGCAGGTCGGCGTACGCGGTGCCGGCCAGCACCGCGCCGACCACCTCGGTCTGCACGTGGTTGATGAAGTCCAGGATCGGCGTGTCCTTGTACCGTGACTCCGCGGCCGACAACTCCACAGTGGAGGTCGCGACGACCTGGTTGACGTACGCCACGGTCTTCTGGTGTTGGGCCCGCACGGCGGCGAGCACCTTCGGGTCCTCGACCACCGTGTTGGTGTTCAGCATGGTGGCGGCCTTCTTGGTGATCGTCCACCGGCCACGCTCGCGGGCGAGGGTGAAGTCCATCCGGGTGAGCCGCTGGCCCCACTTCGACGGCTCGGAGAGCAGCACCTGCGTGCCGGTGCGCTCGTTGGTGACGAACCGCTCGACCACCTCGTTGTGCGCGTGACCGAAGAGGATCGCGTCGATCCCCGGCACCTGCTGGGCGATCAGCGCCACCGGGTTCTCGTTCGGCAGCTCGGGGCCGTAGCTGGAGGTGCCGCTGTCACCACCGTGCGCGGAGATCAGCACGAGGTCCGCGCCGCGGGCCCGCATGATCGGCACCCACTTCGCGGCGGTCGCGATCATGTCGTCGAAGCGCAGCCTGCCCTCGACGTTGCCCCTGTCCCAGATGGCCACACCGGGGTTGGTCAATCCCAGGATGCCGACCCGCAGGGTCGGCGCGGCGAAACCGAGGGAGACCTTCTTGATGACGTACGGCAGGAAGGCCGGCTTGCCGGTCTTCGCGTTCACGGCGTTCGCGGCGAGCGCCGGGAAGCCGAGCTGACGGATCCACAGGTCCAGCAACGGCAGACCGTAGTTGAACTCGTGGTTGCCCAGGGTCACCGCGTCGTAGTCGATGACGTTCATCGCCCGTGCCATCGGGTGCTTCTCCCCGGTGGCGGTGATCGGCTCCTGCTTGGCGTAGTACGTGGCCAGCGGCGTGCCCTGGATCGTGTCGCCGGCGTCGAGCACCAGCGTCGCCTGGCCGCGCCGCTCCCGACGGATCTGGTTGATCAGAGTCGCCAGCTTCGCCACGCCGATGTCGTTCTGCTTGCTGTCGTCGTACTCGGCGTCGCGGTAGTAATCCCAGTTGTAGACGTTGCCGTGCGTGTCCGACGTGCCCAGGAGGGTGAGGTCCCAGGTGCGCGGCCGGGCCGCGCCGGCCGCCTGCGCGGGCGCGGCGGCGATCAGCGGGGTGGTCGCCGCGGCCGCCGCGGCGACGAGCACCTGGCGGCGCGACGGGCCGGAGGGAGAGGTCATGACGTGCCTTTCCATGGGGGTGGACGCGCCTCGTGAGCGCCTTGCGCACCATAACCAGCAGCCGGCGCTCCCGCCACGCCAGCCCCGACCGTCGCAGCGGTTTCCGCAGGCCGAGGCGGGGTAGGCCGATGAGGAACGAGAACTCGCGGGACAGCCCCCGCTTCCCGCGCGGCGCGAGGAGATATCGGTGAGCGAGGACCAGCACACCCAGCAGGACCCGACCAGCCAGTACGGCCAGCAGTCCGGTCAACCCGCACAGCAGCAGTCGACGCCCGGGTCGACCAGGGAGATGACCCCGAGGCCGGACCACGGCGAGGAGTCGTACCGGGGCAGCGGCAAGCTCGACGGCAAGCGGGCGCTGATCACCGGCGCTGACTCGGGGATCGGCCGGGCGGTCGCGATCGCCTTCGCCCGGGAGGGCGCGGACGTGCTCATCTCCTACCTCGGCGAGGAGGAGGACGCCGACGCCCGGGAGACCATCCGGCTGGTCGAGGCCGCCGGACGGCGGGGCGTCGCGGTACGCGGTGACATCACCGACGAGGCGCACTGCCAGGAACTGGTCGATCGGGCGGTGCGGGACCTGGGCGGCCTCGACATCCTGGTCAACAACGCGGCGTACCAGATGTCGCAGGACAAGGGAATCCTCGGGATCAGCACCGAGCAGTTCGACCGGGTCTTCAAGACCAACCTGTACGCGATGTTCTGGCTCTGCAAGGCCGCCGTTCCCCACCTGGCCGAGGGGTCGGCGATCATCAACACGTCGTCGATCCAGGCTTTCGACCCGTCGCCGCAGCTGCTGGACTACGCCACCACGAAGGCGGGGATCGCCAACTTCACCAAGGCCCTCGCCGCCGACCTGGCCGAACAGGGCATCCGGGTCAACGCTGTCGCACCGGGCCCGGTGTGGACGCCGCTGATCCCATCCACCATGCCGGAGGAGAAGGCGAAGCAGTTCGGCACCGACACCCCGGAGGGTCGCCCCGGGCAGCCGGCCGAGCTGGCGCCCGCGTACGTCTTCTTCGCCTCGCAGGAGTCCAGCTACGTGACAGGCGAGATCCTGGGGGTCACCGGCGGTCGACCGACCAAGTGATCCGCCGCCGGGTGGGCGTCCGCGCGGATGCCCACCCGGTCAGCGTGGCCAGGCGGCGAAGCCTTGCCGGATCTCGGCGACGTCCGCGGCACCCAGGCCGTACCTGCCGAAGCGCTGATCCGAGAGCCGGTCCAGGTAACGGCCGGCGGCGCGTACGTCGTCCGGGTCCAGTGCGGGGTCGACCTGCCGCGCCAGGACCAGCAGCTCGGTCACGTCATAGTGGTCGAGGGCCGCGGCCACGTCGATGAAGTCGCGAACCTCCCGCCGATTGACCAGGGCCGCGATCTTGTTGGCCACCAGGTCACGGACGTCCATCACCGGGCCGAGGTCCATCACCACCGGGCTCTGCTGACGGTCCAACCGAGCGAGGCTGAGCCGGATCTGCCGTCCGTCGCGGCTCACCACGAAGTCCTTCATGTCCTGCTCGTACCCGTCGAACAGCTCGGCCAGGTCACTGTCCGGGTCGGCATCACTGACGATGAACCCGGCCCGCTCCAGTGCCACCCGCACTCCGGCGGACGCCGCCGCTGCGGCGCCCTCCACGTCCGCGAAGAGGTCGACGTCCTCCGTCGGTCGGGCAACCAGCCCGTGCGCCGCCCACGCCACCCCACCACCCAGCACGAACCGGTACGGCCCGGCGGCGGCCAGCGCCACCCGGGCCACCTCCCGGTAGAACTCGTGCAGATGAGGCTCGATCACGCCGCGCGCAGGCCGCGGTGCCGGCTCTCCCACGCCTGGCGTACGCCCCGAGGCAGGTTGAGCAGTCGCCACACCCGACGCAGCGTCCGCCCGTTGATCAGGGCGCGCAGATCGTCGGCCCGAGTGGTCTCGCGAAGCACGTTCTCGTACATCCAGAGAAGCTGGTCCGGGTCACCAAGGTCGAAGGTGCGCTCGGCGTTCCACATCAGCCGTACCGGCAGTTCCACCGCACCTCGGGTGGGCCCGGTCAGCTCGGCGAGCGTCCGCGCCACCACAGCCGGGCGACCCGGGCGGGCCAGGAAAGCCACGCCGGTCGCGGTGGGGGAGACGGCCTGCATGGTGTCAGGGTAACTCCCACCCAAGCCGGTGTTGCTCAGGACGACCCCAGCGAGCTGCCCCAAGACTCCCGCATGACCCTGACCCCCGCGAGTTTTGTCCGTTTCATGCGACCCGGTGCCCGTCGGCAAATCGTGATCGACTCGGGTTTCATGAAGTCGCGGTGTCCGGGTGTCCGGGCGTCCGGGACACCGCGACTTCGGTGAACCTGAGTGGATCATGCGAGTGTGAGGCGATTTGACGCCGCGTTCCGGGTGTTGGGTACGGGGTTTGTCCGGTGGTGGGTGTTTGTGGGTGGTGACCGGTCGCACCCGTGGGCCGGAATCGTGGCCGGGCCGGGGTCGTTACATACCCTGACGATCGCAGCACCACCGACCCGCCGCCCGGCCCTGCGGGGCTGGTAGCGCAGGTGGGAATGCCAGCCTCCGCCCGGTCGTTGGAGTCCCCACGAACGAGCACCGGGCACCGCCGCGATGCGGGTGCCAACGGATGGGCCAACCCCGGAATGACCCCGGCCCCCCCGGTCGTTACACCTGGACCCGGCGCCACGAGCCCCCGCCCGTAGGCCGCCGGCAGACGCCGAGTCACCGTAGGCGCCCCCCCCCCGAAGACTTTCCCCTTGTTTGTGCAGCGCCGGACGAGGTGCTCACACCCTGCCGCCGCCCCCCTTTGGCGGTCGGGGTGTCCTACCCCCGAAGGAGCTACCCCTCATGAACACGATCTTCCGTAAGAGCATGCTGTCCGTTGCC